>NZ_JAAVJD010000009.1 GCF_012033735.1 Streptomyces lonarensis | reverse complement strand
CCCCCCCCCCCGGGGGCGGCGGCCGGGCCCGCCGGCCGTCGGAGACACGCGGACGCTCGGTGGCGCGCGGGGGCGCACGCCCCCTGCGGCGCTCCGCTCTGCCCGCTCCAGGTGGGGCACGGGAGCGCGCGTCGCATCTCGCTGCCGGTGCCACCGCCGCGGGGCCCCGGCGGCCCTGCGGGCCACCGGGCCGCGTCAACGAAACCGCGCCCGCCACTCTTGGGGGTGGCCGAGTTGTCCACAGCGGCCCGGTTGTCCACAGCCCGCCGCGAGCGGGCCGTTCCGTGGTCCACCGTGTGCCGCGGAGGTGAGGCTCGATGAACCGACGACGGGCAGTGGGACGGTACGGGGAACAGGTCGCGGCACGCCTGTTGGGCGAGAGCGGCATGACGGTGATCGATCGCAACTGGCGGTGCCGGGCGGGAGAGATCGACATCGTGGCACGCGAGTCAGGGACAGGGCCGCGGGCCGAGGCGCCCTCGTCATCGGTGACGGTGGTCGTGTGCGAGGTCAAGACCAGGACCGCCGGAGGCCCGCAGCACCCGATGGCGGGCCTGGGCCCGCGGCAGCTGGTCCGGCTGCGGCTGCTGGCGGAGGAGTGGCTGGCGGCGAGATGGCTGCCCCGGTACGGCGCGCCGCCCGGCGGCGGCGTGCGCATCGACCTCGTCGGCGTGCTGCTGCCACGCCGCGGTTCGGCCGTGGTGGAACACGCGCGAGGGGTGGGCTGATGACCTTCGCTCGCACCTGCTCCGTGGCCGTCACCGGGGTCGAGGGGGTCGTGGTCGAGGTCCAGGCGGACCTCGAACCGGGCGTCGCCGCCTTCACGCTGGTGGGGCTGGTCGACAAGTCGCTCAGCGAGGCGCGCGACCGCGTGCGGTCCGCCGTGGTCAATTCGGGGGTGCCCTGGCCGCAGAAGAAGCTCACCGTAGCGCTCAGCCCTGCCGCGCTGCCCAAGGCCGGGTCGGGTTTCGACCTCGCCGTGGCCTGCGCGGTGCTGGCCGCCGCCGAGCAGGTCGAACCCACCACGGTGGCGGAGCTGGTCCTCGTCGGCGAGCTCGGGCTGGACGGCCGGGTCCGGCCGGTCCACGGGGTGCTGCCCGCGGTGCTCGCCGCGGTGGAGGCGGGGTGCCGGCGTGTGGTGGTGGCCGAGGCCAATGCCACCGAGGCGTCGCTCGTCCCCGGGGTCTCGGTCCTCGGGGTACGCAGCCTCCGCCAGCTGGTGGCTGTGCTGACGGGAGCCGAGGTGCCCGAGGAACCCGCGTGCGAGGGTCCGGACGTCTCGTCGGTGCTGCCGCCGGGCGCAGCCGCAGGGCTCTGTACGACCGGCGCGGGCTCCGAGCACCGGCCCGACCTCTCCGAGGTCGCCGGGCAGCGCACCGCGAGACGCGCGCTGGAAATCGCCGCGGCCGGGCGGCACCACCTCTTCCTGAAGGGGACCCCGGGCGCGGGCAAAACCATGCTCGCCGAACGGCTCCCGGGGCTGCTTCCCCCACTGACACGGCAGGAGGCGCTGGAGGTGACGGCGGTGCACTCGGTGAGCGGCACCCTCCCGGAGGGCCGCCCCCTGCTGGACCGGCCGCCCTACTGCGCGCCGCACCACTCCGCCTCCATGGCGGCGCTGGTCGGCGGTGGCTCCGGCCTGCCCCGACCGGGGGCGGTTTCGCTCGCCCATCACGGAGTCCTCTTCCTCGACGAGGCGGCAGAGATGAGTGGACGCGTTCTGGACGCGATGCGTCAGCCCCTGGAGTCGGGTCAGGTCGTCATCGCCAGGTCGGCCGGGGTCGTGCGGCTTCCCGCGCGGCTGCTGCTCGTCATGGCGGCGAACCCGTGCCCCTGTGGGAGGCACGGCACCGCCGCCGGCGGGTGCGAGTGCACACCCCACACCGTGCGGCGCTACCGGGCACGGCTGTCCGGCCCGCTGATGGACCGCGTCGACCTGCGTGTACCGGTGGAGCCGGTGGGTCGCGCCGAGTTGCTGTCGGCCGGCCCGGGAGAGGGCACGGCGACCGTGGCCGCGCGGGTCGTGGCGGCGCGTGAGCGCGCCGCAGCGCGCTACGCCGGCCGCCCCTGGCAGGTCAACGGTGCCGTTCCGGGTCATGAGTTGCGGTCCCACTGGCCACCGGCGCCCGGGGCGCTGGTCCGGGCCGAGCAGGACATGGACCGAGGTCTGCTGACAGCCCGGGGTCTGGACCGCGTCCTGCGGGTGGCGTGGACCGTCGCGGACCTGGCCGGCCACGACCGGCCGACCGCCTCCGACATGGACGCCGCGCTGTCCCTGCGGTCGGGAGTGGTGCGGGGCGCGGGACTCGTCGGGAGCCTGCCGTGAGGCGGGCCACAGCGGGCGACGGAGGCCTGCCCGGACGCAGCCTTGCTCACGAACGCCCGTCGCCCGACGAGGCGTGCCGTCGATCGGCCGCCACGGCCGGGGCGTCCGGAGCGAAGGGTCCCGGTCGTGACGGGGACGGCGGGGAGCCGGGCGAGTGTCACGGGAGGCAGGAGGGCCCGGCCCCCTCACCGAGCGGGGATCCGCGTGCGGGCGGGGTGCCGGCGTGCGAGCAGGAGCGGATGGCCCGCGTGGCGCTGTCCGCCGTCACCGAGCCCGGCGACACCGCGGTCGGGGCTTGGGTGGCCGAGCGCGGCCCGGCAGAGGTCTGGCGCGCGTTGCGCGAGGGCACCCCGGGACATCCGCTGCCGCTCCGCCGGTGGGAAGGGTTCCGGCATCGCGTCACCCGCACGAACCCTGACGCCTCGCTCGCCCGGGCCGCAGCGTGCGGCGCACGGTTCATCTGCCCGGGCGACGGCGAGTGGCCCACTCAGCTGGCCGACCTGGGCACTGCCGCCCCGATCGGCTTGTGGGTCCGGGGCACCGCTTCGCTGCGCCTGCTCGCACTGCGCTCGGTGGCCGTGGTGGGTGCCCGCGCCTGCACCGATTACGGATCGTGGGTGGCCACCGACCTCGCCAGATGTCTTGCCACCCGGGGCTGGACCGTCGCGTCGGGCGCGGCGTACGGCATCGACGGCGCCGCCCACCAAGGGGCGCTGCGTGGCGAAGGCCGGACCGTTGCCGTCCTGGCGTCGGGGGTGGACACCGGTTACCCGGCGGGCCACGCCGGCCTGTTGGAGCGGATCCGGTCGCAGGGGCTGGTGGTGAGTGAACTGCCTCCCGGCGGTCATCCGACCCGCCACCGGTTCCTGCAGCGGAACAGGCTCCTGGCCGCGCTGACCCGCGGCACGGTCGTGGTGGAGGCGGCCCCACGCAGCGGGGCGCTGGCAACAGCACGGCGCGCTTCGGCGCTGGGCAGGCACGTGATGGGCGTCCCGGGTTCGGTGCTGTCGGCGCAGTCCGACGGGGTCCACCAACTGTTGCGCGGCGGGGCCCACCTGGTGTCGCGCGCCGAGGAGGTGATCGAACTGGTGGGGGCGATGGGCGAGCTGGCGGATGTCGCCGGGCGTTCCGATCCGCGTGATCTCCTGGCCGAACCGGCGGGGCGCGTCCTGGGGGCGGTGCCGCCCCGCGGTTCGGCGCCGGTCGCGCAGATCGCCGCCGACGCCTGCTGCGGCGTCGCCGCGACGCATGCGGCCCTATTGGAGCTGTGCGCCTTCGGCTACGTCGAACGGGACGGTGAGTCATGGGCGCTGCGACGGGGCGTGCGGTCCGACGCGCCGTCGATGCGCCCCGGGCGCGAGTGATGGCGTCACACCACGGTGCGGTGGGCGGAACGTATCTGCGCATGGGCGTCCCGGGGCTATATGCGCAGCGCGGCGCTGATGTCACGCTACGCTCACCGAGGTTCCGCTCGAACCGGCACCATTCGCACAGACCACCGTAGAACGGTTGCAGACGACGCATGCCACAGCGCACCCCCGGACCCCCCGCGCCGGTTCCGGAAGCTCCGGACGCGGCCGCGCCGGAGAGGACCGTGCCCCACCGTCCGCCCACGACGCTCGAGGAGCTGTGGCACCGCTACAAGGCGACCGGAGGCGAACGGCTCAGGGAGCAGCTGATCCTTCACTACTCGCCGTTGGTCAAGTACGTCGCCGGCAGGGTGAGCGTGGGGCTGCCGCCCAACGTCGAGCAGGCCGACTTCGTGTCCTCGGGGATCTTCGGACTGATCGACGCGATCGAGAAGTTCGACCCCGGCCGCTCGATCAAGTTCGAGACCTACGCGATCACCCGGATCCGCGGGGCGATGATCGACGAGCTGCGGGCACTGGACTGGATTCCTCGCTCGGTGCGCCAGAAGGCTCGGGCGTTCGAACGTGCCCATGCGGCGCTGGAGGCCGAGCTGCACCGGACCCCCTCGGAGGGGGAGGTGGCGCAGGAGATGGGTATTCCGGTCGAGGAGCTTCACGCGCTGTTCGGGCAGCTGTCCCTCGCCAACACTGTGGCGCTGGAAGAGATGCTGCACGTGGGCGGCGAGGGCGACCTCAGCTTGATGGACACCTTGGAGGACCGGTCGGCCGACGATCCGGTCGAGGTCGCCGAGGACCGTGAACTCCGCCGGCTGCTGGCACGGGCGATCAACACACTCCCCCAACGGGAGAAGACCGTCGTCACCCTCTACTACTACGAAGGGCTGACGCTCGCCGAGATCGGCCAGGTCCTGGGGGTCACCGAGAGCCGCGTCAGCCAGATCCACAGCAAGTCGGTGCTTCAGTTGCGCGCCAAGCTCAGCGACGTCCGGCGCTGACCCGCGCGACGGCCCAGCGGACACGTCTGCCGGCCGAGCCAGGGGCCCGTCACGGCCGGACTCCACGCGGCGTACGCCGGATGGCACTCCGGTCCCGGCACCTTCGGCCGGCCTGCGCCCAGCCCCGGGCGCCGCCGCGCCGAGCACACTCGCCCGTGCCGAACGCGCGATCGGCCCCGTACGGCGCCGCTCCCCGGGGCTCGCGCGCCCGGCGCCCTCCCCCGTGCCCACCGGCCGAAGTGGTCCCGGACGGTGCTGTGCCGTGCCCGATGGCTCTAGGCTGGGCCCGTGCCGAGGATCACTGCGGCCTCTGTGGCCGAGCATCGTCGCCAGCAGCGCGAGGCACTGCTGGCTGCTGCCCGCGACCTCCTGTCCTCGGGCGGGACCAAAGCGCTGACGTTCCCCGCGCTCGCGGAGCGCACCGGGCTGGCCCGGTCGTCGGTGTACGAGTACTTCCGTTCACGGGGCGCGGTGGTCGAGGCGCTGTGCGCCGCAGATTTCCCGCGCTGGGCGGCGGAGGTGGAGGAGGCGGTGCGGGCGGCCACCACCCCCCGGGCGCAGCTGGAGGCGTACGTCCGGGCACAACTCGCACTCGCGGGGGACGCGCGCCACCAGGCGGTGGTGGCGATAGCGGCGGCCGAACTGGACACCGGGGCTCGCGAGCAGATCCGTGCCGCCCACGGTTCCCTCGTCGACCTGGTGGTGACAGTCCTGGCAGAGCTGGGTCACCCCGACCCGAGACTCTCCGCCGTGTTGCTGCAGGGGGTGGTCGACGCAGCCGTGCGGCGCGCAGCGCTCGGCGTGGAGGAACGGGCTCTCGTCGCGGAGAACGCCGTCTCACTCGCGCTGCGGGGCGCCGCGGGGTCGCTGCCCTGATCTCACCCCGTTCCGCGCCGGGGAGGACGCCGGCTGCCGGAGGGTGATTCACCTCTCCTGACCTGCCCTCACCGGCGGAGGGCGGCGCCCCACCCTGCCTCGACCGGCGGTCACGCGCGGGTCGCGCCGCACCGCCCCGCCGCTCCACACGTCCTCGGCGGGGCCCGGGCCGGGTTTCGAGTCGGCACCACGGTCGGTCGCGGCGGCGCCTCGATCCGTGCGACGGTGGAGAGCCCGCGTTCGGGGGTTCGCTCGTCTTCCCGCCCGCGGCGACGCCCCGGGGGGTCGTTTCGTTCGCCGGCTCATGGGCGGTGCCGTCCACCGCGACGGTCCTGGGCCGCTCCCCGGCCGGGTACCTCTCTGCGTCGCGGCAGCAGCGGTGCGGCGCGCCGGGGCCGCGCGGCGCGCGGGTCCGGAACTCCGCACAGCAGCGGGGGCCGCGTCGGGTACCGGCTGGGGGAGCGCTTCGACACCGGAGGGCGAGGGAAGCGGCACGTCGAGTACCGGAAGCAGGCGTGAGGGCCCACGGCGGAGCAGCGACAGCGGGTCCAGGTAGGTGCTGCCGTCCAGGAGACCCCAGTGGACGCATCCTTCGGCACAGTGGAACGGGCCCTCGGCCACCACACCGACGATGTCGCCTCGCCGGACAGTGGCGCCGACGGCGACCGTCGCGACGACGGGTTCGTGTGTCAGCCGCAAGGTGGTCCCGGCCACCGCGATGACCAGCACGGGGCGGCCGGCGACCGGCCCCGCGAAGGAGATCCGGCCGTGCACCGCCGCGCGGACGGCGTGCCCCGGTCGCGCGGCGAGATCCACCCCTCGGTGGCCCGGCGCCCACGGTGCGGCCGGAGGCTCCCACAGCCGGAGCAGTGCGGGCGGCGGGGACAGCGGCCAGTCGCCGCCCGCCCCGGGGGTCCACGGACGTGCGGCGGCAGCGGCGGAGGCGTCGTCGGAGCCCGAGCCCGGTGGGGTGGGTGGGACGGCACCGCCGGGCCCCGTTGCGGGCGGTTCCTCCGACGGCGGCACCGGAGAAGGAAGCGGGGAGGTAAGCACAGCGTCGCTGCCCGGTACGGGCCCCGGGCCCGCGCCGGCCGGAGGGGACTCGCTCAGCTCGTCGGTCCCGCCGACCCTGCGCCGGGTGGGCGGCGGCTCCGGGACGGGGGCCACAGTCGGCGGGTGGTCACGTAGGCGGTCGGCACGCGGGCCGCCCTTCGCGGAAGAGGGCGCAGCCGCATCGGAGCCGCTCGTCCCACCCTCGGCTCGGGCGGTGGCCTCACCGAGCGGGAGACCGACGGCGCACGCCAGCGCGGCAGCGGCAAGGGCAATCGCGGGGAGCAGCCATCGGCTGCACGGGTTTCGTGGTGCGAACATGTCCGGACAATGACAGCGGGCCCACGCCCCGTGTTGATCTTGGTGGAAAACCAGCTGCCTGTGGAAAACTCCGTCACCCCTGCGGGTGACGGGCGCCAGCAGGGATGACCTGCCTCCCCCACGGCGCCGGTGGCAGCGAGCGGGCTCAGCCGCTCGGCTCCCCGGACGAGCCGAAGCCGGAGTCCTGGGTGAGATCGAGCTCGCTCCGGTTGAGCTCCTCAATGTTCACGTCCTTGAACGTCAACACGCGGACCTGCTTGACGAAGCGAGCCGGCCGGTACATGTCCCACACCCAGGCGTCCGCCATCGAGACCTCGAAGAACACCTCACCCTGCACCGAGTGGACCTGCATCTCATAGTCATTGGTGAGATAGAAGCGCCGGTCCGTCTCGATCACGTAGGTGAAGAGTCCGACCACATCCCGATACTCCCGGTAGAGCTTCAGCTCCATCTCGGTCTCGTACTTCTCGAGATCCTCGGCGCTCATCGCGTGATCCCTTCAGCCGTTCCGTCCACACATTGTGCTTGACGGCGGAGGAGGTGCGCACGATGTCACACACGGTCACCCAGCGTCACCCCTACCGCCAGAGTGAACGTTACGCCTTCCGGCGGGCGACACGCGCGGTGATCGCGCCGGTCGTCGAGCCCACGAGGATCAGAACGGCTCCCACGACGGTCGACGTGACCAGCAGGCGGAGCGGCCCCGGCTCGGAGACCCCACCGGGCAGCTCGCCGAAAACAGCCGGCCGGGAGACCAGGCCCGCCCTCCCGGGCGGCCACGCCACCGCCTCCACTCGTGCCACCACGGCGTCCTGGCTCACGGTCCCGGTCCCGCCGTCGGCCAGCAGCGAACGCGAGTCCACCGAGTCGAGCCGCTCGTCCCCGAGCAGGAAGAGCTCGCCCTCGGGCACCCGGGCGTCGAAATCGTGCCGGGAGGCAGGGCCGCCCTCCGCACGGTACGGCTCCGGCACCGACACGTCGTTGATCTGCAGCAGGCCCCGCTCGTCGCAGCACGTGACGTGGTCACCGCCCACGCCGACGACGCGCTTCACCATCGGAAGCTCGCTCCATGCGGAGTCACGGAAGACCACGATGTCCCCGCGCCGCACCTCGTGGCCGTCGATCCGCTGCGCCACCACCCGGTCGTCGGCCGAGACGGTCGGCGCCATGGAGTCGGTGGGGACGAGGTAGGGCTGGTACAGGAAGGCTGCCATGACGAACCCGCCCAGGAAGAGCACGCAGCCCACAGCGACGATGAGGTTGGCGAACAGGCGCCCGAGGCGCCCTCGTCCGCGACGTGCTGCGCTCATGACGTCCTCCGTCTTCCCGACCTTCGAACCGTGACCCTACCCAGCGGTGACGGTACGGCGCTCCCGGCGCCTCCCACCGCCCCGGTGACGGCTCCCGGTGCCCGGCCCGGTTGGTCGGCACGTCGCGCCCTCTCCGGCGATGGCCCCGCGGGGAGAGGCCTCGCACGGGGCGCCGCTCGTGAGGAACGGGGCGTCGACGGCCCCGCCACCGCGGCGGGCCGTCGACGAGTCGTCGGTCAGCGCTGCGGCCGATTGACCAGGTGGCGCCGGAGCAGCACCAGGGGAACGGCACCCGCCACCCCGAGGGCACCCGGGACCGCCACCGCCATCGCGTTGTCCAGCGAAGAGTAGCCCTCCGGTACCGACAGCACGGACCAGCGGTTGATCGGCCAGGCCACGACGATCGCACGGCCCACGACGCTGTCCTCGGAGACCGTCCCGCCCCCGGGGCCGTTCATGTGGAAACGCGAGTCCTGGGAATCCTGACGGTGGTCGCCCATGACCCACAGCCGGCCCTCCGGGATGTCGATCGGCCCGAACGGCCGGTCGTCGCACGCCGAGTTGCCGGGGAAGATGAAGTCCATCTCCTGCACCGCCACACCGTTGACGGTGACGGGGCCGCCTTCCTGGCACTCCACCGTGTCGCCGCCGACCGCGATCACTCGCTTGATGAGGTTCTGGTCCTCGGCGGAGGGCATGAGGCCGATCTGGCTCAACCCCTCCTGCACCGTGGGCCAGAAGCCGCCCTCGTCGACCGGGGGCGGCAGCCAGCCGCCCGGGTCGCGGAAGACGATGACCTCTCCCCGGTCGGGCGTGGCGCCGAACCAGGGGGTCAGCTTGTCGACGAGCACCCGGTCGCCTCGCTGCAGCGTGTTCTGCATCGAGTCCGACGGGATGGAGAACGCCTGCAGTAGGAACGTCTTGATCAGCAGCGCGAGTACCAGCGCGACGCCGATGAGGATCGGCAGTTCCTTCCAGAACGAACGGTTCTTCGTCCGCCCGCGTCCCTCGCGGCCGCCGTCCTCGCCCTCGCCGGGTTCCGCCGGTCCAGGTGTCCGACCGTCCATGTCACCGCTCTCGTCGCCGGCCCCGCGCGGGGTCGCACCGTCGGGGTCCGGGCCACGTCCCCCGTGGTCGGCGCCCGCCTCGTCCGCCTCGGGGCTACCCGACGACGGACGGCGATCCGGCCCGTCGGGACCCCCGGACCGTGCTCCGACTGCCACATCCCCCACATCGACTCCTCAACGCTCGGCGACCTGCCCGAGGGACGGAACAGGCTCACAGGTTCACTCCCATAACGAGCGGGAGTTCCGCAGGGGTCGGGAGTTCCGGCTTTTCTTTCGGCCTCGGGTGTACGGCGCCCCGCGCGGTGGCACCGTGCGGCGACCGCCTACGGCTCGGGCACCGTGTCGAACACCCCCGAGCCGCCGAGACGACCCCAGTGAGCATACGGCCAGGCGATGACGCCTGCCCTCCCGACCACCAGATCCACCGGCACCGATCCGCCGGCCGGACCGTCGAGGTGGAAGCGTGAATCAGCCGAGTTCGACCGGTGGTCACCCATGACGAAGACGTGGTCCTGAGGCACCGTCACGTCGAAGGGGATGGTCGACGGCTCGTTCCCGGCGTGCACGTAGGGCTCCTCCACGGGCACGCCGTTCACGGTGACGCTGCCCGCCTCGTCGCAGCAGACGACCGAGTCCCCGCCGATCCCGACCACGCGCTTGATGAGGTCCTCGTCCTCCTTCGGCAGCAACCCGATCCAGCTGAGGGCGGTCTTGAGCTCGCCCACCACCGGCGGGTCGGCGGCACGCGGCGGGCCGCTCTCGGTCTCCAACCACCCGCCGGGGTCCTTGAACACCACCACGTCGCCCCGGTCCGGCTCCCACCCGAACCACGGCGTGAACTTGTTGACCAGGACACGGTCATCGACCTGGATGGTCGGCTCCATGGAACCGGAGGGGATGACGAAGGCCTGCACGAGGAAGGTCTTGATCAGCAGGGCTATCCCGAGGGCTATGCCCACCAGCATGGGTATCTCGCGCGTGGCGCGCAGCCTCCGCCGTCGCCGGATGCGGCGGGCGACACGCCTGCGGGCGGCCCGCCCGCCGCCGAGCCGGTTGGGCGGCAGCACGCCGGTGCCCGGTTCCGACGGGACGCGTGCCGGCGGTGTGCCGCGCGGGCGGCCCCGGCTACCCATCGGCCTGCCGCAACCCCCCGGTGCGCGACGGCGGCCACACGACCGCCTCCGCCCGGCCGATCACCCTCTCCTCCGGCACCATCCCGCCACCGGGCGAGCCGAGGTGGTCCCGGGAATCGCTGGAATCGGACCTGTGGTCACCCAGCACCCACAGTCTGCCGGAGGGGACCTCGACGTCGAACCCGACGCCCGAGGGCTCGTCCCCCGGGTGGAGGTACGGCTCGTGGACCGGCTCGCCGTTCACCGTGAGCCGCCCGGCGTCGTCGCAGCAGACGACTCGATCCCCGCCGATCCCGATCACCCGCTTGATGTAGTCGGTGTCCCCGGACGAGGCCAGGCCCAGGTACGCACCGACCGAGCGGGCGGCACGGACGACCGGACCGGGCTCGGACGTACCGTGCACGAACGAACCCGTTCCGTCGAACACCACGATATCGCCCCGCTCAATGTCGCCAAAGCGATAAGCGAGCTTGTTGACCACGACCCGGTCCCCCACGTGGAGGGTGTTCTCCATGGATCCGCTGGGGATCAGGAACGCCTGCATCACGAACGCGCTGGTGAGCGCGAAGCCCAGCACGAGTGCGAGCAGGCAGGACCCCCAGAGACGCCAGGAGCGCGACCGCCTCTCGTCGGCCTCCACTGGGGAGGGAGAGGGGTCGCGCTCCTGGGGCGCTGCGTCGGAGTCGGTCACGTCGAGATCGTAACCGCACCGCTCAGGCGAACGGCGCTCAGTTGTCGCGCTTCTCCTTGATCTTGGCGGCCTTGCCGCGCAGCTCACGGAGGTAGTACAGCTTGGCGCGGCGCACATCACCGCGGGTCACGAGCTCGATCTTCTCGACCACCGGGGTGTGGACCGGGAAGGTCCGCTCCACGCCGACGCCGAAGCTGACCTTGCGGACCGTGAAGGTCTCGCGGACGCCGGAGCCCTGGCGGCGGATGACAACGCCCTTGAACTGCTGCACACGGGAGCGGCTGCCCTCGATGACCCGCACGTGGACGTTGACGGTGTCACCCGGACGGAACGGCGGGATGTCGCTGCGCAGCGATGCGGAGTCGACGCTGTCCAGAAGGTTCATGCTCTGCTGCTCTCTTCGCCGGTGCCACAGGTCAGCGGCGGGAAGTCGTGACGGACGATGCGGGGCGCCCTGTGGGTGCCCCTGGCCGTCGCCGCGGTGTCGTTCCCCCTGTGGCAGGGTCACACGCCGGCGGGCGGCCAACGGCTCATTCTTCCACGTCGTCTTCGGTTGACCCAAATCGCCCGTCGGCCCGCGGCACCCAGCCCAGCTCCGCGAGCGTGGCGCGGTCGGCGCGGTCCGTCGTCTCCACGTCCACCACGCGGAGCAGCTCGGGGCGGTTGCGGGCGGTGCGACGCAGCGCCTCGTCCCTGCGCCACCGGGAGATTCTGCCGTGGTGACCGCTGAGCAGTACCTCCGGGACCTCGTGACCACGCCACTCGAGCGGCTTGGTGTACACCGGCCCCTCCAGCAGGGACGCCATGGCTCCGTCAGCGAAGGAGTCGTCCCGGTGGGACTCGGCGTTGCCGAGCACCCCGGGCAGCAGCCGCGCGACCGCCTCCACCATGACCAGGACCGGCGCCTCTCCGCCGGCCAGCACGTAGTCGCCCACGGAGAGCTCCCGCACCTCCATGCGCCGGGCGTAGGCATCGATGACCCGGCGGTCGATACCCTCGTAGCGGGCGGGAGTGAACACCAGCCACTCCTCCTCGGCCAGCTCTGCCGCGATGCGCTGGGTGAACGGCGTCCCGCTGGGGGTGGGCACCACGAGCACGGGGCGGGGTGCGCCGACCGGCGCCGGCGTTCCGGCCGCCTCAGGGCCGGGCGCCGGCTCCTCCGCTCCGAACCCGCCGGTGACCTCGTCCAACGCCTCGCCCCAGGGCTCGGGCTTCATCACCATGCCCGGGCCGCCGCCGTACGGGGTGTCGTCCACGGTGCGGTGGCGGTCGTGCGTCCACTCCCGAAGGTCGTGCACCCTCACGTCGAGCAAGCCTCGGCGGCGGGCCTTGCCCACGAGGGACACGTCCAGCGGTGTCAGGTACTCGGGAAAGATCGTGATGACGTCGACCCGCATGAGGTCACGCCTCCTCGGCCGCGTCGGCGTCCAGAAGCCCGGGGGGCGGTGTGATCACGGCCCGCTGCCCCTCGAGGTCGACCTCCGGGACGAACTCGCTGACGAACGGGATCATGACCTCGCTGCCGTCAGGGCGTTCGACCACCAGCAGGTCCTGCGAGGGGAGGTGCGCGACCTCCGTCACCCGGCCCACCGCCACCCCGTCCGCGGTGACCACGTCCAGGTCGACGAGCTGGTGGTCGTAGAACTCCTCCGGATCGTCCGGCCGCTCCTCGGGGTCGATCTCCGCGATGAGGAGCGTGTTCCTCAGTTCCTCCGCCGCGGTCCGATCGTTCACGCCTTCGAAGTGGAGCAACAGCCGCCCGCTGTGCACGCGGCCCGTCTCGATCGTGAGCGGGCCCCGCTCCGGAGGGTCGGTCATCAGCACCGCACCGGGGCCCAGACGCAGTTCGGGTTCGTCGGTGCGGACCTCCACGGTCAGGTCGCCCTTGATCCCGTGGGCCCGTCCGATACGGGCGACGACTAGCTGCACTGCGGTGGTTCCTTTCTTGACGCACGTGGCGCGCCCCGTGCGGGGCGACAGGCGGCCACGCCGCCACCGCCCCGGCCCCCGGCCGCGGCGGTCACCGGCACGACCGCGGGACCGATCGGAACGCGGCACGGGCCGGGGACGGCGGTGCGCCGTCCCCGGCCCGTGCCGCGTTCCGATCGGTCCCGCGGTCGTGCCGGTACGCGAGATGTCAGCGGACCTCGTCCACATCGACCAGGTCGACGCGGATGCCGCGACCGCCGAGCGCGCCCACGACCGTCCGCAGCGAACGGGCGGTGCGACCGTTGCGGCCGATCACCTTGCCGAGGTCATCCGGGTGAACCCGGACCTCCAGCACCTGTCCACGACGCTGGTTGCGTGAGGCGACCTGGACCTCGTCGGGGTGTTCGACGATGCCCTTCACCAGGTGCTCGAGGGCCTCCTCGAGCATCCTCAGGCCTCAGCCGGCTCGGCTGCGGCCTCGTCGGCCTTCTTGTCCGACTTCTTCGCCTTCTGGGTGATGGCCTCACCCTTGGGCTCGTCCGAACCGGCGGCCTCGAACGCGTAGCCCTGCTCGGACTTCGGCTCGGCGACCTTCATCGGCTCCGGCGCGGGCAGGCCCTTGAACTTCTGCCAGTCGCCGGTGACCTTCAGGATGGCCAGGACGGGCTCGGTCGGCTGCGCGCCGACTCCCAGCCAGTACTGGGCGCGCTCGCTGTCGACCTCGATGCGGGAGGGGTTCTGCACCGGGTGGTACAGACCGATCTCCTCGATCGCACGGCCGTCACGGCGGGTGCGGGAGTCGGCGACGATGATGCGGTAGTGAGGCGACCGGATCTTGCCCAGGCGCTTCAGCTTGATCTTGACTGCCACAGCTGTGGTGTCTCCTGTGTGATTGAGGTGGGTGCGCCGTCGGTCCGCGTGGGGTTGCGGGCGAGGCCCACCCGAGGACGCGCCGGAGGGAGGCGAGAGGGTTCCTACTCGACCGGCGAGTTCAGCTGGCCATTCTGCCACACCCTTCGGGCGCCTCGTGCGGGCGGACGACCCGCACGCGAGGGGCCCCACCGGGTTGTTCCACCCCGGCCCGGGTCCGGGCGGATCGACGCGGGGCGGCGGCGGGCGACCCGGCCGGCCCGGGCGGACGGAGCGGGGCCGGCCGACCTCGGGTGGCAGGCGAGAAGGAACGCCGGGACAGGGCCGCGATCGTCCACGAACGTAGCCCTGGGATCGCGGAAGGATCGGAGTCCTGCGGCAAGCGAGCGTGCTGCTCTCCGGGGCCTGCCGGCGGGCTGGAGCACCGGCAGGCGGGGCCGTGAGGCCGTCGGCCCGCGCGGCGTGGGGGCGCGGAGCGGGATGGGCGGAGACGAACGGGCGGCAGCGGCTCTCAGGCTGCGGTGGCGACCGCTTCGGCGATACGGAAGGGCTTGCCGCAGGCACCGCAGACGATCGGGGCCTGGGCGAGCACCGAGGGCACGACGCGAACGTTGCGCCCGCAGTCGCAGACGGCCTTGACTCTCACGCCACCGCCGGAAGAACCGTGGCGGGCGGCCGGCCCCCGGAAACTGCGGGTCGTCTCACCTGAGGTCGCGGCCGAGTGAGCGGTGAGGGCGCGCTGCAGCCGCTCCGCGGTGGTGCGGTAGCGGCGTCGGGTCTCCGATGTCATGGCGACGACGGAGAAACCGCTGCTCGGATGTGGTTCATGGGCATGGGTCAGGCCGAGTTCCTCGGCGACGGACAGGAAACGTCGGTTGTGGTAGCGGCCGGCGCGCGAGGTGTCCCGTACGCCGCGCGCAGCGGCGATTCCGTGCACGGCCTCGTGCAGAAGGCGTTCGAAGGAGAGCTCCGATCCGCAGGCGGACGATGACTCCCCGATCAGGGATTCGGGCGCAGCCAGGTTGGGGAGCTCGGGGTGGTACCGCTGAATATCGGCCCACGCGAGCGCCAACTCGGCGGCGAGAACTGGTGGTGTCGTGCTCACGTCGGGACTAACGAGCAAGTCCACCAAGGTGTTCCGATTCCCGGCCAACTCTCCGAATCCGCGCGTACTCGGCGGCGGGCCGGGCGTCGGAGCGCGGGCCGTGTCGGTGACCGGCTGATGCGCCACCCCGCAGACCAGACGGTCGAGCGGCGCCAGGACACAGCACGGGGCCCGGCTGCTCGCCCGCGCGCGGCGCCGCCGGGACCGCCCCGGCCCGCCCCGTGCGGCCCGCTGCTGCGCGGCGGCTCACTCGTTCGGCCGAGCCGACGGGCACCGGCACGGCAGCGCCCCGATGACGACGATCTTCCGGACCGGGGACGGAGCACAGGCCACTGCCGGAGATCGGAGCAACAGGCCTCCGCGCCCAGGTCACCGGCGCAGCGGGCTCCTCCCCCGCCGCGGGCCCGGCCAGGAGCCGCAGCTCGGTGGGTGGTCCGCGAGGCTGCCACCCGCCCCACGCCGGCGTCCGCCGCATGGGGCTCTTTTCGGCGGTGCGGCGGGGGTTCGGGAGGACCGGTTACCGGCCCCGGTGGTCTCTGGACGACAGGAGCGGGGCGGAGTTTTCTGTCATACAGGACCAGGGGGACCTTCATCGGCCGACGGCCGCCGCACACCCGTCGATTGGGGCTCGGTCTTGACACACACGCTGACTCATCACGACTCCCGCCACGTCGGTCGACGTGGCACCACCCCGACCGCCCGCGCTCGGGACTGGGCGGAGATCCAGGAGCGGATGTTCGTTCCGCTCTACGACGCGGTCTACCGGGATGTCGGCGTCGGTGCCGGAACCCGGCTGCTGGGGCTGGGGTGCGGCTCCGGCCTGGCGCTGCTCCGCGCGGCGGCGCTGGGAGCGGAGGTCACCGGTACCGACACCGACACCGATCTGTTGGGGATGGCGCGCCAGCGCTTGCTCCCGGCACCGGAGCAGGGGGGCCGCCGCTGGCCCGCGCACCTGGTGCCCGGCATGGTGCCGGAGGAGGGACTCGCGCCGTTCACTCTGGTGACCGCCTTCGGTGGGGCCTCCGACCCGGAGGTGCTCCGTCGCGCGAGCGCGTTGGCCGCTCCGGGGAGCCGGGTGGTCGTGGCGGGGGCGGGCGACCCCGGGTCTTTCGCGGCCACCATCACGGCCCGGCTGACCGGACGCTCCGCCGGGGCCCCACCGGAGCCGGACCCGGCCGGTGCGGTGCCGCCCGCCGGGGAAGTCCGTGGACACGACGCGGTGGCGGCGCGGAGACTACTCACCACCGTTCTCGCGGCGGGGTTGAGGAGTCCGCGCGTGGCGATCGTCGACTGCCCGTTCGGCTACCCGGGCGTGGAAGGAGCGCTGCGGGGCCTGCTGGCCTCGGGGGCGTTCGACACGGCCATCGCCACGGCGGGCGCCGACCAGGTGGTGAAGGAGCTCGTGGAGGCGGTGCGTCCCCACGTGCGCTCGGACGGGGCCGTCTGGCTACCCCACCCCTTGCCGTACATCGTGGCGGAGGTCTGAGGACCGGCCGCACAGGGGCCCGAGAGGCGGACGGCCCGTGCGGGCCGACGCCCCGGGCAGGTCGGGGCGGGGCGCGCACGGGCCCTCTCGCCCCGAGGTAGAGCCCTTGCTCGACGGGGACGAGCTGCTCGGACGGGTCGACCCCGGGGTGCGGCGACTGTACCGACTCAGCGTGGGCGTTCCGTCCGCGCGCCGGAGGACCGCCTGACGCGCACCGCCTGCGGCGGGCCCGGGCTGCGTCCCCGGGCCCGCGTGCATCCCTGTGGCCGCCTACTTCTCCGGCGGCAGCATGTCCCGGAACTCCCTGGGCAGCTCGAAGTCACCGGCGTCCTGCCCCGCGCCGGGGAGACCGAACGAGCCACTGCCGGCCTTGCGCTCGGCGGCGGCCTGCTCGTCGGCCTGGCGCTTCATGGGGTTACCGCTGCGTCGCTTGCCCTTGGCCTTCTTCGGGGGCTGCTTGCCGCGCTTCTTTCCGGCGCCACCCCCCATGCCCGGCATCCCCGGCATGCCCGGCATCCCGGGCATGCCGCCGCCCTGCGCCATCTTGGACATCATCTTGCGCGCCTCGAAGAACCGCTCGACCAGGTTCTTCACGGCGCTCACGTCCACGCCCGAGCCGCGGGCGATCCGGGCACGGCGCGACCCGTTGATGATCTTGGGGTCCTCGCGCTCGGCGGGCGTCATCGACTTGATGATCGCCGCGGTGCGGTCGACATCGCGCTCGTCGAGGTTGTTGATCTGGTCCCGCATCTGCCCCATGCCGGGCATCATCCCGAGGAGCTTCGAGATGGAGCCCATCTTGCGGACCTGTTCCATCTGGGCGAGGAAGTCGTCCAGCGTGAACTGCTTGGGGCCCTTCGACAGCTTCTCGGCGAGCTTCTCCGCCTCCTGCTGGCTGAAGGTCTGCTCGGCCTTCTCGATCAGGCTGAGGACGTCGCCCATCCCGAGGATGCGGGAGGCCATGCGGTCCGGGTGGAAGGCGTCGAAGTCGTCGAGGCCCTCACCGTTGGACGCGAACATGATCTGCCGGCCGGTGATGTGCGCCACCGACAGGGCTGCGCCGCCCCGTGCGTCACCGTCGAGCTTGGAGAGAACCACGCCGTCGAACCCGACGCCGTCGCGGAACGCCTCCGCGGTGGTGACCGCGTCCTGACCGATCATGGCGTCGACGACGAACAGCACCTCGTCGGGGCTGACCGCGTCCCGGATGTCGGCTGCCTGCTGCATCAGCTCGGCGTCGATGCCGAGCCGGCCCGCGGTGTCGACGATCACGACGTCGTACTGCTTGTCCCGGGCGAACGCGACGGAGTCACGGGCGACGGCGACCGGGTCGCCGACACCGTTGCCCGGCTCCGGTGCGAACACCGCGACACCTGCACGCTCGGCGACGACTCCCAGCTGGTTGACCGCGTTCGGGCGCTGCAGGTCGCAGGCGACGAGAAGGGGGCTGTGGCCCTGGGTCCTCAGCCACTTCGCGAGCTTGCCGGCGAGGGTGGTCTTACCGGCTCCCTGGAGGCCGGCGAGCATGATCACGGTCGGCGGGTTCTTGGCGAACCGCAGGCGCCGCGTCTCACCACCGAGGATGCCGACGAGTTCCTCGTTGACGATCTTGATGACCTGCTGGGCCGGGTTGAGAGCCTTGGAGACCTCAGAGCCGGCAGCCCGCTCCTTGACCTGCTTGATGAAGGCGCGCACCACCGGCAGCGCGACGTCCGCCTCCAGCAGAGCGATGCGGATCTCACGGGCCGTGGCCTCGATGTCGGCCTCGGACAGGCGGCCCCGGCCTCGGAGATTCTTGAACGTCGCACTGAGACGATCGGAAAGAGTGTCGAACACGGCGTCGCGGGTCCTCGAAGTCGGGGGCTTGGCTCTGACGCGACCAAGGGTATCCGCCCGCGCCGTGGGGCGGTCACGAGCCGGAGCGCCCCGGGCGGTCCACGACACGGGGCGGCTCCCCTCCCCACGGGCCTGGTGGCGGGTGGGGAGCGAGCGGGCCGACGCCCCGTGCGCGCGCATGGGGCGGCAGGACTGTGCCGGGGCACGCTGCCGGGACTCGCTCTGCGCCGAGGAAGGCCGTGCCCCACGGGCGGCGGCGCAGCGCGGTCGAGGCGGGCGACGGGTGATCAGTCCCGCAGCGCGTCTTCCACCGCGGTCACCACGGCGGCACTCCTCTCCGCCGTGAGCGGCAGCCCGGCGCTGTCGGTCAGGTAGAAGGAGTCGACGGCGTCGGCTCCGAGGGTCGCGACGTGCGCGCTGCGCACCCGCACCTCCCGACCCTCCAGTGCGTGGCCGATCCGGTGGAGGAGCCCGGGTGCGTCGGGTGCCCGTACCTCCAGCACCGTGGCTCGGCTCGAGTCGCTCCGGGCGGCGATCCCGACGCGCGGGGCGGGCGGCAGCGGGTACCGGCGGCGCCTGGGGCGTGCCGCGGCGTCACGTTCTGCCAGGCGGCCCGCGACGTCCAGCGAGCCCTCCAGCACCCGGACGAGGTCGGCCCGGAGCCTGTCCTCGTCGGGCAGGGCGCCGTACACGGCAGCCACCCGCCATCGCATCACCAGCACCGGGCCCGCGGAGCCCGGGGTCACTGTCCGGAGCGTGGCGGACCGCACGGTCAGGCGGTGCAGCACGAGGAGGCCCGCAACGGCCGGCAGGACCCCGGGGCGCTCGGGAAGCGCCACGGTCAAAGCAACTCCGACGGGCTCGGGGTCCTCCCCCGCACGCGGGCCGGTCACAGGCGGCGCGGCCGCCGGCTCCTCGTGTCGCGGAACGCCCCCCGGACGGGGGCCCGTGCCCGGCTCGGGGTCACCGAGAACGAGGATGGGGCCTTCGCCCCGGAGCGCCTCCCGGGCCAGACCCTCGGCGCCGTCGGTCGCCTCGTCGTGCGCTTTCGCCGCCGGCGGCGGGGCCCCCGTCGTCTCTCCGGCCAGCGCCGCGCGGGTGCGGCCGACGAGGTCCGCCACGAGGGACGCGCGCCAACGGGACCAGGCAGCCGGGCCGGTGGCGAGCGCGTCGGCCGTGGTCAAGGCATGCAGAAGGTCCAAGGTGCCGACCGTGCCGACGGCTTCGGCCACCCCCCGGACCGTCGCCGGGTCGTCGAGGTCCCGGCGGGTGGCAGTCTCGACGAGCAGCAGATGGTGGCGGACGAGGGCGGCGATGACCGCGGTGTCCTCCGTCCCGAAGCCGATGCGCAGCGCCGTGTCCCGGGCGATGGTCTCGCCGACCACGCTGTGGTCCCCCGGCCAGCCCTTGCCGATGTCGTGCAGCAGCGATGCGACGAGGAGCAGGTCGGGGCGGTGCACGGTGCGGGCGAGAGCCGCCGCCTGCACGGCGGTCTCGATGAGGTGGCGGTCCACCGTCCAGCGGTGGACCGGGTTGCGCTGCGGCCGGCAGTGCACGCGTTCCCAGTCGGGCAGCAGACGGGTGACCAGCCCGACCGCGGTCATGGCCTCCCAGACGGGCAGGCAGCCGGGCCCCGTGCCGAGGAGCGTGACGAACTCCTCGCGCGCCTCGGCGGGCCAGGGCACGGGCAGCGGCGCGGCGGTCTCCGCAAGGCGGCGGAGCGCCGGCAGCGCGATCGGCAGTCCGTTGCGAGCGGCGGCGGCCGCTGCCCGCAGCAGGAGCACCGGATCGCGTTCGGGGCGCGCCGTCCGCGCCAGCGCGGCCTCTCCCTCGTGCTCGACGACCCCGTCGGCGAGCGGTCTGCGGTCGGTGAGGGGGGCGTTGCCGCGACCGCCCCGTGCGGGGCGGAGGTGCCGGGCGGAGTCGGCATTTCGGTGGTTGCCCGGTGCCGCCGCTTCGCCTCGCGGGCGGAGCACCCGTGCGACCTCACGCCAGGTGACGTCCCACGCGTAGGAGATGACGCGGGACGCCTCGTAGACGCGGCGCAGCAAGGCGTCGGGGTCCAGCAGGCCGAGCGCGTCGGCGACCTGCGGCTGGTCCTCCTGGGCGAGGCGGTCGGTGGACCGGCCGGTGGTGAGGTGCAGGGCGTCGCGCACGTCGAGCAGGGCCGCCTGCGCCTCCGCCAGGCCCGCACGGGGGGCGTCGGCGACCCACGAGGCGGCGACGGCACGCAACGCGGTGACGTCCCGCAGGCCGCCCCGTGCCTCCTTCAGGTCGGGCTCGAGGAGGTGGGGCAGTTCACCGTAGCGGCGGGTGCGTTCGGCAGCCAGTTGCTGCAGTTCCGGGAGGCGGGCGGGGGCCTCCGAGCGCCAGTCGGCGAGTTGCGCCGTGCGGAGCCGTTCGGTGAGCCGCGCGTCGCCTGCGACATGTCGTGCGTCCAGGAGCCCCATGCGGACCTTGAGGTCGTCGCGTGCCGTCTCGCGGGTCGTGGTGATGTCCCGAACGGAGTGGTCCAGGGCGATCCCGAGGTCCCAGACGGGGTACCAGAGCCGGTCGGCGAGGGTTGCGAGGCCGGCGGAGGGCGTGCCCTCGTGCAGGAGCAGCAGGTCGAGGTCGCTGCGGGGCGAGAGTTCTCCGCGCCCGTACCCTCCGACGGCGACCAGCGCGGTGACGGCACCGTCGGCACGGGGGGCGGCCGCGGCGTGCAGGTCGGCGAGCCAGGCGTCGGTGAGCCGGGCCAGCTCGGCGCGGCGCGGCGCCCCGGCCTGCTCTCCCCGGGTGAGGAGGAGCAGGCGGGACGCCGCGTAGTTCCCGCTGGGCCCCGCGTCGGGCGCCGGGACAGCCGTTGTTCCGGTGGTCTCGGGCGTCATCTGCGGTTCCCTTCTCGGTGCGCCCACCGCGGTCGCGGCGGGGAGGGTGTCAGAGTGCGTCCGGTCCGCGGTCGCCGGTGCGGACGCGGACAGCGGTCTCCACGGGCACGCTCCACACCTTCCCGTCGCCGATCTTCCCGGTGCGGGCCGACTTGACGATGACCTCGATCAGCTGCTCGGAGTCCTCGTCCTCGACGAGGACCTCCAGGCGGGCCTTGGGGACGAGGTCGACGGTGTACTCGGCACCGCGGTAGACCTCGGTGTGGCCCCGCTGGCGGCCGTAGCCGCTGGCCTCCGTGACGGTCATGCCGTGGACGCCGAACGCCTGGAGTGCTGCCTTCACCTCGTCGAGGCGGTGGGGCTTGATGACGGCGGTGATGAGCCTCATGCGTCGACCTTCTTGTCGTCGGCGGGGGCGGGGGCGGGGGCTGCGGCGGGCGCGGCGGACCCGTGGCCGGTGCCGCCGCCGACCTGGCTGAAGTCGTAGCCGGATTCGGCGTGGTAGGCCTGGTCGAGGCCGCCTGCCTCCGCCTCCTCGTCGGCGCGGAAGCCCATGGTGTGCTTGAGGAGGAGGGCGAGGAGCAGGGAGACGACGAAGGAGTAGGCGAGGACGGCCGCCGCGGCGCCGGCCTGGAGCGCGAACTGGGCGATACCGGCGGCCCCGTCGATGGCGAGGAAGCCGACCATCAGGGTGCCGATGATGCCGCCGACGAGGTGGACGCCCACGACATCGAGCGAGTCGTCGAAGCCGAGCTTGAACTTCAGGCCCACGGCCCAGGCGCAGACGGCGCCGGCAGCGAGTCCGATGGCCATCGCGCCCATGGGGTTGACGTTGGCTCCGGAGGGCGTGATGGCGACGAGCCCGCCGATGGCGCCGGACGCCGCGCCCAGCGTGGTGTAGGCGCCGTAGCGGATGCGCTCGTAGATCAGCCAGCCGAGGACCGCGGTACCGGTCGCGACCATGGTGTTGAGCGCCATCAGGGCTGCGGTGCCGTTGGCGGCCCCTTCGGAACCGGCGTTGAAGCCGAACCAGCCGAACCAGAGCAGGGAGGCGCCGAGCAGCACCATGGGCAGGTTGTGCGGCCGCATCGAGGAGTCCTTCTTGAACCCGACGCGCTTGCCGATGACGAGGACGACCGCGAGAGCGGCGATGCCGGCGTTGATGTGAACGGCGGTGCCGCCGGCGAAGTCGATGACCTCACGCCCGTCGAGCTCGAGGTTGGCGATCCAGCCGCCGTCTCCCCAGACCCAGTGGGCCACGGGGAAGTACACCAGGGTGACCCACAGCGTCACGAAGACGGCCCAGGCGCTGAACTTCACGCGCTCGGCGAGGGCGCCCGCGATCAGGGCGGGGGTCAGCACGGCGAACATCAGCTGGAAGACGGCGAAGGTCAGGATGTCGGCCGATCCCTCCAGGCCGAGGATGTCCTTGAAGCCGAGGAAGTCGAAGTTGCCGATGATCCCCCCGCCCTCGCCGTTGAAGCTGTCACCGAAGGCGATGCTGAAGCCGTACAGCACCCACAGCACGCTGGAGATGCCCATGGCGATGAAGACCATCATCAGCATGTTGAGGGCGCTCTTGACGCGGATCATGCCGCCGTAGAAGAGGGCCAGGCCGGGAGTCATGAGCATGACCATGGCGGCACAGATCAGAATGAAGCCGATATCTGCTGCTGACAAGGTGAACGTCCCCTCGTGTAACGACCCGTGCGGGAGTAGCGGGGTGGGTCAGGATGCGCACCAGGCTCGCGGAGGGCAGTTTCCGGTGAAGGCAGGCGGTGTTTCCGCCCCGTGACGATGACCTCCGGGGTGTTACACCGTGATGAATCGGACATGAAGCGTGGCCCGGCCGTGACGGTGTCGTGATCCGGGACGGCCCGCGACCACCAGGGCGCGGCGTACCGGCCTCTCGGCGCCCCGCCCGCGAGGCGGAGGGCCCCGCCGGCCACGGCCGACGGGGCGGCTCGGAGTGGTCAGGGGCGGCCGGTGGGGGGCGGCATCGGTTCTTCCCGTGCGTCGGCACTGCCGCACGGGGCGCGCCCCGTGCGGCAGTGCCGACGGTCCGCGGGCGACGGCAGGGGAACTTCTCCTCGGATGCGGGACGGACCCGGGCCACGGCGAAAGCTCAGCCGGCGCGGTGCTCCTCTTGGTCGCCTGCTCGCCCGTACCGCAACCGCTCCGCGAGATCGCGTACAGCGGGGACACCGCCGTAGTCCCGGACCATGGTGGCGGCCGTGGTGTGGAGCCGGGTGGTCACCCGCTCCGATCGCAGGTTCTCGGCGACGTCCGCGGCGTCGTGTGCGCGGGCCGCGCCCTCCTCCGGCTCCCTGTCGAGCAGGTGCACCGTGGCCAGCCCGATCAGATTGAGTGCATACGAACGCTGGTGCCCGGTGCCCGGTTCACCGCATTCCGCCCCGAAGAGCTCGACGGCTCTGCGCATGGGCGGCTTGGCGAGCGCGGTGTACATCCCGCAGCGCGCCGGGTTGTACGCCAGGTCGCGGTAGGAGTGGGCACTCTCGGCGGCGAGCTGGGCCTCGGTGAAGAACGACGCCCAGTCCGGGTCCCCGTCGTGCGGTGAGACCTCCTCGAAGGTCTCCTCGGCGATACGGACAGCCCGACGGACCTTCGCGGGCGCACCGACCGCGGCGTAGGCGCGCGCCTCGAGCGCGTGCAGCATCGACTGGACGCGCGGCGTGGCGGTGTCGCGGCTGCCGTACTGCGCGAGGTGCACCAGTTCCAGGGCGTCCTCGCCGCGCCCCAGGTGAATCATCTGGCGCGTCATCCGGGACAGGACGTAGGCGCCCAGCGGTCGGTCCTCCGCCTCTTTCGAGGCGTGCAGCGCCAGGACGAAGTACTTCTGCGCCGTCGGCTGGAGGCCGATGTCGTAGCTCATCCAACCGGCGAGTTCGGCCAGTTCGGCGGTGACCCGGAAGAGGCGTCGCCGGACCGGTTCCGGCTGGTGCTCCTGCAGCAGGTCGGTGATCTCGTGCAGCTGCCCCACGACGGCCTTGCGTCGCAGCCCGCCACCGCAGGCGGCGTCCCAGAGGCGGAACATCGTGGTCGAGGACTCGAGAAGCTCCAGCTCGGGCTCGGAGATTCCGGCGCCACCGCGCCGACCGGTCGCGGCTCCCACCGGTGCGCCCGCGGGCCGGGGCCCCGGGGCGGTCTCGACGCCGGGCTGGGCCGGGATGAGCCACCGCTGCATGGGTTCGATGAGTGCCGGGCCCGCCGACATGCTGAGCGAGGTGCCGAGGAAGCCCCGCCGGCCCAGCATCAGGTCGCCCCGGGTGAACTCGTTGATCGACTGCACCGTCTGGGGCCCCGCCCAGGGAAGGTCGATGCCCGTCGTCGCCGCGGTGTGGGGGGCCGACCGGAGCCCGAGGTCCTCCACTGTGACGACGCAGCTGAACCGCTCGGAGAAGAGGTCGGACAAGATGCGCGGTATCGGCTCGCGCGGCTGCTCGCCGTCGAGCCACCGTCGCACGCGCGAGGTGTCCGTACTGATGTGGTGCGCACCGAGGTGCCGGGCCCGACGGTTCACCTGGCGGGCCATCTCACCCTTGGACCAACCGCTGCGCTGGAACCAGGACGTGAGTCGTTCGTTGGGGCGCTTGGCCGCGTCGGCGTCGATCTCGCGTCGGCTCACCGTTCGGCCCCCGTCTCCTGGTCCGCCCGCGCCGGCGGTCCGTGCAATTGCTGTCGCTTCCGCCCCGCCGTCCCACTCGCGTCACGCGTCGGCGCCACCCGGCCCGGGCGCACGTCGGCACCGACGGACAGGGCACGCCCCGGCGCGCCCGTCGCATCAGGCCGATCACCCTGCACGGGCGCACGACTGACGCCCCGCCCGAACGGCTGCCGGCCCGGCTTGTTGACAACGAGTCTAGATGACGATGTGTCTACGAACACACCGAACGTAATGCTGTGGACACCGCTTGCGGGGGCGGTGCTGTGCAATCGCCACCATTCGCCACCCCTCTCGAGCACGTTATCGACAACGCGGCGAGTTGTACTGGGCACAGACGGTTCGACCTGACGCGAACGAAGCAGTCCCGGGGGCGCACGTACTCCGGCGCACGCCCGGCGCATCTCGCACGCTCCGGCGTAACCAACCACGCACCCACCCGTTGGAGGTGGCATGGGTTTCACCATCGGCGGCACGCGCGACAACCACGCGATACGACGGGCGCCACGACACGTCCGTCTGGGCGCCCTCACCCCGGAAGTGACCGCCGTGGCGGAGTACACGGGCCTGTGGGGGTGGGACGTCCTCGCGGGGACCCGCGCGCTCCCCCCGGAGAGCGGTCATCCCAGATGCTCGTGCGGGCGGACCTGCGACACCCCCGGCGCACACCCGTCCCGAGGAGGGCCCGTACTCGCGGCCGGCACCACCCTCACCGAGGTCGCCCGGAGCTGGCCTGCGCCGGAGGCGGGCCGCTCCGTGCTGCTCGCGACGGGCACCCGCTTCGATGCGGTGGAGGCGCCGGCAGCTGCGGCCGAGTACGCCGTACTGCGCATGGAGCGCATGGGGCTGCGGCTCGGCCCGGTGGCCCTGCGCCCCGACGGGCGGGCCTGGTTCGTCATGGCCCCCGGGACCGCCCGCCTCGCGACGGCCGCACGAGCAGCCGGCGCGCTGCGCGGCGTGGGGCGGGGCGGCCACGTCGTCGCACCACCGTCCCGGCTCCCGGGGCTCGGCCCGGTGCGGTGGCTGCGCGCTCCTGACCCCGAGAACGCTGCCGCCTTTCCCGACCCTCGCGTGCTGTTGCGAACACTCGAGGCCGCAGCCGCACGGGGCGGCGCGCCGGGACGTGCGGCAGCGGCCGTCGCCCCTCAGCTCCCGTGCGACCGGAACGCGCGGCACACCGACGGCGCGCGATCCGCGTGACCCGAAGGCTCGGAACGCGGCGCGGGGCCCCGCAGCGCCACCGCGCGGGGCGCCGGCATCGGTCGGTGGTCCGCCGGCCGGGTTGAGCCTGCCGGGAGCTACTGGTCGATCAGGGCATCCACGAACGCCTCGGCCTCGAAGGGGGCCAGGTCGTCCGGCCCCTCCCCCAGGCCGACGAGCTTGACGGGGACCCCGAGCTCTCGCTGGACGGCGATCACGATGCCGCCCTTGGCGGTTCCGTCGAGCTTGGTCAGGACCACGCCGGTGACGTCGACGACCTCGGCGAAGACCCGCGCCTGCACCAAACCGTTCTGTCCGGTCGTGGCGTCCAGCACCAGCAGAACCTCGCCGACCGGGGCCTGCTTCTCCACCACCCGCTTGACCTTGCCCAGCTCGTCCATGAGGCCCGTCTTGGTGTGCAGCCGGCCGGCGGTGTCCACCAGCACGACGTCGGCCGCCTCCTGGATCCCCTCCTTCACCGCCTGGAACGCCACCGATGCCGGGTCGCCGCCCTCGGGGCCCCGAACGGTGCGTGCGCCCACCCGGCTGCCCCAGGTCTCCAGCTGGTCCGCCGCGGCGGCCCGGAAGGTGTCCGCGGCTCCGAGCACCACGGACCGGCCGTCGGCGACGAGCACCCGGGCGAGCTTGCCGGTCGTGGTGGTCTTGCCCGTGCCGTTGACACCGACGACCAGCGCGATGGCGGGGAGCTCGTCGCCGGTCGCGGAGACACCACCGGCCGTGTTGACCGCGCGGTCGGCCTCCGTCGTCACCAGTTCCAGCAGTTCCTCACGCAGCAGGGCACGCAGGTCCTCCGGCGTGCGCGTGCCGAGAACCCGGACGCGCTCGCGAAGCCGCTCCACGAGCTCCTGGGTCGGGCCCACACCGACGTCGGCACGGAGCAGCGTGTCCTCGATCTCCTCCCAGGTCTCCTCGTCGAGGTTCTCTCGCGACAGGAGAGTGAGCAGCCCCTTGCCCAGCGAGCTCTGGGACCGAGCAAGGCGCGCCCGCAGCCGCACGAGGCGGCCCTCGGTGGGCGCCGGTGTCTCGACGGCGGGCGCCTCGGGCTCCGCCACGGGGGCGGGCTCGACGACGGGGGGTTCCGCTGACGCCCCGGGGGCGTGGGGCGGTGCGGTCGCCGTGTCGGTGGGCGCGGCGGACTCCTGGTCCCGCGGGCCCGCCGTGGGCCCTGCGGTGGCGCCGGGTCGCGTCGCGGTTCCCTCGTCCGGTGGGCCTGCCTTCCGGCGCCGGCCGGTGATGACGAGGCCGCTGACCGTGCCGAGCACGACCACGGCGATGACCACGGCGAGGATGAGGATTTCCATCGGTTCCCTAGCGTTCGCCCCGGTGCTGGGGGGAGATGACGTTTGCTGACTGGCTCCTCAGTATCACGGACCGCTCCGCGACCGGGGCTCCGGTACGGCCACCCGGCGCGTGGTCCGGCTCGCCCGGCCGGACGGGGCCGGGGGCGGTCCGCCCCGTGCCTGCCCCGGGCGGCGCCACGGGGCTCCCGGCACGGGGCAGGCACGGGGCAGGCACGGGGCGGGGCGGCGCGGCGAACAGCGGACGGTGCCGACTCGTGGGACGGCACCGCTGCGCGTGAGGGCCGCGGCTGCGCCCGCCGTCACCCGAGGCGCTGGCTGATGACTTTGGACACCCCGTCGCCCTGCATGGAGACCCCGTAGAGGGCGTCGGCCACCTCCATGGTGCGCTTCTGGTGCGTGATCACGATCAGCTGGGAGCTCTCACGCAGCTCCGTCATGATGCGGATGAGCCGCTGGAGGTTGGTGTCGTCCAGCGCGGCCTCGACCTCGTCCATCACGTAGAAGGGGCTGGGTCGCGCCTTGAAGATCGAGACCAGGAGTGCGACAGCGGTCAGCGACCGTTCACCCCCCGACAGCAAGGAGAGCCGCTTCACCCGCTTGCCGGGCGGCCGCGCCTCGACATCGACCCCCGTGGTGAGCATGTTCTCCGGGTCGGTGAGGACGAGTCGGCCCTCGCCGCCGGGAAACAGCCGAGCGAACACTCCTTCGAACTGGCGCGCGGTGTCGTGATAAGCGGCGGTGAACACCTGCTCGACCCGTTCGTCCACCTCCTTCACCACCTGCAGAAGGTCGGCGCGTGTCTTCCTGAGGTCCTCCAGCTGCTCGCCCAGGAACTGATGGCGTTCCTCCAGCGCGGCGAACTCCTCGAGGGCGAGGGGATTGACCTTGCCCAGTTGCTTGTACGCCCGCTCGGCCGCCCTGAGCCGGCGCTCCTGCTCGGCGCGGTCGTAGGGAACGGGCGCACGGCCACCGGAGGGTTCCGCCTCCCCGTCCGGGAGGGGCGAAGGGAGCACCGGCTGGTCGGGGCCGTACTCCGCGACGAGCGCGTCGGGATCGACGCCGAGCTCCTCCATCGCGCGGGACTCCAACTGCTCGATCCGCAGCCGCTTCTCGGCTCCCAGCACCTCGCCCCGGTGGACGGAGTCGGTCAGCCGGTCCAGTTCCTCCTTCAGCCCGCGTGCCGCCTGCCGCTCGGCCTCCACTGCCGCGGCGCGCTCCGTGCGCGCCCCGTCGGCGGCGTCCCGCTCGGCGGCGGACCGGTCCAGCGACGCCTCGACATGCGCGAGCAGCGTCCGCGCTCCGGCCGCCACCGCCGATCCGATGTGCGCCTCGTGGTGCAGGCGTTCGCGCCGCCGCGCCGCCCTCCCCCGGGCCTCGCGTTCGGCGACGGCAGCGCGAGCGAGGCCGTCCGCACGCCCCGTGAGGCCCCTGACGCGCTCCTCGTGCGTGCGGACCGCGAGCCGGGCCTCCATCTCGGCCTGCCGCGCGCGGGAACCCTCGGCCTCGAGGCGGTCGCGCACCAGCCGGTCAGGCTCGTCGTCATCACCGTTCTCCTCGGCCGCCGCGAGTTGCTCCATCAGCTCCGCCGCCTCGACAGCCGCCCGCTCCGCGGCGTCGTGCGACCGGGCCACCGCGCGGTCGGCGCGTTCCGCCTCCTCCGCCAGGGCCCGTGACTCTCCCGCGAGTCGCCCGAGCTCCTGGGCGAGGGCCGAACGCTGTCGGTCGGCCGCCCGCCGTCCTGCGCCCAGTTGCTCGACGCGGTCGGCTGCCTCCGCCCTGATCCGCTCTGCGGCGGCCAGTGCCGCGACGGCCGTCTCCCCCTCGGCCGCGATCCGCGCGAGTTCCTCGGCCGCCTCGTCGACGGCGGCCTGGAGCTCCAGACGGCTCGGATTTCCTGACGAGCCGCCACTCGCCAGGTGCCGGGAGACCACATCGCCCTCGGTGGTGACCGCGATCGCGCCGGGCGCCCGGTGGAGGAGCCGCTCCGCCTCTTCCAGCCCGGCTACCACGACCACGTCACGCAACAGGTGCCGCACGGCGGGCATCAAATCCGCCGGGCCCGTCACGAGCTCCGCTGCGCGGACGGCTCCGTCGGGCGTCCCCCGCCCCGCGGTGCCTTCCCCGTCGGCCGGGACGGCCTCCGCCCCGTCGGCCGGGGGGCGGCCCCGTTCCGGCGGTCCGGCCGCCCCCGCGAGCAGCAGAACCACGCGGCCCGCGTCGTTCTTGCGAAGCAGACGGAGCGCCTCGACCGCGGTCGGCGGCCCCGCCACCGCCACGGCGTCCGCCGCAGCCCCGAGAGCAGCCGCCACCGGCACCTCGTAGCCGGGGGCCACCGTCAGGAGGTCGGCGCTCGTTCCCAGGACTCCGGTGAGCGCGCCGGCCGCGTCCAGGATCGCCCCGCTGCCGTCCTTCCGTCGCAGCCCGAGACCAAGCGCGTCACGTCGGGCGACGACGGCGGCCCGGCGGCTACCGACCTCGGATCTGGCGTCCCGTGCGGCAGCGAGCCGGTCCTCCGCCGCGGCCAGGTCGGCCCGCGCGGCGTCGTGGCGCGAGGCGAACTCGGTCTCCTCCGCCTCCTGACCGTCGGACCGGCTGCGGAGCGCGGCGTGCCGCTGCTCCGCCTCGCCCGCCCGCTGCGCGGCTCCGTCCCGCTCGGTCGTCAGCCGTTCGATCTCGGAGCGGGCCGCGTCGGCACGGTGGGCGGCGGCAGCCGCGCGCCCCTGCAACCGCGCGAGGTGCTCCCGCCGGTCGGAGCGGGCGCGGTCCAGGTCCCTCAGGCGCCGCTCCTCGGTCGCGAGCTGCGCCTCCAGGTCGGCGCGGGTCTCGCCGGCCGACTCCAGCGCGGAGGATGCCGCTTCCAGGGCCGCCCGCAGCTCGGCCTCCTGCTCGCGGAGGCGCGTCGCCTCCCGTTCGAGCTCTTCGGGGTCCCGACCGGGGCGTTCCTCAGGGGGATGCGAGGTCGCGGCGGCGACCCGCGCGTCGGCCAGGGAGACGGTGCCGCGCACGCGCTCGGCCAACTGCGAGAGTTCCTGCCACGCCTCCTGCGCCCGCCGCAACCGGGGAGTGAGCGTGCGCACCTCCTGTTCCAGGGCCGCCTCCCGCCTCGCGGACACGCGCAGCCGCTCCTCCGCCTCACTCTTGCGGGCGCGTAGCTGCACGTCGTCGTCGGTGTCCTCCTGCAGGCTGCTCCGCTGGGTGACCAGATCGTCGGCAAGCAGCCGCAACCGGGCGTCTCGGAGGTCGGCCTGGACGACGGCGGCACGTCGGGCGGCGGCGGCCTGCCTGCCCAGGGGTTTGAGTTGGCGACGGAGTTCGTCGGTCAGATCCTGGACGCGCGCGAGGTTGGCCTGCATCGCGTCGAGCTTTCGCAGCGCCTTCTCCTTGCGCTTGCGGTGCTTCAGGACCCCGGCCGCTTCCTCGATGAAAGCGCGCCGCCCCGCGGGGTCGGCGTGGAGGACGGAGTCGAGCTGCCCCTGGCCGACGATGACGTGCATCTCACGGCCGATACCGGAGTCGGAGAGAAGTTCCTGGATGTCCAGGAGGCGGCAGGTGTTGCCGTTGATCCGGTACTCGCTCCCGCCGTTGCGGAACATGGTCCGGGTGATGGTGACTTCGGCGTAGTCGATGGGAAGGGCACCGTCGGAGTTGTCGATGGTGAGGGACACCTCGGCGCGACCGAGAGGCGATCTTCCGGTGGTGCCGGCGAAGATCACGTCCTCCATCTTTCCGCCGCGGAGCGATTTGGCGCCCTGTTCGCCCATCACCCAGGAAAGGGCGTCCACGACGTTCGACTTTCCGGACCCGTTGGGCCCGACGACGCAGGTGATGCCGGGTTCGAATCGCAGCGTGGTGGCCGAGGCGAAGGACTTGAATCCCCTCAGCGTGAGACTCTTGAGGTGCACGGGGTCGGACTTTACCGGGCACCGTCCACCGAATTGCCGTTTCGACGCTCTGCGAGCGGGGCACACCCCTCAGTGAGCCCGGCAACCAGTCGGCGCCGAACACCCGTTCCATCAGACCGGAATCTCGTGCGGGCGCGGTGCGGCACCGGAAGAAGGGCAGAAAAGAAGGGACGCCGAAGCGTCCCTTGCACGTCCGCAGGCCACGGGTCAATCCGCTGTCGGCCTTCCGCGGATCAGGTCAACGCGGGCTCCGCGCTGTGCACGTCGATGGAATCGAGCACCGCGTCCGAGTGCCGAGTCACGGCAGCCGCCAGCGCGTCGTTCTCGGCCTGGACCCGGATCAACTGGGTCTCGAGGTCCTGAACACGCTGCTGCAGCCGCCGCATTTCGGCGAGTACTCGGGGGTCGGGTCCGCCGACGTAACCGAGAAGCGCCTTTGCCATGATGGATGGTCCTCCACAATGAGTGACCGACCAGAGGTCGTCGTGGGCCGGAAAGGTCGCACCACGCGCTGCTGCCTTGTGAGCTACGGCGGGCCAGACAGCCACGGTGCGCAGGAGTTTTCAGAGTCTCACCAAAAGGCATGCCGGTCAACACGATCACGCCGCGCGACCCGCCGTGATCAGCACGAAAGCGGGGCGTCGGCGGTCTTCCGCGACAGCGGGCCGTTCTCGGGCCCGCGCGGTCCATGCGGTGAGTGGATCTTTCGTCGAGGGGCAGCCTCGCACGTCGGAGCGGCTGCGGCAACCCCTACTCACGGCGCGGGCGGAAGCCGGTTCTTCTCCCCGTCAGCGGATGTCGAACTCCGCGTAACCGCCCCGCGGTGTGTCCCATATCTCGGTGACTCCTGTGACGCGGCCGGGTGTGTCGCCGGAGCGAAGCCACGCCAGGAGTAGTTCGCACTGCTCTCGGCTGCCCTCGGCGACGACCTGGACCCGGCCGTCGTCGAGGTTGAGCGCAAAGCCCCGCACCTCCCCCAGCGCCAGGGCGCGCGCACGGGTGAACCAGCGGAAGCCGACGCCCTGCACCCGGCCCCGCACCCACACCGTCACACGCGCAGGCGACCGCAGCGCGATGTCCGCCTGCGCACGCCCGGCCAGCAGTGCCGCGCGGTCACCGAAGCGGCCGCTCCGGACGAACCCCGACATCTCCTTACCCTCCCTGCCGCTGCGTCGTTCCTGTGGCGGTCACCGCGGGTCGTTCCTGTGGCGGTCACCGCGGCGTCCCGGCACGGCCGGGGGCACGGCGCTTGCCGTGTGACACACGCTATCCCCGGGTTTCGGCCGGGAGGCATCGCGGCGACTGCGGCATGCCGTACAGTCCCACACCATCATCACCCTTTCGAGTGAGTCGCATCGTGAGTCAGTGGTGAACGAGTTGTCGAGTGACGAAGGACGGTACGTCTGATGGGACGCCACGGCCGTTCCACGCCGGTACGGCGCGCGGTACACCGCAAGCAGGGCCCGGCACGGGCCGGACTGCTCAGCGCCTCGGCAGCACTGACGATCGGCGCGATGGCCATCGGTACCGGGGTGCTGCCCTCCCCCGGTGACACGGACGACCAGCGGGACGTCGCCGCCCACGAGGGCGACCGGAACCTCGACGCCGCTTCGGCCGCCCCGGACCGCGACCGCGACGACGCCGCGAGCCGCGCCGCCGAGCGCGACAAGGAGCCGGAGGCGTCCGAGTCCCCCGCGGAGGGGCCGGACGAGGTCGAGGAGGAAGAGGAGACCGACCGCGAGGAGGCCTCCGAGTCCGCCGACCCCGAGCCGGATCCCGAGCCCGAGGCCGTCGACGAGACCCCGGAGACCGTCGTCGAATCGGAGCCGGCCTCGCCTGCACCCTCCCCCGACCGACCGGCCCCGCCGTCGTCTCCCCCGAGCAGCAGCCCCGCCACACCGTCCTCGCCGCCGCAGAGTGACGACCCCGCGCAGCAGGCCGCCGCACGGGTCCTGGGTCTCGTCAACGAGGAGCGGGCCCGGGCCGGCTGCCGGCCGCTGACCCACGACGGCAGCCTCGCGGTCCTGGCGCAGGACTTCAGCCGCGACATGGCCGAGCGGGACTTCTTCGACCACACCGACCCCGACGGCCGGAGTCCCTGGGACCGGGCGGACCGCGCCGGGATATCGAATCTGGGCGGCGAGAACATCGCCCGGGGACAGCAGAGCGCGGAGTCGGTGATGGAGTCCTGGATGAACAGCGAGGGCCACCGCGCCAACATACTGAACTGCGATTTCAAGACGCTCGGCGTAGGCGTCCACATCGGCCCGGGCGGGCCGTGGTGGACCCAGAACTTCGGCTACTAAGATAACCGCAGGTCAGCGGCCTACCCATCCCCAAGGGCCGTCTCTGGGCCGTCCGTCGTGTTCGACTCCGCCCAGACCGAATCGACGGCAGTTCGAGTCCGCGCCTCGCTCGACGGCATCAGATGGGTGTACGTCCGGAGCGTGAAACCCGGGTCGTGGTGCCCGAGGTACTCACTCAGAGCCTTGATGCTCTCCCCTGCATCCAGCAGCACCGACGCGTAGAAGTGCCGGAGCGCGTGCATCCCGTTCCCTCGGCCCGTCTCGACGCCGGCATCTCGTAGCGCGGGCCGCCAATGGCGATCGTTGAAACGGTTCCGGTTCAACGGCAAGCCCTCAGGGCTGCGGAAGATCAGCATCGCCGTGCGGGGCGGACCGTCCGGCGTGGCCCAGGGCAGCGTCACCTCGGCAGCGGGGAATCGCGCCAGGCGATCGACCAGAGCGCGGCCGATCAGAGCGGGCAGAGGCGCCTTCCGCTCCTTGCCCCCCTTGGGCGGGGCGAACACAGGACGGTTCCGAAGAAGCTTCACCTGTCGGGTCACGTGAACCGTGCCCTTGTCCAGATCAAGGTCTTCGACCGCAAGCCCGAACACCTCTCCTTGCCGCAGCCCACAACCGGCCGCTACATCGACCATCGCTCGGTACGGGGCAGGCAACGCGGCCCGTACCCGCCAGACACGCTCAGCGCTCCAGGGCTTGACCTGTGTCGGCACGAGCCGCGGGGGCTTCACCGAGCGAGCCCGGCAGGGGTTGTCCCGGATGATGCGATCTTCCACCGCTGCGCTGAACACGGTGGCGACGTGCGCGAAGATCCCCCGGCGGTAGGAGGCGCCCAGTCCTGCCTTCTCCAGTTCTGTCAGCCAGTGCCGAAGGTGGCTCGGAGTGAACGAGTTCATGGGCCGCGCGCCGAGGTGAGGTATCGCGTGCAGCCGAAGCCGCATCTCTGCGCTCTCACGGGTGGCGGGGTCGGTGTGCTGCGTGGCCAGCCAATCGTTCGCGTACTGCGCGAACGTCACCCGGCCCGCGTCGGGAGCGATGTAGTCGCCTCTCGACATGTCCGCCTCGATGCCACTCAGCCACTGTTCGGCGCGGCGCTTCTGTCGATCGGGGAAGCTCTTGGACTTCTCGGTTCCGTCAGGCCCGACGTAGCGGGCCCGGTAGCGCTGGCCGGTGCCGTGACGATCGGTCTTGACCCGGCGGACGGTGCCGTCCGACTGCTTCTCTTCCTTGAACCAGCGGTCCTGAACATGTCCGGCCATCAGGCGGCCACCTCGAATTCGGCCGGCAGGGCAGCTTCACTAAGCCGGGCCAGGAGGAGCCAGAGGGCAGGTGCTATGCGCCCGGGAGCGAGCTGCGCCGCGATGAGCAGCGGGAAGGAGTCGGCTTTGGCGTCGTTGCAAGGGCGGCAGGCCAGCACGAGGAACTGTGTCTCCCAGGTGCGGTAGACCGACAGCGGTACGACGTGGTCCAAGGTCGCAGCAGCAAGGTTCGGCAACGGTCGATGGCAGTAGGCGCAGGCCCAGCCGTAGCGGCGCGCCAAGACCCGCTTGCGCTGCTGGCGGCGGCGAGCGCAGAAGGCTCGCCGGTATGCGCGATTGGTCATGGCCGTGCCTCCTGTGTCCGGGCGTCGATCCAGGCGGACACGTCATCGGGGTGGTAGCGCAGGTGGCGACCAGCCCGGAAGCCAGGCGGGCCTATTCGCTTGCGGCGCCACTGGTAGACGGTCTCCAGCGGTACCGCCAGCAGTGCGGCAAGCTCAACAGGGGTCAGGAAACGCGGAGGAAGATGCCGGGCCATGGTCACCACTCCCCCGCTTCGCCGGGTCGGTCGAGGTCGTTGAGTGCTTCGCGGGCGGTGTGGCGGTTGGTGCGGATGCCGTCGGCGATGGTGGCGGCGAGCCAGGATTCGCCGGGGGTGTGGCCGTGCCCGGCGTAGGTCCAGTGCGCCAGGGTGAGCGTCGAGCCCTCATCGGGGTCGGGGAGCCCCGCGGCGCGGCGTTCCTGGGTGGCGCGGTAGTCGGCTCTGGTCTGGCGGAGGGCGCCGAGGGTGGTGGAGTAGGCGCGGGATTTGGTGGAGAAGTGGCCGCGGAAGCCGAGCATGTGGGCCCAGCGGGCGAGTTTGCGGCCGGGGTGGTGGGTGTCGAGGTCGAGGCAGGTTTCGATCAGGCGCCGGGTGTGGGTGGGGAGGTCGGGGAGTCGGTCGAGTTCGGAGCGCTCTCCGATGCGCCGGTCGGCTGTGCCTGTGGACTCGGCGGCTTTGGTGGCGTACTTGGCGACGTAGGCGGCGACGGCGGCGTCGTCGACCGCGCCGGGAAGGTGGGCGCCGATGGGTCGGACGTCCACTTGTCGGCCCCAGTGCAGGGTTCGGGGCCGGTGGTGGCGGGTGGGGTCGAGGGTGAGGGAGACGTGCCCGGCGGCGCCGCGGATCGCTGCGTCGAGGAGTGCGGTGTTGGCCCAGTGCGGGGGTGGGGTGTCGGGGCCTTCGGGTCCGTCGAGTCGGATGATGGCGTGGAAGTGGACCGCTCCGCGTTTCTGGAACTCGGCGACCTTCCCGAAGGAGACCCGGGCTGTGTCGCGCAGTGCCTGTTGGGTGATGCCGGCGCGGGCGGCGATCTCGCGGCGCAGTTGGATGGTGAAGCGGCGCCACAGGTCCCCGGCGTAGTTGTTGAACAGCACCGCCCCGGCGTAGTCGTAGGTGTCGGGGTCCTGGGGTGTGCCCAGATGTGGGGAGTTCTCGGGGTGGTGGGTGCCGCAGCGGCAGGGCCCGGTGTCGGGGCGGTTGTGGACGGGGCCGAAGGACGGTGCGGTGAGGGTGGCGAACACCTTGGGGTGGGCGCGGACGGTGGGGGTGATGTTCTTGCGTTCGTCACCGGAGATCCCGGCGCGGATCAGGTGGAAGGTGTCCCCGGCGTAGGTCCAGGCGCAGGAGGGGCAGCGAGAGGCGCGGCGGTTTCCGCAGGCGACGCGGAGACGCCCGCCGGGTTCGGTGTCGGTGGAGTACGAGGCCAGCACCGCGCCGGTCACCGCATCCCGGGTCACGGTGGTTCCGGTCAGGTGGATGGGGTCCGAGCATCCCCCGGTTCGGCGGACCTGCTCCCGCCACCGCTCGAACCCCGGCTCGTTGGCCACGCGCAGGAGGTCGGCGAGGGTGATCGGGTCGGTGCCCAGGGCGGACGCGGTGTCGGCGACAGCGGATGGAGCTACGGGGAAGTGGGTCATGCCCGGCCCCGCTGGCAGGAGCAGGGGCCGACGCCCTCGAAGTAGTTCTCCTGCTCGGCGCTGAGCACCCACAGGCCCCAGACCTCACCCGACCCGGAGCACTTCGGGCACGGCTCCGCGCAGATGCACGGCACCACCGCACCGACCGTCCCCGAGACCGAGCCGTCCCGGTCGATCACCTCACCCGAACCCGAACAGTCCGAACACACGTCACCAGCGACGGACGGGGTGGGCACGTGCGCAACGCTCAACGTTCCAGGCATGATGGAAGCTCCCTTGAGAGAGGGATGGAAGCGGCGCGCAGACTTGGCGGTAGGTGCGCCGCTTCCACATGTCGGGGCTACCGGAGGATCGAGCACGACCAGCAGCACACCTCGAAGCTACTCGCAGTTTTTCTGCTAGTCAATGTTTTCTTGCGAGTAGAGATGCTTCAGCGAGTCTGGGACCCTAGGTGTGACCCTAGGAGGAACTATGAGCTTGGGCTTCGGGCTGTACGTTCGATTCACCCTTCGAGACGACCGTGCGGCAGCAGGGTTCGATGCGCTGGTTGCCGCCACGGCACCGAAGATCGCAAGTGAAGAGCCGGGAACTCTCACCTACCTGGTTCACACCGTGGAGGGCGAGCCCCTCGTTCGGGTCTTCTACGAGCTGTACGCAGATCGCGCAGCGTTTGAGGCCCACGAGGAGCAGCCCCACGTCAAGCACTTCCTTGCCGAGCGGGGCCAGTACCTGACAGATGTGCAGGTGTCCTTCCTCGACGCGACCACAGGGAAGTTGGCCGGCGCGTGACAACCCCTGAAGACCGGCGGGCGTTCGGACGTACGGTCGCCAGCCTGCGCAAGGACCGGGGGCTCACCCAGGAGGAACTCGCAGCCAAGGTGGGCCGAACAGCTAGCTGGGTCTCTCAGGTCGAGCGCGGTGCGCAACCGGTGAACCGGCTCCCAGTGATTCGGATGCTCGCGGACAGCCTCGGCGTTGCGACACACGATCTACGTCCTGATGCGCCAGCCGATGAGTCACCAGCTCCAGTCCCCGCGGAACGGTCCAACGACCTGGACCAGGCACGCCTGCTGCTCTCCGGGCATCCGATCCCTGACCTCTTGCTTCGACATCCTGGGCTCAGCGCCGAGAGCACACAGCAGCTTCGCCAGGAAGTGGACCGGGTCTGGGACCACGCCCATAACAGCAGGTACATCGAACTGGGTGAGGGACTGGCCGACCTCCTTCCCAAGCTCGAAAGGGCAGCACGGACAAGCGCCGAGCCGCACCGATCTACCGCTTGGTCTCTGCTCAGCCAGACCTACCAAGTACTGGCAGCGGCGTTCGTGCGCCAAGACCAGCCCGACGCGGCATGGGTAGCGGCCGACCGGGCCATCTCCTCCGCAGAGCGGTCCGGCGAGCCACATCACGTCTTCGCCAGCGTCTTCCGGCTGGTGCAAGCATTCGTGCGCTTGAAGCACCTTGACCAGGCCGAGCACGCCGCTACGACTGCCATCCGAGCACTGGTGCAAGCACAGGAAGAGGTGGAGCCAGCACCGGAAGAGCTGTCTCTGCTTGGCTCGCTGTACCTTTCGCTGGCGCTCGTACACGCCCGAGGCGGAGCGCGACACGACGCCCGAGAGGCGATCACTCAGGCGCGCCAGGTTGCCGCCCGCTTGGACGGTGACCGGAACGATTTCAACCTGGAGTTCGGGCCGACCAACGTCGAGGTGCAAGCGGTGTCTATCGCTGTCGAACTCGGTGATGCGGGCGAGGCCATCGACAACGGCGAGCGTATCGACGCCGAGGCTCTGTCGGCCGAGCGTCAGGGCAGGCTGTCCATGGACCTGGGCCGCGCGTACGCTCAGCGGCGCCAAGTCGGAGAAGCGCTTGCAGCGATGCTCGCAGCCGAGGAAGCCACACCAGACCTCATTCACACGCACGTCGCAGCCCGCAACGCCATCCGTGAACTGGTCCTCATCTCAGGCTCCAAGGCCAGCCCGGACTTGCTTCAGCTTGCCGAGCGCTCTGACGCGATGCCCTGAGCTGTTACAGGTTTCCCTACTCCATCAAGGCTCGCTCCGCTCGCTGCGCGGCCCGGCTCCCCCGGGCCGCCGCTCCTGTCTCCGCCCCGCTCCGGCCCGGTCCGCCGGCCGCGCGGGTGCGGCGGCGCGGTGGTGGGGAACGTGGGTGGCTGGGGCGGTCGGCTCCAGGGCTTTAGGCAGCCACCATGGGGCGAGCCTCGAAGATCATGGCCCAAGATCGGGCTATTGCGGGCAGGTCCAAGGACTGCCCGATTCGCGGACCAGCTTAAAGGGCCATGATCACTCGCCCCATGGCAGCTCCCGCCCAAAGCCCCTCCACCGACCTAGCGATAGTGGAGCAGCGGGTCCGGGCCCGATGTCATGAAAAACACGGCGGCTCTCGACTCCTCGCTCGGCTCAAACCGCCTCGGTTCGTTGGAGCTCGCCACGCTTACCGAGCTGGGCCCTATGATTACCCGAACGTCGATCGCGAAGGCAATAGCCTCTCGCCCAGCGCCCCACCGATTCACAGAATCGATGGCACTACCCAAGGCGATCACGGTCGCCGTGACCGAGTGAATTAGACTTCCGCTTGATTCTTCCGATGGGCGAATAGAGTACGAAATCTCATCACTGCAAGCAATTACTTCAATATCTTCCACCGATAGGGACACTTTTGGGGTCCAGTAGAATGCCACCCCATCGTCCGTGATCCCTACTGCTGCAGCATGAACAAAAGATTGATCGTAGGAGTTGTCGATGTACCGAAGGATTTCCTGGATGCAGCTCGCGTCCTGAAGACGCGCCAGTAGCTGCTCGGCGGTCAGCCTGCACTCTTCCCTCGTGCTCACCTTGGCCAGGGCGTGCTCGAGCTTCTCTACGTACTCAACCCTACCGCCCGCGGCTTCCACCTCGGAGGCGAGTTCAGGGTGCAGGCCGCCACCAATTCCAAAGTCTTTTGAGTTCTTGCTCGCGAAGTAGATAACGCTGCTCGGATTGTCGCGGGCAGCCTCAAGGACTGTCAGCCAGATTGCTGCATCCCTGCTGCCAGTGGCTGACTTTCCAGAGCTGCGAGCGGGGCGCCTTCTATCAGCTTCCCTGCGGAGCGCCTCGACTGCCGCATGACGAGTCAAGGGTATGATGTCGAGCGAGTCCCTGTAGAGATACTCCCATTTTTCCGTATGGGATTCCGAACCCGCAACCGCCGGCCAATGCGCCATCCCATCTTCAGGACTGAACTGAAGGGCATAGAGGGCACTAAATGCCTTGGTTGCATTATCGAAGACAGATTCGTATTCTCTTCGCCGCCGAGAGAGCAGCTCCATGAGGCACATTTCAGGGATCGCCACTCGAATCGTACTTGTTGCGTTAATTGCCCGAAGTATCTCCCATAGCGGACTACTCCTCGGCAGCGTCGCGAGAACGTTTGTGTCCAGAATCAAGATCGACTCTGGGGCGGATACGTGATGGTTCGAGGTTGTCACGCGTACATGTTCGCATCGCGAGCCCTGTTTACTCACCGGTTTGTTGAGGCCTGCTCGGAGCCGTTGCTGACCTGAGGCCAGCGGATGACGCCGACGAAGACACACCGGGGCACGTGAGGTGGCCAGCTCAGGGTGGAAGGCGTCTGTTACTCCTTGCACGGGGCGATGGAGTCTCGACATGGGCCGCCCCTGGGCCGTGCGAGGGCAGCCGAAAGGGACCAACGTTGACAACCGGTGGCCACGAAGCGGCTGGTCATAACGTTGGTCGCCTCTAGAACCGCAGGTCAGCGAGGCCTCGCGTCACTTCTTCGGCTACTGATCACCGCACGGGGCGCCCGCGCGAGCGCCCCGTGCCGTACTGCGTCCCTCGACCACAGGCCCGGCCGGGCCTGCCCGGCCGACCGCGCGGCGCTACTCGGCTGCCGCGACCCTCTCAGGGCGCCTGCTGACAGACGGGGCAGAAGTAACTCGACCGGTTGGTCCAGGACCTCCGGCTGATCGGCGCACCGCACCGCCGACACGGCTCGCCCTCACGCCCATAAGCATCCAACGAGCGGGAGAAGTAGCCGGACTGGCCGTTGACGTTGACGTAGAGGCTGTCGAAACTCGTCCCGCCCGCGTCGAGCGCGGCCTCCATGACCTCGCGTGCCGCGGCGAGCAGCGCCAGCGCCTCACCACGCGTCAGGCTCTGGGTGGCACGCTCGAAGTGCACGCCGGCGCGCCACAGCGCCTCGTCCGCGTAGATGTTGCCGACCCCGCTGATGAGGCTCTGGTCGAGCAGCGCCCGCTTGACGGTGGTGTCGCGCCGTCGCATCTGCGACAACCAGCTCTCCACGTCGAACAGCGGATCGAGAGGGTCGCGCGCAATGTGCGCGATCGGCGCGGGGAGGAACTCCGGGTCGTCCGCGACCGTGGGATGCACCGACAGTCCGCCGAAGGTGCGCTGGTCCACGAAGCGGAGCTCACCCGCCTCCGCGTCGTCGAAGACGAGCCGTACCCTGAGATGCTTCTCGTCAGGGGTGGTGGACGGCTGGACCAGGAGTTGCCCGCTCATGCCGAGGTGCGCGAGCAGCGCCGTGGTGGGCTGCTCCTCGCCGCCAGGGTGCGGGACACCTCCGGCGTCCGGCACCAGGGGTACCCACAAGTACTTCCCGCGTCGGCGGGGCGGCAGGGTCCGGCAGCCTCGGAGACGGGCGGAGAAGTTCTCGGCGCCCGTCTCGTGCCGCCGCACCGCGCGGGGGTGGTAGACCTCCGCGCGGGCGATGATCCGGCCGGTCGTCCACCGTTCCAACCCCCGGCGGACGACCTCCACCTCGGGGAGTTCAGGCACCCGGGGTCCCGCCCGGGACGACGGGCTCCGAGCCGGCGATCCTGGCGTCTGCCGACTCCCGAATGGCCCGCCAGGCGGTCTCTGCCGCCTGCTGCTCCGCTTCCTTCTTGCTGCGGCCGGTGCCGGTGCCGTGCGTGACACCACCGACGCGAGCAGCAGCCGTGAAGGTCTTCTCGTGGTCCGGGCCGGCCTCAGCGATGACGTACTCCGGCACGCCCAGCCCCTCGGCCGCGCTCAGCTCCTGCAGGCTGGTCTTCCAGTCCAGGCCGGCGCCGAGCCCCGCGGAACGCTCGATGAGCGGGTCGAAGAGCCGGTGGACGAGGGCGTCCGCGGCTTCGAGACCCTTGTCGAGGTAGACGGCGCCGATCACCGCCTCGAGGGTGTCGGCGAGGATCGAGGCCTTGTTCCGGCCGCCGGTCCCCTCCTCGCCCCTGCCCAGACGGACGAAGGCGCCCAGGTCGAGGCCGCGGGCGACCTCGGCGAGAGCGCGCGAGTTGACGACCGCGGCGCGCAGCTTGGCCAGCTGCCCCTCCGGCAGGTCGGGGTGGGTGCGGTACAGCGTGTCCGTGACCACCAGACCGAGCACGGAGTCACCGAGGAACTCCAGCCGCTCGTTGGTCGGCAGCCCACCGTTCTCGTACGCGTAGCTCCGATGTGTCAGAGCGCGCGCCAGAAGGGCGGTCTCAAGCCGGTGGCCGAGCCGCCCTTCCAGAATGGCGTGGGACGAGGAACTGTCCGCCGACGTCTCGTTCAGCGACGTACTGGCGTCCGACATGAACCCTGTCACCCGCCGATCAGACCTCGAGAACCTGACGGCGGTTGTAGGTGCCGCAGTTGCCGCACGCGGTGTGCTGCAGCTTCGGCTCCTGGCAGCGGTCACACGTCGCCAGGTTCGGAGCCACAGCCTTCCACTGGGACCGACGGTGGCGCGTGTTGCTGCGCGACATCTTCCGCTTCGGAACAGCCACGGCTACTTCTCCTGTGGTTCGTCCCCGCCGGAGCGAGGAGACTTCGCTTGCTCTGCGGCCGGCTCGTCGGTGCCCTCGGCACCGGCGAACTCCTGCAGCGCCGCCCAACGGATGTCGACGGCTTCTTCGTGCTGATGGTCGGGGTCGTCCGCGAGCCGCGCACCGCACTCGGTGCACAGTCCGGGGCAGTCCTCTCGACACACCGGCTGCAGCGGCAGTGAGAGCACCACCGCGTCACGCAGTACCGGTTCGAGGTCGAACAGGTCGCCCTCGAGGCGGAACCCCTCCTCCTCGGCGTCGTCGCCGGCGTCCGCGGGGCGGATCCGGTCGTCGGCGTCGGGGTAGGAGTACAGCTCCTGGAACTCCGCTTCGCACTGCTGGCTCAGCGGCTCCAGACACCTTACGCACTCGCCTGTCAGTGGCGCACGCGCGGTACCCGTGACGAGCACGCCGTCCATCACCGACTCGAGACGCAGGTCGATCTCGATACGGGCGTCCGAGGGGACACCGATGACCTCGGTGGCGAGGTCGCCGGGTGAAACAACCGTGCGGGACAGCCGCTTCAGCGCACCCGGCCTCCGCCCCAGCTCCCGCGTGTCGAACACGAGGGGGGCACGGTGGTCGAGAGGGGCTTTCAGGACGTCCTGCTTTCTACGCGGGCGGCGTGGGCCACACTGCGGGACGATCCACGGGGGTCCGTCCGGGCAGCCCGGACCGTGAGATGTCCACGGCCGAAGAGCCAGGGTACTTCACCATGCGCTTACCGCCCAATCGAGCCCGTCAGGCCACGCGCCGACGAAAGCCGACCCGGGATGCGGCCCCGCCGGAGCGGGCCCGTCCTCGGAAGGCCGCCGCCGGCGGACAAGCCGGGGCGACGGGGCGACGGGGCGACGGGGCGACGGGGCGACGGGGCGACGGGGCGACGGGGCGACGGGGCGACGCCCTAACGGCCCTGCTCGTACCGTCGCAACTGCTCGGAGTCGATCATCGCGGTGTCGAAGAGGCTGGTCTCATCCAGGGTGCCGCCCTGCTGGTAACCGGCGGTGGCCGGGACGGACTGCCCGTATCCGTAACCGGCGGCGTCGACGTACTCGCCCTGACCCGCGCCGTGGGAGGCGTGGGCACCACCGTAGGCGGGATCGACCTGACCCCCGTAGGGGCTGTCCTGCCCCGTGCCGGCCGTCGTGGTGTAGTCGTACCCGCCGCCGGACGCCCCCTGCTGCTCGCCGTAGCCCTGGAAGTCGTCGCCGTAGTCGTAGGAGGGGCGGTCACCGGGGTGGGAGTAATAGGTGTCGGGCTGCTCCTGGCCGTAGTTGGCCGCGGCCTGGTCGGCGCGCTCGTCGGACTGACCGCTGAGCGAACCCAGCTCGTCGGAGGGGCGGTGTCCCGTCAGCTTCTGACGCCCCCGGCCCACGGCCTCGAGAGTCTTGCGGAGAACCGCCTCGATGGCGCCGAACTGGGCCTCGACGTAGGCGTCGGCCTGTGCGACCAGCTCGGCGGGGTCGCCGTCTCGGCCGAGCAGCTTGGTCCGGCCGCGCTCGACGGAGCCGATGGTCTTGCCGAGAACCACCTCGAAGTTGGCGAGCTTGCTGTCGACGTAGTCGTCCGCCTCCTCGCGGACGGTCGCCGCCTCCCGCTTCGCCTCGCCCAGGATGCGGGCGGCCTCGGCCTGGGCGCGCTGGACCACCTGGGTGTTGTCGACCAGGCTTCCGCGCTCGCTGCGGGCGGCCTCGAGGATGCTCTGCGCCTCCTGCCGGGCTTCCGCCACCATCTGTTCGCGGCCACCGAGGAGCTGCTGCGCCTCGGCGAGCGACCCGGGCAGCGCCCCGCGCACCTCCTCGAGGCGGCCGAGCAGGTCGCCGCGGTTGATCACGCAGGATGCCGACATCGGCATCGACTTGGCGCTCTCGACCGAGGCGACGATCTCATCGAGTTTCTGGTGTACGTCCACGGCAGTGACTGTACGGCCCCACCCGGGGCCCGCGCAGCCGAGCCGCGGCTCCGGGGACAGGGAAGGGCGGCCGCGGGCTCAGTCGCGCGCCAGCTTGCCGCGCAGCTCCCGGAGCACCGGCGCGGGCACGAGGTGCGACACGTCGCCGCCCCATGCGGCGACTTCCTTCACCAGGGACGACGACAGGAAGCTGTACGTCGGGTTGGTGGGGATGAACAGGGTCTCGATGCCGGAGAGCCCGTTGTTCATCTGGGCCATCTGGAGCTCGTAGTCGAAGTCACTGACCGCCCGGAGGCCCTTCACGATGGCGGGAATGTCACGCTGCTTGCAGTAGTCGACGAGCAAACCGTGGAAGGACTCCACGACCACGTTCCCGAACTCGGCGGTCACCTCCTCGATGAGGGCGAGGCGCTCCTCCAGGGAGAACAGCCCCTTCTTCGAGTTGTTGATCATCACCACCACGTGCACGGTGTCGTAGAGCTTGGACGCCCTGCCGATGATGTCGAGATGTCCACAGGTGATCGGGTCGAAGGACCCGGGGCAGACTGCGCGGCGCAACGGTCTCTCCTCGTTCCGACGGTCGGTCATGACCGGTCCGTGTCGTCGTCGACGGCGGCGTGACCGTACCAGAGCGTGCCCTCGCCGTAGCGGCGGGAGCGGAGTGGTGCGAACCCGGACGGCCATGGGAACGGCCCCCCGCGCGTGCCCCGTTCCACGGTGACGAGTGCGTCGCCGGTGAGCCAGCCGCCCGCGAGGAGTGTGACGAGGATCTCCGAGATCTCCGCGTCCGTCACGACATAGGGCGGGTCCAGGAACGCCAGGTCGTAGGGGTGCTCCGGTGGGGTGTCGGCCGCCAGTTGTCGGACGCGTCCCGAACGGAGCTCGGCCCCCGGCAGTCCGAGGGCGCGGATGTTCTCCCGGACCACGCGCGCGGCGCGGGCGTCGGCCTCGACGAGGAGGGCGTGCGACGCTCCCCGGGAGAGCGCCTCCAGCCCCACGGCCCCGGACCCTGCGTACAGGTCGAGGACCCGCGCGCCGTCCAGGTCGCCGAAGAGCGCGTGCCACGTGGAGAAGAGCCCCTCACGCGCGCGGTCCGACGTCGGCCTGGTGCCCCCGCCGGGTGGGACGGCGAGTCTGCGCCCGCCTGCCGATCCGCCGATGACACGGGTCATGGAGTCCTCACTGGGCTGGTGCGGCGAGGGGCCGCGAGGGGGCACGGGGCGTCCACGCGCCGGCCCGCACGGGGCGCGGCCCGTACCGCGTGGTGCGGGGCGGCGGGACACCGGGGACCACGCTATACGCCGCGCGCAGGGCCGCGTCGACGGGCGGCGGCACGACGCGGGGCCCGTGCGGCATGCCGGTGGTTCCGGGGTGGCGCGAGGTGCCGGTCTGCCCCGTGTCGCTCGCACGGGGCGCTGGGCCCTTCCGCGGGACACGGGAATGCGGTCCACAGGGCGCGGCTCAGCCCTTGTCCAGGTAACTCTCCCGTTCGGCGTCGAGCAGTGCGTCGAGGACGAGCCGCAGCTCCGGCTCGCCGGCGAGTTCCGGGTCACGGGCGATGAGGTCCGTCGCGGCAGTGCGCGCCTCGGCGATCAGTTCCTCGTCCTCCACCACCGTCAGCACGCGCAGCGAGCTGCGGCCACCCGACTGCGCCTGGCCGAGCACGTCGCCTTCCCGTCGCTGCTCGAGGTCGATGCGGGACAGCTCGAAACCGTCAAGAGTCCGCGCGACGGCGTCGAGGCGGGCCCGTGCGGCGGACGCCTCGTGCGCCTCACTCACCAGCAGGCAGAGACCCGGCGCGCTCCCGCGGCCGACCCGGCCGCGCAGCTGGTGGAGCTGTGAGACACCGAAGCGGTCCGCGTCCATGACGACCATGGCGGTGGCGTTGGGGACGTTGACGCCGACCTCGATGACCGTGGTGGCGACGAGGACGTCCACCTCGCCGGCGGCGAAGCGCCGCATCACGTCGTCCTTGTCGTCGGGCGCCATGCGGCCGTGCAGCACAGCCACGCGGAGACCGGCGAGCGGCCCCTCGGCCAACCCTGCGGCGACATCCAGGACGGCGAGCGGCGCTCGCCGCCCGTCCGCTTCCTCGCGCGGCGCGCCGGCATCGGCGTCGGCCTCCTCTCCGGCCGGGGCGGAGGCGCGGGCCGCCCCGGCGGCCGGGTCGTCACCGATGCGCGGGCAGACCACGTACGCCTGGTGCCCGGCTGTCACCTCCTCGCGGACCCGGGCCCAGGCCCGCTCCAGGAAGTGCGGTTTGTCGGCGGCCGGCACGACGTGACTGGCGATCGGGGAGCGGCCCGCCGGCAGCTCGTCCAGTACTGAGGTCTCCAGGTCTCCGAAGACCGTCATGGCGACGGTGCGCGGGATGGGGGTGGCGGTCATCACCAGCAGATGCGGGGGCGTCGCCGCCTTCGAGCGCAGTGCGTCGCGCTGCTCCACGCCGAAGCGGTGCTGCTCGTCGACGACGACGAGGCCCAGGTCCTGGAACCGGACCGCGTCCTCGATCAGGGCATGGGTGCCGATGACGACGCCCGCCTCTCCGCTGACGAGTTCGAGCAGGGCGCGCCGCCGAGCGGGCACCCCCATGGAGCCGGTCAGCAGCGCGACCTTGGTCCCGTTGTCCGCTCCTCCGAGGAGGCCTCCCTCGGCGAGGTCGCCCATCATCGACGTGATGGAGCGGTGGTGCTGCTGCGCAAGCACCTCCGTGGGCGCGAGCAGCGCGGCCTGGCCGCCGGCGTCCACGACGGCGAGCATCGCGCGCAGGGCGACGAGGGTCTTGCCCGACCCCACCTCGCCCTGCAGCAGCCGGTGCATGGGGTGGTCCGTGGCCAGTTCGCGGAAGATCTCCTCGCTCACGCGGCGCTGCCCCGCCGTCAGGGTGAACGGAAGCCGGGCGTCGAAGTCGCTGAGGAGCCCGTCCTCGCGCGGCGCCCGCGGCGTGGCGCGCAGCAGCGCCGTCGACCGGCGGCGGCGCGCGAGCGCGACCTGCAGAACGAATGCCTCGTCCCACTTGAGTCGTTCCCGGGCCGCTTCGAGCTGCTGGTGGGTGCGGGGCCGGTGGACCCCGAGCAGTGCCTGCGGCAGCGGGAGCAGTTCCTGCCGCTCCCGCAGCGCCTGCGGAAGCGGGTCCCCCACCCCCGCCCAGTCGGCTGCCTCCAACACGTCGAGAACGGTGTCGACGGCCTTGGCGATCTTCCACGACTCGATCTGCTTGCAGGCGGGGTAGAGCGGCAGGAGGCGGTCGGCGAACGCCTGCGCCGCCTGTCCGGCCTCGTCGGTCTCGTCCTCGCCGAGCAGCTGGTAGGCAGGGTGGGAGAGCTGCATCTTGCGGTTGAAGACGGACACCTTGCCAGCGAACATTCCGCGGCGCCCGGGGAGGAGCTCCCGGCGGTGGTGGTGGGCGGCACTTCCGAAGAACACCAACTGGAGCTTGCCGCTGCCGTCGGTGACGGTGACCTCAAGGCGCCTGCCACGGCCGTGGTTGAAGGTGTGCACGCGTGCGTCGGCGATCTCGGCCACCACGGTGACGTGTTCGTCCAGGGGCAGGTCGGCCAGCCGGGTCAGCTCGCCTCGCTCTGCGTAGCGGCGGGGGAAGTGGTAGAGGAGGTCGCCGACGGTGCGCAGGTCGAGTTGGTCGGCCAGCACCTTCGCGGTGGAGCCGCCCACCGCGTCGGAGAGCGGGCTGTGGGTGGTGTACGGGGCGGTCACGGAGCTATTGCACACCATGGCGGTGACATCGGGGCACCGGTGCTGCGGCGGGGCGCGGTCGCGGCGTGCGGCCGCTCCGTCCTACGGGACGGGGCGACTGCACGGGGCCGGGGCGGGCCCCGTCACTCCACCCCGATCAGCAGCGGGGAGGCCTGGTGCCCGTGGTAGACGACCGTGTCGACGGCGAGGCTCGACCGGCGGACCCGCCGCTCGATACGGTCAGCCAGGTCGGGGGGCGCGCCCGCCCCGGGGACCAGGGTCACGAGTTCGCCGCCCGCCGCGAGCATGCGTTCTACCACCGTCAGGGCGACCTCCGCGAGATCGCGGCCGATGACGGCGATGTCGCTGTCGATCAGGCCGAGAACGTCACCGGCCTGGCATATCCCGGCGGTCGTCCAGGCTTCCCCCGTCGCGACGGAGAGTTCACCGAAGCGCGTGGCGCCGGCCGCTGCCGTCATCGCGACGACGTCCTCGTCGAAGGTGCGGCCGGGGGTGTGGACGGCGAGGGCGGCGAGTCCCTGGACGGGGCTGCGGGTGGGGAGGACCGCGACGCGGACTCCCTCGCCCCGTGCCTGCGCCGCTGCCGCGGCAGCGGCGTGGCGGAGCCGGTCGTCATTGGGGAGCAGCACGACCTCCTCGGCGTGCGCGCGGAGGATCGCAGCCGCGAGCTCGCCGCTGCCGGGAAGCTCGTGCCCGTGCACGATCAGCGTCTGCGCTCCCGCCTCGTGGCAGAGGGAGGCGAGCCCGGGCCCCGGAACCACACCGAGGACGGCGCGGGGCGCGCGCGGGGCGGAGCCCGGTGTGCGGCCGCCGAGGTGGGTGACGCGGATGCGGTGGGGGCGGCCGGCCTCCACTCCGACCTCCACGGCTGCGCCGGGGTCGTCGGTGTGGATGTGGACGTTCCACAGGCCGTCGCCGCCCACGATCACGAGGGAGTCCCCGAGCTTCTCCAGGCGGGGGCGGAGCAGATCGAGCGCCGCTTGGTCCGCCTCGAGAAGGTAGATGACCTCGTGGCTGGGGCCGCGCGGGTCCTGCACGGGGCCGGAGGCTCCCGCCCCGGTCGCTGTCCGCGGCGTGCCGCCGGCAACGGCGGTGACATCGCCGGTCGCCGGCGACTCGGGGCAGTCGGCGAGCCGTCGCACGGGGCCGGCCCCGTGCGACGGCTCCCCGAGGCAGCACGACGCACGTGGTGCTGCCCCTGGAGGCAGACCGGTCTCCGGCACCTCGGGCCGCGCCCCTGCCTCGTCGTGCCGGCGCCGCCCCGTGTCACCGGCGGGGCGGGCTGGCGCCGCCCCGCTGGAGCGGCCCGCCCCGCGCGCGGCGTCGTGGGCACGGGGCACCGCTCCGTGCGGGTTCGCGTCCCGGCCGAGTCCGTGGTGGGGTCTGCGGCTGGGGGCCCGTCCCCCGACGGCGGCGTCGAGCGCCGCCAGGACCGCGACCAGCCCCCGTCCGCCGGCGTCCACGACACCGGCTGCGGCCAGCACCTGGAGCTGGCCGGGGGTGGCCGCCAGCGCTTCGCGGGCACTCGCGTTCGCGGCCGCGGTGACGTCGGGAAGCGTGACCGACGCGCGGGCGCCGGCGGTCTCGGCCGCGTCGGCGGCAGCAGCCGCCACGCTCAGGATCGTGCCCTCCACGGGGCGGGCGACCGCCCGGTAGGCCGCGTCGGAGGCAGCGCGCAGTGCGCGGGCGAGATCGGCCGGGCGCACCGGTTCGTCGGCGACGGCGAGCACGTTGCCGACGCCGCGCAGCAGTTCGGCGAGGATCGTTCCCGAGTTCCCGTGAGCGCCGATCAGCGCCCCGTGCGCCATGGCCTGTGCCGCCTCCGCGAGCGTGGGGTCGCCCCCTGCGGCGGCCTCGACGGCCTGGGCCGCGGACTCGACGGTCAGGTAGAGGTTGGTGCCGGTGTCCCCGTCCGCGACCGGGTAGACGTTGATGGCGTCGATCGACTCGCGTGCCTGCCCCAGGTCTTCGAGGGCGAACCGGCACCAGCGACGGATCGCCGCGGCGTCCAGCGGTCGGGGCACGTTTCGGACCTCCTGAGCGGGGAGCGGGGACGTTGGCACCCTATGTCGCGGCACGTCCTTGGTGGTCCGGGAGCCGCCGGGCGCCAGGCCGGTTTTCACGCCCGGGACACTCCGGGGTATGCTGCTCCGGTTGCCTGACGAGAGTCAGGCTGACCTCCTGGCGCCGAAGCGTCGGGCCCTTGGGGCCCGCGCGGTCGATCACGTCGGGCCCAAGCGTACGTCTTCCGTCACCCCGCAGCGCGGGGATGACCCGTCTTTGGAGTGACCCGTGGCTGCCAACTGCGATGTCTGCGGCAAGGGGCCGGGCTTCGGCAACAGCATTTCCCACTCGCACCGCCGCACCCCCCGCCGTTGGAACCCCAACATTCAGCGGGTGCGTGCGAAGGTGAACGGGACGCCGAAGCGCCTCAACGCCTGCACCTCGTGCATCAAGGCCGGCAAGGTCACGCGCTGACCCGGTGATCTCCGCTGCGGCGGGGACCCGGTCCGGCGCAGCCTGCGGCTGTCAGGCCGGTCCGCCTCTGGCGGGCCGGCCTTTCGTATGCCCGCGAACAACCGGCGCGGCTCTGCGACGCTTGTCGATGCCCCACTCCGGTGGCTGCCGTGTGGGGCGTAGCGCCCCGTCCGATGCCCCCAGCAGAGCGACAAATTCGCCGCGCCCCGGCATGCCCGCCGAGGCGTCGCGAGCGAGCCGTGCCGCGCCGGTCGGGGTCGGCGGGCGCGCGCGGGGTGCATCAATCGCAGTGACCGGCCCCGAACCGGGGTGGGTGGCGCGCGGGGCGGCCGGACCGGCGACCGCGCGGTCCGCGACTCCCTCCCTCGGACGGGGTCGGCCGGAAGGGGCCGCCCCAGTCAGGAGCGGCCCGGCGTGCCGCGCAGCGCGTGCCCGTGGTCGACCGGACCGATCCCGGCGCCCAGAGCGAAACCGGCGGCAACAGCCCGCGTGATGTAGCTCTTGGCCTCGGCGACAGCGTCCGGCACGGAGCGGCCGGCGGCCAGCCCCGCGGCGATGGCCGAGGCAAGGGTGCACCCGGTTCCGTGGGTGTGGTTGTTGTCCGACCGCGGGGCGCGCAGCCAGTGTTCGGTGGTGCCGTCGGTCAGCAGGTCCACGGCGTCGCCCGGCAAGTGGCCGCCCTTGATCAGCGCCCAGCGTGGGCCGAACGCGAGGACGGCCACCGCGGCCTCGCGCAGCCCTGACTCGTCGGTGACGGTGATCCCGGTGAGTTGGGTCACCTCGTCGAGGTTGGGCGTGGCGACCGTCGCCACGGGCAGCAGACGGTGCCGGACGGCGTCGAGGGCGTCGTGGGCGAGGAGCGCGTCGCCGTGCTTCGAGACCCCGACCGGGTCCACGACCACCGGCACGTCAAGGGGGCGCAGCAGTCCCGCGACGGTCTCGACGAGTTCCGCCGAGGCGAGCATCCCGGTCTTGACCGCCTGAACACCGATGTCGTCCACGACCGCGCGGAACTGGGCGGTCACGGCTGCTGCGGGAAGCGGCCAGGCTCCGTGGACGCCCAGGGAGTTCTGGGCGGTGACGGCGGTGACGACGCTCATTCCGTGGGTGCCGAGGGCGAGCATGGTCTTGAGGTCAGCCTGGATACCGGCGCCCCCTCCGGAGTCGGAGCCGGCGACGGTGAGGACACGGGGCGGGGCGGGGCGGGGCGCCATCAGGCACCGTCCACAGTGACGGGGCTCTCGGCGTCGCCGAAGTGGTCCCACCCGCCGGCGGCGTCCCAGGGGGCGTCGTCCACCGTGACCCGCGGCAGCGCCGAGGGGTGCCTCACCTCCCCGATCCGGCGCCAGCGGGCGGGCAGCTTGGTCTCGGACGGGAAGGTGGCGACCAGCGCGTGGTCCTCTCCCCCGGTCAGTACCCACTGCAGGGGGTCGACTCCGACGGCACTGCCGATGTCGCTCATCTGCGCCGGCACGTCGAGGTCGCCGGAACGGATGTTGATGCGCACCTTGCTGGCTTGCGCGATGTGGCCGAGGTCGGCGAGAAGACCGTCACTCACGTCCGTCATGGCGGTCGCGCCGAGCTCTGCGGCGAGCGGCCCCGCGGGGTACGGCGGCTCGGGGCGGCGGTGCGCCTCCACGAAGGCGCGCGGGGAACGGAACCCGCGGGAGAGCACGGCGTTGCCGGCTGCTGACCAGCCGAGCCAGCCGGTCACGGCGACGACGTCGCCGGGACGCGCCCCGGAACGGGTGACGGGTTCCCTGTTGCGCAGGTCCCCCAGCGCGGTGATCGAGACCGTGATGAGGTCACCGCGGACGACGTCACCGCCCGCGACGCCGGCGCCGGCTACGCCGCACTCGTCCCGGATACCGTCCATGAGTTCGATCGGCCAGGTGGCGGCCAGGTCGGCGGGGACGACCAGCCCCAGCAGCACCGCGGTCGGGACGGCGCCCATGGCTGCGATGTCCGCCAGGTTCTGCGCCGCGCCCTTCCGCCCGACGTCGTACGCGGTGGACCAGTCACGGCGGAAGTGGCGCCCCTCGAGGAGGATGTCGGTGGTGGCGACGACGCGGCGGTCGGGGGCCGCCACGACCGCCGCGTCGTCCCCGGGGCCGAGTCGCACGGCCGGCGCGGTGGTGATCCGGGAGGTCAGTTCCCTGATCAGACCGAACTCCCCGAGTTCGCCCACGGTGCCCCTCACTCAGCTCTCCTCATGTCGTGTGCCGCGAAGGCGCGTCAACCCGCCGCGATCGGCGTCCGGCCCTGTCCCGGCGGCAGGTGGTGACGCGCTACGGTAGCGCCCCCGTTCCTCGAAGCCGCCCAGGAGGACCCGTGGTACAGGCCTACATTCTGATCCAGACCGAGGTGGGCAAGGCGTCCACCGTGGCCGATGTCATCTCCAGGATCAGCGGGGTGGTGCAGGCCGACGACGTCACCGGCCCGTACGACGTGATCGCGCGGGCCGAGGCCCCCAGCGTCGACGAGCTGGGGCACCTGGTGGTCGCCCGAGTGCAGCGTGTGCCGGGGATCACCCGCACGCTGACCTGCCCCGTAGTGCACCTGTAGCCCCTCGTATGATCGCCCGGTGACCTCTACCGTACGCCGCCGCCCGCTGTGGACACCCGCCCTGTCGCTACCGGTGGTCGCACTCGTCGCGGCGTGCGGGTCCTCGGCCGAGCTCTCCGTCGAGGACCCGCAGCCGGACGGTGAGGCGGCCGAGGTGTGCGAGGCGGTGGTGGCGGCGCTGCCGGCCACGGTGGAGGGGGAGGAAGCCCGCGACGTCGCGGGCCCGGCACGTTTCACGGCGGCATGGGGCGACCCGGCGATCGTGCTGCGGTGCGGCGCGGAGCGCCCCGCGGTGCTGACCCCGGGCAGCGACACCTACCGGCCGACCGCGGACGCCGTCATGGTCGACGACGTCTCCTGGCTGCTGGAGGAGAGCGACGGCGGCCACCGGTTCACGACGACCGAACGCACCGTGTTCGTCGAGGTCGATGTCCCGGACAGCTACGCGCCCGAGGTGAACGCCCTGGTGGACGTGGCGGAGGCGCTCCACGAGCACCTCCCCTACGACCCGCTGTGGGAGGACTACTACGAGGACTCCGGGGCGCCGGAGGACGGCGCCCCGGGCGACGGGAACACTGACGACGGGGCGACGGAGCACGACGGCCACTAGGCCGCACGGCGCGTGCCGGCCCGGTGGCGCGGCGCCCCGCGCTGCCGTCCCACGCGTCAGCACGGCCTCCGCGCGGTACGACCCGTCCGCGTTGCGGGGCCGCCGGCTCGGGGCCCCGCGCACCGGTGCCGCGAGCACACGGCGGGCCGACC
>NZ_JAAVJD010000099.1:1238-19081 GCF_012033735.1 Streptomyces lonarensis | reverse complement strand
GGGCACGGGCGGCGCCGAAGCCCCCGCCCGTGCCCGCCGTCGGCCGGCTCAGTCCTTGTGCATCTTGTGGAAGTAATGGAGGCTCGCCTGCGCATAGGCCAGCCGGTGGTCCAGCAGCTCCGGCCGCCAGCGGTAGCCGGAGCGCATGTACCGGAAGTCGAGCGCGGTCCCGGTCAGCGGGCGCGCCCCGCGCCGGTGCCAGGCGACGCGACGGGGCGCGCCCCAGACCAGCAGTTCCGTCACGTTGCCCAGGCTCAGCAGGGTGACCAGGAGTGAGCCGAAGAAGAACAGCAGCCACAGCGGGTAGGTCAGGACGAACCCCGCCCACCCGGCGATGCTGCCCCGGTACCCCGTGAGCACCGGTCCTTCCCGAGGCACGATCCGCCAGAACGCCCGCCGCCCCGGGCGGGACGGCCGGTGCTCGATCCGCCCCAGCGGTGCGCCGTCCTCGTCGGTCACGTCGAAGACCCCGGGTTCCGCCACCCCTGGCTTCCCCGGTCGGACCACGCACAGCCGCGCCTCGTCGGGTCCCGACAGCACCAGCACCGGGTGCGGTTCCCCGCTCCGGTGGGACATCCTCTCCTCCACCTCGGCCACCGTCACCTGGCGGAGCGTGCCGCCGTCGCCGCGGGGGGACGGCCGGGGCGGGGCCGGGCCGGCCCCGTCGGCGGCGACGGTCGCCGGGTCGCACAACCGGACCCGGGCCAGCGACTCCTCCCGCTTCATCCGCTGGTCGGGCAGGATGAGGAACTCCTCGCCGTCGGCCCACTCCCCGGTCCGCATCCCCGTGGTCCCCGTGATGTCCACGGTGAAGTTCAGTGTCACGCCCTCGCCCCTCCTCGTCGGTAACCGCCGTACGCGCGCCCGATTGTGCCAACTCCTCCCCCGTGTGGGGGAGGTGTGTGCGGGGGACGCGGGGCGGGGGCGCCGGAAGGGACGAGGGGCGGGCCCGGGGCGGCGCCCGTCAGCCCTCCTGGTCGCCGTCCTCCAGCCGGAACCCGACCTTGAGCCCCACCTGGTAGTGGGCGACCGCGCCGTCCTCGATGTGGCCCCGGACCTGGGTGACCTCGAACCAGTCCAGGTTGCGCAGGGTCTGCGACGCCCGCGAGATCCCGTTGCGGATCGCCGCGTCCACCCCCTCCCGCGAGGTGCCGACGATCTCGGTGACCCGGTAGGTGTGCTCCGACATGCTCGCTCCTCGACCGCAGGTGCGGCCGGTGGGACCACCGGCCGTCACTCCACGGTGCCCCAGCCCGTGGGAGCCCGCGAGTGCTACGCTCCCGCCGGGCCGTGACTGGCGCGAACGAGATGGGTGCAACCATCGGGGAGCGGTCCGCTCCGTGGAGTGCCGCGCGCCTGGGCCGTCCGCGCGCACCGCATGGAGGCCCCGTGACCACCTCTCCCGTCGACGCCCCGTCCGGCCCCGAGCCGCTGCCGTACGCCGAGCGGGCGTCCACCGCCTACCGGGCCGCACTGGACGTGATCCGCTCCGTGGAGCCCGCCGTCGCGGACGCCGTCGCCGCCGAACTCGCCGACCAGCGAGAGTCGCTCAAGCTCATCGCCAGCGAGAACTACGCCTCCCCGGCGGTGCTGCTGACCATGGGGAACTGGTTCAGCGACAAGTACGCCGAGGGCACCGTCGGCCGGCGGTTCTACGCCGGCTGCCGCAACGTCGACACGGTGGAGGAACTGGCCGCCCGCCACGCCCGGGAGCTGTTCGGGGCGCGGCACGCCTACGTCCAGCCCCACTCGGGCATCGACGCCAACCTGGTCGCCTTCTGGGCGGTGCTCGCCCGGCGGGTGGAGTCTCCGGCGCTGGAACGGGCCGGTGTCCGCGGTGTCAACGACCTCGCCGACGCCGACTGGGCGGCGCTGCGCGGGGAGTTGGGCGACCAGCGGATGCTCGGCATGTCACTCGACGCCGGCGGCCACCTCACCCACGGGTTCCGCCCCAACATCTCCGGCAAGATGTTCGACCAGCGCAGCTACGGGACCGACCCGGCCACCGGACTGCTCGACTACGACGCGGTCCGCGCCGCCGCGCGCGCGTTCCGGCCACTGATCCTGGTGGCGGGCTACTCGGCCTATCCGCGGCTGGTCGACTTCGCCCGGATGCGGGAGATCGCCGACGAGGTCGGCGCCACCCTGATGGTGGACATGGCCCATTTCGCCGGGCTCGTCGCGGGCAAGGTCCTCACCGGCGACCACGACCCCGTCGCCCACGCGCAGATCGTCACCTCCACCACGCACAAGTCGCTGCGCGGCCCGCGCGGCGGCCTGGTGCTGTGCGACGACTCCCTCGCCGAACAGGTCGACCGCGGCTGCCCGATGGTCCTCGGCGGCCCGCTGCCGCACGTCATGGCAGCCAAGGCGGTCGCGTTCGCCGAGGCGCGTCGCCCCGACTTCGCCGCGTACGCGGAGCGGGTCGTCGCCAACGCGCGGGCCTTGGCGGAGGGGCTGCTGCGCCGCGGCGTGCGGCTGGTGACCGGGGGCACCGACAACCACCTGGTGCTCCTCGATGTCTCGCCGCACGGGCTGACCGGCCGACAGGCCGAGGCCGCGCTGCTGGCGGCGGGGATCGTCACCAACCGCAACGCGGTGCCGAGCGACCCCAACGGCGCCTGGTACACCTCCGGCGTCCGGCTCGGCACCCCGGCGCTCACCTCCCGCGGCATGGGGCCTGCCGAGATGGACGAGGTCGCCGCCCTTGTCGCCCGGGTGCTCGACGCGACGGAGCCCGGCACCACCGACTCCGGCGGCGCCTCCCGGGTGCGGTTCGACCTCGCACCGCGCGTGGCCGCCGAGGTCGCGGACCGCGCCGCCGACCTGCTCGGCCGCCACCCGCTCTACCCCGGGCTGGAACTGGCGTGACCGGGGGCCCGCCCTCGCCGGCGTCCCCCGGCTCCGTGCCCCCGGGGGACGGCCGGGCCGCGGCCGCGCGGACCGAGGCCGAGGCGGTGGCCGTGCAGCGGCTGCTCCGCGAGCGCCTGGTGCGGGACGAAGCCGGGCCGCCGGCCGACGGCACCGGAACGGTGGCCGGGGTGGACGTCGCCTACGACGACGAGCGCGACCTGGTGGCGGCGGCCGTCGTCGTGCTCGACGCCGGTTCGCTGGAGGTGGTGGCCGAGGCCACGGCGGTGGGCCCGGTCCCCTTCCCGTACGTCCCGGGGCTGCTGGCGTTCCGCGAGGTCCCCGCCGTCGTGCGGGCGCTGGACCGTCTCGCCGAGCCCCCCGGGCTGGTGGTCTGCGACGGGTACGGGCTGGCGCACCCGCGGCGGTTCGGGCTCGCCTGCCACCTCGGGGTGGTGACGGGCCTGCCGACGATCGGTGTCGCCAAGTCGCCCTTCACCTTCCGCCACGACGTCCCGGGCACGGCGCGTGGCTCCTCCTCCCCCCTGCTGGACGGCGAGGAGGAAGTGGGGCGGGCGCTGCGCACCCGGGCCGAGGTCAAACCGGTCTTCGTCTCCGCCGGGCACCGCGTCGACCTCGACACAGCGTGCGCCCACGTGATGCGGCTGACGCCGCACTACCGGCAGCCGGACCCGATCCGCCGTGCCGACCGGGCGTGCCGGGACGCGTTGTCCGCCGCTGCCGCCACCGGGGCACGCGGCCCGGCGTGACCAGGGCCGGGGCGCCCGGTCCGCGCTCCGGCCCAGGTCGGGAGGGGGAGGTAATCGACGCACGCATCAGGTAAGGTCACCCTTACCTGATGCGTGCGTCGGTGAGCGTCCCATGCCGCCGCGTGCGGTGCGCCGTTGCTCCCGGTCAGGGGCCGGCGCCGAGGACCCGGCCGTCGCGACGGCCCCACCGAGCGAGGAGCAGCGATGAACGACCGGCCTGCCCGACCCGCGAACCCCACCCACATCGGCAGGGTGCTGCGCACCGAGCAGCTCACGGACCACATGATCCGGGTCACCTTCGGCGGCGAAGGACTCCGCGACTTCGCCACCGGCCCCTACACCGACAGCTACGTCAAGCTCGTCTTCCCGCGGCCCGGTGTCGACTACCCGCAGCCGCTGGACGTCGCCGCGATCCGCCGCGACCGGCCGCGCGACCAGTGGCCGCTGACGCGCACCTACACCGTCCGCAGCTTCGACCCGGCGGGGCCGGAGCTCGTGATCGACTTCGTCCACCACGGCGACACGGGGCTCGCCGGCCCCTGGGCGGCGTCCGCCGCGCCCGGTGACGAACTCGCCATCCTCGGCCCCGGCGGCGGGTACGCGCCCGACCCCCAGGCCGACTGGCACCTCCTGGTGGGCGACGAGAGCGCGCTGCCCGCGATCGCCGCCTCCGTGGCGGAACTCCCGGCAGGCGCCCGGGCGCGGGTCTTCCTGGAGATCGGGGACCCGGGGGAGGAGCAGAAGCTCCAGCCGCCGGCCGGCGAGGTGGACATCGTCTGGGTGGACCGCAGCTCCGGCGGCTACGGCGAGGCCCTGCTGGCGGCGGTCACCGCCGCCGACCTGCCCGCCGGCACCGGTCAGGCGTTCGTGCACGGTGAGGCGCACTGGGTGAAGTCGCTCCGCCGTCATCTGCGGCACGAGCGCGGGATGAAGCCCGCGCAGCTCTCCATCAGCGGCTACTGGCGCCGCGGAGCGGACGAGGACGGCTGGCAGGCCGGGAAGGCCGAGTGGAACCGCCGTGTGGAGGAGGAGCAGGAGCAGGCGGCCGCCTGATCCGCGGCCCCGCCGACCGCTGCGGCCCCCCAGGTGTCGCAGCGGTCGCCCGCCCCGGGGCGGGCGAAGCGTGGACCGCATGGCGGCGGGTCGGGACGAGCAGCGCGGCGGGGTGTGGGAGCGCGTCCGCGCGCACGCCCTCGGACTGCCCGGCGTCGTGGAGGAGTTCCCCTGGGGCGAATCGGCGGTGAAGGCGGGCAGCCGGGTCTTCGCCTTCCTCGGGGCTCCCGCCGCCGGCGCCGCTCCGGCCATGGTGGTCACGTTGCCGAGCGACGACGTCCGCGCCCATGCGCTGTCTCTGCCGGGCGCCGAGCCTGCCGGGTACGGCCTCGCGCGCACCGGATGGGTGCGGGTGCCGCTCGGTGGGACGGCCGCCGCGCCGGCGGACGAACTGCTCCGCGACTGGGGGGAGGAGAGCTTCCGGGCGATCGCGCCCCGCCGCGCGGTCGCCGAACTCGACGCCCGCCGAGCGTGACGGAGCGACCCGTCGGCCGCGCGGCGCCCCCCTGACGGCCGCCCGCGGCCGTGCTGCCCCGCCGGCAGTACCGCCGCCGTGCCGCGCCGGTCAGCGACCGCGCGCGGCGGACGCCAGCGCCTCGACGGCCCGGTCCACGTCCGCCTCGTCGTTGTAGAGGTGGAACGCCGCGCGCAACGCCCCCCGGCGGCGGGCGACGCGGACCTCCGCCCGGTGCAGCGCCTCCGCCGCGCCCTCGGTCTCCGGGAACGAGACGATCGGCCCGCCGGCGTCCGGCACCTCGTGGCCCAACTCCGCCAGCGCCGCCCGGAACCTCGCCGCCAGTGCGCGGTCGTGCGCGCCGACACGCGCCGGCCCCACCTCGGCCAGCAGCCGCAGCGAGGGCGCCGCCGCCAGGTACGCCAGGAAGGCCGGGCTCTGGTCGAAGCGGCGCGCGTCGCGCGCGAGTTCGGTCACCGGGCCGTAGCAGCTCTGCCACGGCTCCTCCCCGGCCACCCAGCCCGCGTGCAGCGGGCGGAGGCCGCCGAACTCGGCCGGCACCGTCAGGAACGACACCCCGCGGGGAGTCAGCAGCCACTTGTAGCCGCCGCACACCGTGTAGTCGAAGTCGCCTGCCCGCAGCGGCAGCCACCCCGCCGCCTGGGTCGTGTCGAGCAGGGTGCGCGCCCCGTGGTCGCGCGCGGCGGTCAGCAGGGCGTCGAGGTCGACGACCCGGCCGTCGGCCGACTGGGCGGCGCTCACCGCCACCAGGCCGGTACCGGGGCGGATCGCGTCGACGAGCCCGTCCAGCGGCACCTGCCGCAGCCGCAGCTCCCCGTGCTGGTCGAACGGGGTGGGCAGCGAGCTGAACTCCTCGCGCGCCACGAGGACCTCGGACCCCGGCGGCAGGGAGGCGGCCACCAGGGCGACGTGCACCGCGACGGACGAACCGACGGCCACCCGCTCGGGCGCCACGCCCACGAGCGCCGCGTACCCCGCGCGGACCCCGTCCACCGCGCGCAGGCAGGCCGCCTGGTCGAGCGTGCCGTCCGCCATCCGCGCCGCCGCCTGCCGTACCGCGGCGACCGACCGGCGGGGGAGCAGGCCGTGGGAGGCGGTGTCGAGGTAGGTCCCTCGCGGGGAGAACTCCTGCCGCAGTGCGTCCATGGGGGATGTCTGGCCCGTGCGCCGACCCGCCACACGCGCCCCGTCACGGGGCCCGGGGCCTTCCCCCGCCGCGCCGTGCGCCCCGCGCACCCCGTCACGCGCCCCGATCCTTGAGAAAAGCCGAAGGCGTTCCTAGGATCGCGTTGTTACCGCGACGTAGCGCGACGGACCACGGGGGGACCATGCCGACCGACGCCGGAACCGGGGCGCGGGTGGGGCAACCGGCGGGGCCCGGCCACGGCTCCGCCCCGTCCGCCGCCCTGCAGCTCGCCGGACCGGCCCCCGGCGGCGTCCGGGCGGACCGACCCGGCCCCGGCAGGACCCGCCTCCCGCCCGGGCCGGCTCCGGCCGGCCGCACCCCGCGTCCGGTGTTCGCGGCCCCCGGGGCGGTGGAGGGCGTCGCCCGCGCCCCGCGCCGGGCCGAGCGGGCCGGAGCCCCGGTGACCGGGAGTCCACCGCCGGCGCAACGCATCGGCAACCAGGCCGCGTTCGCGCGCACCCCCCGACGGGCCGACGGCCGCACGGCCGCCCGGGGGCAGCACAGCCCCCCGCCGGACCGCACCCGGCACGACCGCGGACGGTTCGCGCTCACCCCCGTGCCCGCCGCCACGGAAACTGCCGACGTCCGACCGGTCGCCCCCGGCCGCCCCCACCTCGCCCGTCGCGGCACCGCGACCGAGCACGGCGGAACCGCCCGACCGACGCCCACGCCCAGGTTCGCCGTGCATCCCCGCGCGTTACGGCCGACGCCGGAACGGCGCTCGGCGGAGTCCGCCGCGGCCGCCGAACGGCGGGACCCACCCGGCGGGCACGGCGAAGCCGCCTGACGCCCGCACCGCCCCGGACCCCGCCGTCCGATCGCGCCGTCGCGCCACGCGCTCCCGGCGCGGGCCCCGACAGCGGGAGGCCGCCGGCCGACATCCGCTTCCACGAAAGGCTCCCATGACCATCGACGCCTACGTCTACGACGCCTACCGCACCCCCCGCGGCCGCGGCCGGAGCACCGGCTCCCTGCACACCGTCAAACCCATCGACCTCGTCACCGGGCTGATGGGGCGACTGGAGCACCGGCTGCCGGGGCTCGACCCCGCGGCCGTCGACGACGTCGTGCTCGGCGTGGTCAGCCCGCACGGGGACCAGGGCTCCGACATCGCCAAGATCGCCGCGTTGGCCGCGGGGCTCCCCGAGTCCGTCGCCGGGGTGCAGCTCAACCGGTTCTGCGCCTCGGGGCTGGAGGCTGTCAACACCGCTGCCGCCAAGGTCCGTTCGGGATGGGACGACCTGCTGCTGGCGGGCGGGGTGGAGTCCATGTCCCGCCTGCCCATCGGCTCCGACGGCGGCGCCTGGATGATGGACCCGATGACGAGCGTGGCGACCGGGTTCGTCCCGCAGGGCATCGGGGCCGACCTCATCGCCACCCTCGACGGCGTCGGCCGGCGCGAGGTCGACGCGTACGCGGCGCTCTCCCAGGAGCGTGCCGCCACCGCCGCGAAGGAGGGCCGGTTCGACCGCGGGTTGGAGCCCGTCGTCGACCGGTCGGGGCTCACGGTGCTCGACCACGACGAGTTCCCCCGCCCCGGCACCACTGCCGACTCCCTCGCCGCGTTGCGCCCCTCGTTCGCCAAGCTGGGCGAGGAGGGCGGGTTCGACGCCGTCGCGTTGCAGAAGTACCACCACCTGGCGCGCATCGACCACGTCCACCACGCCGGGAACTCCTCGGGCATCGTCGACGGCGCCGCGCTGGTGGTGGTCGGCAGCGAGGCGGTGGGCCGCCGCCTCGGCATGACCCCCCGGGCGCGGATCGTCTCCGCGGCGGTCACCGGATCGGAGCCGACCGTCATGCTCACCGGACCGGCACCGGCCAGCCGCAAGGCCCTGGCCCGCGCCGGTCTCACCGTCGACGACATCGACCTCTTCGAGGTCAACGAGGCGTTCGCCGCCGTCGTGCTGCGCTTCGTGCGGGAGATGGGTGTGGACCTCGACCGGGTCAACGTCAACGGCGGTGCCATCGCGCTCGGCCACCCGCTGGGGGCCACCGGGGCGATGATCCTCGGCACGCTGCTCGACGAACTGGAGCGGCGCGACCTGCGCCGCGGCCTCGCGACCCTCTGTGTCGGCGGCGGGATGGGTGTGGCCACCGTCATCGAGCGGGTGTGACGCAGGCCGCGCCACAGCCGCGGGGTGAACCCACCCCCGTCCGCCCCTCCCGGACCGCCCCACCGCCCCGCCGAGCGAAAGAGACCGCCATGACCCGACCCGCCGAAGCCGCACCCGCCCCCGACGCGTCACCGATCCTTTGGCACCGCGGCGCCGACGGCATCGTGACCCTCACCATGGACGCGCCCGGGCGCTCCGCCAACACCGTGGACGCCGCGTTCGTCACCGCGCTCACCGCCGTCGCCGACCGGCTGGAGGGGGAACGCGACACGGTCCGCGGCATCATCCTCACCTCCGCGAAGGAGACGTTCGTCGCCGGGGGCGACCTCGACGAGCTCATCGCGGCCGGCCCCGAGGACGCCCGCCGGGTCTTCGACTTCTCCATGGCGCTCAAGCGCGCGCTGCGCCGCATCGAGACGCTGGGCATGCCGGTGGTCGCCGCCGTCAACGGCACCGCGCTCGGCGGCGGACTGGAGCTCGCGCTCGCCTGCCACCACCGGATCGTCCTCGACGGGCCCGGCACCCGTCTCGGGTTGCCCGAGGTCACCCTGGGCCTGCTCCCGGGAGGCGGCGGCGTGGTCCGCACGGTGCGGATGCTCGGCATCGCCGACGCGCTGCAGCACGTGCTGCTGGCGGGCGCCCGCCACACCCCGGCGCGCGCGCTCGCCCTCGGGCTGGTCCACCACGTCGCCACCTCCCCCGAGGAGATGTTCGGCGCCGCGCGGGCCCACATCGACGCCCATCAGCAGTCGCGTCAGCCGTGGGACGAGGACGGGTACCGCATCCCCGGCGGCACGCCCGGCACCCGGTCCCTCGACGCGGTGCTCCCCTCCTTCGCCGCCCACCTGACGCGCCGCACCGGCGGCGCCCCGCTGCCCGCGCCGCGGAACATCCTGGCGGCCGCGGTGGAGGGGACGCAGGTCGACTTCGAGGGCGCCCAGGTGATCGAGAGCCGCTACTTCACGGAACTGGTCGTCGGACAGACCGCGAAGAACATGACGCAGGCGTTCTTCTTCGACCGCCGGACGGTCGACGCGGGTGCCGCCCGTCCGCAGGGCGAGCCCCCGCACCGGGTGCGCCGGGTGGGGGTCGTGGGGGCGGGCATGATGGGCGCGGGCATCGCCTACGTGTGCGCCCGAGCGGGGATCGACGTGGTGCTGCAGGACGTCAGCCGGGAGGCGGCGTCGCGGGGCAGGGCCCACTCCGAGCGGCTCGTGGCGGAGTCGGTCGCCCGCGGGCGGGTCGACGCGGCCGAGGCGGCGGCGCTGCCGGCCCGGATCACGGCGACCGACGCGGTGGAGGAGCTGGCCGGCTGCGAGGTCGTGATCGAGGCGGTCTTCGAGGACACCGCACTGAAGCACCGGGTGCTCGCCGCCGTCGAACAGGTCGTCGGTGAGGACGCGTTGCTCTGCACCAACACCTCGACGCTGCCCGTCAGCGGGCTGGCCGGCGCGGTGGACCGCCCCCAGGACTTCCTCGGGCTGCACTTCTTCTCGCCGGTCCACCGGATGCCGCTGGTGGAGATCGTGCGCTCCACCACCACCGGGGACCGCGCGCTGGCACGCGCCTTCGACCTGGTGCGGCAGATCGGGCGCACCCCGATCGTCGTCAACGACGGTCGCGGCTTCTTCACCTCCCGCGTCATGGCGCGGTACCTGCAGGAGGGCGTGGCCATGGTGGGGGAGGGGGTGGCGCCCTGGTCGGTGGAGCGGGCGGCCGCCCGGGCCGGCTACCCGACGGGTGCGCTCGCCCTGCTGGACGAGCTGACCCTCACCCTGCCCCGGCTGATCCGTGCCGAGGAGCGGTCCGCCGCGGCGGACGCCGGCGAGGCGTGGGTGCCGCACCCGGCCGACGCCCTGCTGGACCGCATGGTGGAGGGGCACGGCAGGACCGGCCGCGCCGGCGGCGCCGGTTTCTACGAGTACGGCGCGGACGGCAGGCGGTCGGGGCTCTGGCCGGAGCTGTCCGACCGGCTCGCGGACGGCCGCAGCACGGTGCTCCCCATGGCGGACCTGACCGAACGCCTGCTGTTCGTGCAGGCGTTGGACAGCGTCCGCCTGCTGGAGGAGGGAGTGCTGACCTCGGTGGCGGACGCCAACGTCGGCTCGCTGCTGGGCATCGGCTTCCCGCCGTGGACCGGCGGGGTCCTCCAGTACGTCAACGGCTACCCGGGGGGTCCGGCGGGGTTCGTCGCGCGGGCCCGTGAGCTGGCGGACCGGTACGGTCCGCGGTTCGCGCCGCCCGCGCTGCTGCTGGAGAAGGCCGCGGCGGGAGAGTCGTTCGGCGAGGTGCGCCACCGGGGCGCGCGTGCGGAGCGTGCCGCGGTGTAGCCCGCCGCCGTCGCCGCCCCGCGGCCCCGTCCCCGGACCCGGGGGCGGGGCCGCGGTGGTGCGGTGGCGAGGCGAGGACGGCGCCACGGGGGAGGTGTGCCCGGAGTGCGCCGGGGTAGGTGAACGGCGCCGTATCGATCCGTTTGCGTTTCGCAGTCCGGATGTCTACGCTCGTGCGGAGAGAAACGACATCGTTTCGATCTGCGGATCAATGATGGGATGGCCACCTCCGGCCGGAGGACCGGCCCCGTCGACAGGACACGGAATGACCGAGCAGCCCGGCGCCACCGCCCCCAGAGCCGGTGGCCGCAGCGGCCGGACCAAGCTCACGGAGGAACGTGAGCAGGAGCTCTACGAGGCCGTTCTCGCCGAGCTGCGGGAACGCGGGTACGAAGCCCTCACGATGGACGCCGTCGCCGCTCGCTCCCGGTCCAGCAAGGCCACCCTCTACCGCCAGTGGCAGAGCAAGGCCCGCCTGGTCACCTCCGCGCTCCGGCACACCAAGCGGCTGTCGCTCGACGACGTCGACACCGGCTCGCTCAGCGGCGACTTCCGGGAGATGTGCGGCCGGGTCGGTACCGAGGCCACCGACGACACCGCTGTCATCCACGCCCTCTCGCACGCCTGCCGCAACGACCCGGACCTCCACCTCGCCGTCCGGCAGGCCATCATCGACCCGGAGATCGAGGTGCTCGACCGCGCCCTGCGCCGCGCCGAGGAGCGCGGTGAACTCGCCCCCGGCAACCCCGCGGTGGAGTTCGTCGTGCACTCGATCATCGGCGCGCTCATTGCCCGGCCGCTGATGGAGGGCCGCTACGCCGACCCCGACTTCCTGCGCCGCTTCGCGGACACCATGATCATCCCGCTGCTGCTCCCCGAGCCGGCCACCGCGGGCTGACCGGCCGCGGCCCGCCGGGCCGCCCGCCGGTCGTGGCACAACACCACACCGATCACCACGCCGACCCGGCGGCCGCGACAGGCCGCCGGGGTGGACCCTCACTGCCCGGACCGAATAGGAGACACCCGCCGCCATGGCGACTTTTCTCTACAAACTGGGACGCGCGTCGTTCCTCAAGCGGCGCCTCGTAGCCCTGCTGTGGGTGCTGCTGCTCGGTGCCACCGGCCTCGTCGCCGCCACCAACGCCAGCCAGCCGTCCAACGAGATATCGATGCCGGGCACCGAGGCCCAGGAGGCGTTCGACCTTCTCTCCGAGCGCTACCCCGGCATGGGGGTCGACGGGGCGACCGCCCGCGTCGTCTTCCGTGCGGAGGACGGCACCATGGAGGACGCGGCCAACCAGGAGGCGGTGGCAGGGGTCCTCCAGGAGCTCGAGCAGAGCTCCGACGAGGTCGCCTCCGTCACCGACCCGTTCGAGGTCGGCGCGGTCAGCCAGGACTCCACCACCGCGTACACGCAGGTCTCCTACCTCGTCAGCGGCTTCGAGCTGGACGACGCGGACCGCGACGCGCTGGAAGCCGCCGCCGAGACCGGCCGGGACGCTGGCCTGGTCGTCGAGATCGGTGGTGACGCCCTCTTCGAGATCCCCGCCACCGGCATCGCCGAGGTCATCGGTATCGCCGTCGCTGCCGTGGTCCTGGTCGTCACCCTCGGATCGCTGGTCGCCGCCGGGCTGCCGCTGATCACCGCGCTCGTCGGCGTCGGCATCTCCGTCCTCACCATCACCGTGCTCAGCGGCCCGCTGGAGCTGGACACCACCACGCCGATCCTGGCGATGATGCTGGGACTCGCGGTCGGCATCGACTACGCCCTGTTCATCGTCTCGCGCTACCGGGCGGAACTCGACGAGGGCCACTCCAAGGTGGAAGCCGTGGGGCGTGCCTCGGGCACCGCGGGTTCCGCGGTCGTCTTCGCCGGCCTCACCGTCATCATCGCCATGGCCGGCCTCGCCGTCGTCAACATCCCGATCCTCACCAAGATGGGCTTCGCCGCCGCCGGCGCGGTCGCCGTCGCCGTGCTCGTCGCCGTCACCCTCATCCCCGCCGTGCTCGGTTTCGCCGGCGACAAGGTGCGGGGCGGCCGCCGCAAGGTCGTCGAGGGCGACGACGCCGGCGTGACCGGCGACGCGAACGACGAGAACGGCGCCGCCGCCACCGGGACCGACCGTGCCGCCGCCGAGCGTCCCAACATGGGGACCCGCTGGGCCCGGCAGGTCATCCGGCGCCCCGTCGCCGTGCTGGTGGCCGCCGTGGTCAGCCTCGGCATCATCGCCATCCCCGCCGGCCAGCTGGAGCTGAACCTGCCGGACGAGGGCTCCGCGGCGCCCTCCACCACCCAGCGCCAGGCCTACGACATGCTGGCCGAGTCCTTCGGCCCCGGCGTCAACGGCCCGCTCATGGTGGTCCTCGACGGCGAGGGCGGCGGCGACGCCATGGCCGCGGCCGAGCAGCTCACCGAGCGTGCCATGGCGCTCGACGGGGTGGTGGCGGTCACCCCGCCGCAGCCCGACGAGAGCGGCACGACGGCGCTGCTGACCGTGGTCCCCGCCTCCACCCCCTCCAGCACCGAGACCGAGACGGTCGTCAACGACATCCGCGGCCTGGCCGGGGACCTGGAGCAGGAGACCGGCGCCACCCTGGCCGTCACCGGCCAGACCGCCATGGGCATCGACGTCTCGCAGAAGCTCGACGACGCCCTCGTGCCCTACCTGGCGCTCGTCGTCGGCCTGGCCTTCGTGCTGCTGATGGTCGTCTTCCGCTCGCTGCTCGTGCCGCTCAAGGCCGCGCTCGGCTTCCTGCTCTCCGTCATGGCGGCCCTCGGCGCCGTGGTCGCGGTCTTCCAGTGGGGCTGGCTGGCCGGCCCGCTGGGCGTCGAGACCACCGGGCCCGTGATGAGCCTGATGCCGATCTTCCTCATCGGTGTCGTCTTCGGCCTCGCCATGGACTACGAGGTCTTCCTCGTCACCCGGATGCGGGAGGCGTACGTCCACGGCGCCACCCCCGACGAGGCCATCGTCACCGGCTTCCGCTACGGCGCCCGGGTCGTCACCGCGGCCGCGATCATCATGATCAGCGTCTTCGCCGGCTTCGTCAGCGCGACCGAACCGATGATCAAGATGATCGGTTTCGGCCTCGCCGTGGCGGTCCTCTTCGACGCGTTCGTCGTCCGCATGGCCATCGTGCCGGCGCTGCTCGCGCTGCTCGGCCGCTCCGCCTGGTGGCTCCCGGCCTGGCTGGACCGCATCCTCCCCAACGTGGACGTGGAGGGCGAGCGGCTGGTCACCGCGGCTCCCGCCGACCGTGACGGCGACGCTGCCACGCCGGCCACCGCGGCGACGGCCGCCGCCGAGGCCCGCCGGGACGAGCCCGCCGAGCAGCGTCGCTGACCCGACGCGCCCGCCGGTCTCGCCCGCAGCGCCCGCCCCCGGACACCCGCCAGGTGTCCGGGGGCGGGCGCGTTCGGCCACCACCGGTCACAATGGCACCGGGAGGCGCCGAGATGACCGCACCGCACCAGGACCCCGCGACAGCGGGCCGCCGCACCGATCCGCCCGTCGGGCCGCCCCCGGACGGCCTGCTCTGGGAGTTCTACGGGGACGTCCGCTTCCTGATGTGGCTCCCCGCCGCGCTGGCCCTGCAGACCGCGCTGCCCGGCGTCGGCGCGGGCGTCGACGACCACTCGGTGTTCCGTACCGACCCCTGGGGGCGCGCCGACCGCTCGGTCCGGTCCGCGCTGCTCTGGGTCTACGGCGGCGAGGAGGCCGCCGCCGAGGGCCGCCGCCTGCGCCGCCTGCACCGCTCCATCAGCGGCACCACTCCCGACGGCCGCCGCTACCACTCCCTCGACCCCCACCTGTACGGCTGGGTCCACGCCACCGGCTACCCGGTGATGCTCCGCGCCCTCAGCGTGCTCCACGGCCGCAGCTGCACCCCGGCGGAGCAGGAGGCCCTCTACCGCGAATGGCGCACGGTCGGCGTGCTGCTGGGGCTGCGCGACCGCGACCTCCCCGCCACGGCCGCGGAGTTCGCGCCCCGCTACCGGGCATGGTTGGACGAACTGGTCGCCACGCCCGTCGTCCGTGAGTTGACCGACCCCCGCAACACCGTCGGCCCGCCCGACCACGGACCCCGCCCGGTCCGGGTGCCGTTGCGGATTGCCTGGCCGCTGCTGCGACGCCCCACCGCCCGGCTGCTGGCCTTCCTCACCGTCGGCCTGATGCCGCCCGAGGCCAGGGCCGCCGTCGGGCTGCCCTGGAGCGAGCAGCAGGAACGCCGGTTGCGCGCCCTGGGCCGGGCGACCGGTGCCGTCGTCACCCGGCTTCCCGAGCGACTGCGCTACCTCCCCGACGCCGCGCGTGCCCGTCGCGCACACCGGGCCCGCCACTGACCGCGACCCGGGGCCGTGACGTACCGCCGATCGCGCCCCACGGGTCCGGAAGACGCGGTCAAATCCCACGAATGTCCCCCGGCCCTGCCACAATGCTCGGGCACCCGCGCCCCCGCCCCGTCCGGCCCCGCCTCGCGGAGCCGAACCGCGGAGGGCGGCCACCGCACCGAAGGAGACAGGGGCCCTATCCCCGTGAACCGCGTGACCAACTCCGTGGCAGACCGCTCGATCGAAACCCGGATCGCCGACGAACTGGGCGTCCGGGAGGGGCAGGTGACGGCCGCCGTCGGACTGCTCGACGGCGGGGCCACGGTGCCGTTCGTCGCCCGCTACCGCAAGGAGGTGACCGGGGCCCTCGACGACACCCAGCTGCGCACCCTGGAGGAACGCCTCCGCTACCTGCGGGAGTTCGAGGAGCGCCGTGACGCGGTCCTGGAGTCGGTGCGCTCCCAGGGCAAGCTCACCGACGAACTGGAAGCGAGCATCCGCGCCGCCGAGACCAAGGCACGACTGGAGGACATCTACCTCCCCTACAAGCCCAAGCGTCGGACCAAGGCGCAGATCGCCCGCGAGGCGGGCCTGGAACCGCTGGCGGACACCCTCCTCGCGGACCCCGCGACCGACCCCGCAGCCGCCGCGGCCGGGTACGTGGACGCCGAGCGCGGCGTGGACAGCGCCGATGCCGCCCTCGCGGGCGCCCGGGCCGTCCTCACCGAACGCTTCGGCGAGGACGCCGACCTGGTCGGCGAACTGCGCGAGCGGATCTGGGAGAAGGGCCGTTTGACCTCGCGGGTCCGCGAGGGCCGCGAGACCGAGGGCGCCAAGTTCTCCGACTACTTCGACTGGTCCGAGCCGCTGGGCACGATGCCCTCCCACCGCGCGCTGGCGATGTTCCGCGGTGAGAAGGAGGAGCACCTGGACGTCGCGCTCGCACCCGAGGAGCCCGAGTCGGCCGAGGGCCCCTCCGCCTACGAGCGGGCGATCGCCCACCGGTTCGGCGTGGCCGACCGCGGTCGCCCCGCCGACGCCTGGCTGCTGGAGACGGTCCGCTGGGCCTGGCGCACCCGGCTGCTCGTGCACCTCACCCTCGACCTCCGCACCCGGCTGCGCACCGCCGCCGAGGACGGCGCCGTCGGTGTCTTCGCCACCAACCTCCGCGACCTGCTGCTCGCGGCCCCCGCCGGTACCCGCGCCACCATGGGCCTGGACCCGGGGCTGCGCACCGGGGTGAAGGTCGCCGTCGTGGACGCCACCGGCAAGGTGGCGGCCACCGACACCGTCCACCCCCACGCCCCGCAGCGGAAGTGGGACGCCGCGCTGGAGCGGCTCGCCCGGCTCGCCTCCGAGCACCGCGTCGAACTGATCGCCGTGGGCAACGGCACGGCCTCCCGGGAGACGGACAAGCTCGCGGGCGAGCTGATCGCGGCGCTGCCGGAGCTGAAACTGACCAAGGCGCTGGTCTCCGAGGCCGGGGCCTCGGTGTACTCGGCCTCCGCCTACGCCTCGAAGGAACTCCCGGAGCTCGACGTCTCCCTGCGCGGTGCGGTCTCCATCGCCCGCCGGCTGCAGGACCCGCTCGCCGAGCTGGTCAAGATCGACCCGAAGTCCATCGGCGTCGGCCAGTACCAGCACGACCTGGCGGAGGGGAAACTCTCGCGGTCGCTGGACGCGGTGGTGGAGGACTGCGTGAACGGCGTCGGTGTCGACGTCAACACGGCCTCGGTACCGCTGCTCGCGCGGGTCTCCGGTGTCTCGGCCACGGTTGCCGAGAACATCGTCGCCCACCGCGACGCCAACGGCCCGTTCCGGTCCCGGCGCGCGCTCAAGGACGTGCCCCGGCTGGGCCCGAAGGCGTTCGAGCAGTGCGCGGGCTTCCTCCGGGTGCGGGACGGCGAGGACCCGCTCGACGCCTCCAGCGTGCACCCGGAGTCCTACCCCGTGGTGCGCCGGATGGCGTCCGCCACCGGCACCGCGGTCCCGGACCTCATCGGCAACACCGCGCTGCTGCGCTCGTTGCGCCCCGAGGACTTCGCGGACGAGGCATTCGGACTGCCCACGGTCACCGACATCCTCGGCGAGCTGGAGAAGCCGGGCCGTGACCCGCGGCCGGCGTTCCGCGCGGCACGGTTCAAGGACGGCGTGGAGAAGATCGGCGACCTGGCGGCGGGCATGATCCTGGAGGGCGTCGTCTCCAACGTGGCCGCCTTCGGGGCCTTCGTCGACGTCGGCGTCCACCAGGACGGGCTGGTGCACGTCTCCGCCATGTCGGACCGGTTCGTCTCCGACCCCCGCGAGATCGTCAAGCCGGGCGACATCGTCCGCGTCAAGGTGCTGGACGTCGACGTCCCCCGGAAGCGGATCTCGCTGACCCTCCGGCTGGAGGACTCCGCCGCCGCCCGCGGCGGCGAGGCCGGCCGGGGCGGTGACGGTGGCGCACCGCGCCAGCGCGACCGCCGCGGTGGTCGGGGCGAGGGCCGCGGCGGAGCGCGTGCGGGCCAGGACGCGGGCCGCAACGGCCGCCGGGGCGGCCAGGGCGGCGACGGGAAGCGCCGCGAGCAGCCCGCCAACAGCGCGATGGCGGACGCGCTGCGCCGGGCCGGGCTCACGGGGGAGTCCCGCCGCTGACAGGCCACCGGGCGGCCCCCGCGCGGGCCCTCCTTCCACCCGGTCGACCCCTTGACAGAACGGCACGGCACCGCGGGCGGGGGGGGGGGGGG
>NZ_JAAVJD010000099.1:0-1228 GCF_012033735.1 Streptomyces lonarensis | reverse complement strand
CACCGCGCCGGGCCCGGGCTTGCGCCCCGGGCCCGGCGCGTTCGTGTGTGACGCGGGTCGCACCGGTGGTCGGAGCTTGCCTGACTCGCGGGTAACAACTTACGGTGGCGTAACCTACGGCATCGTAAGTAGTTCGCCTAAACATCTTCCCGGCTGGAGAGCCCGTGACGATCACCCCCGCCCACCCTGCCAAGTCGGACCAGTGGACCGACGCCCGGCTGCTCTACGCGCTGGAAGAGGTGGTGGAGCGGGAGATCAACCGGCACCTGAAGGTCGCCAAGGACTGGATGCCCCACGAGTACGTGCCGTGGAGCGAGGGCCGGAACTTCGACGGCATCATGGGCGGTGAGGCCTGGGACCAGGCGCAGTCCAAGGTCACCGAGATCGGCCGCATCGCGCTCGTCGTCAACCTCCTCACCGAGGACAACCTGCCGAGCTACCACCACGAGATCGCCACGCTCTTCGGCCGTGACGGCGCCTGGGGCACCTGGGTGCACCGCTGGACCGCCGAGGAGGGCCGCCACGGCATCGTGATGCGGGACTACCTGCTGACCACCCGCGCCGTCGACCCGGTCAAGCTGGAGCAGTTCCGGATGGCGCACATGTCGGAGGGGTTCGAGTCCGACAACGCGCACTCGATGCTCCACTCCGTCGCGTACGTCGCGTTCCAGGAGCTGGCCACCCGCATCTCCCACCGCAACACCGGGCACCAGTCGGGCGACCCGATGTGCGACCGCATGCTCGCGCGCATCGCCACCGACGAGAACCTGCACATGGTCTTCTACCGGAACCTGCTGAAGGCCGCCTTCGAGATCGCGCCCGACGCGACCATGTCCGCCGTGCGCGACGTGGTCGTGCAGTTCCGGATGCCCGGTCACGGCATGCCCGGCTTCGAGCGCGCCGCCGCCCAGATGGCCATCGGCGGGATCTACAACCTGCGCATCCACCACGACGACGTGCTGCAGCCGGTCCTCCGGTACCTCCGCGTCCTGGAGATCGACGGCCTGGGCCCCGAGGGGCTGAAGGCGCAGGAGGAACTGGGCCTGTTCATGGGCGGGTTGGACGCCGAGGCCACCAAGCTCGACGAGAAGCTGGAGGCGCGCCGCGCCCGGATCGCCGCCCGCAAGGCCGCGGCCGGCTGACACGGGCCCGTCGGGCCGGACGCGGCAACGGCGCCCGGCCCGCGTGACAGGTCACCGTTCTCCCGGGGCGGCGCCCTCGCGCCGCC
>NZ_JAAVJD010000098.1 GCF_012033735.1 Streptomyces lonarensis | reverse complement strand
ACCCGCACCGGGCCCCGGGCGGTCGTTCCGACCCGCTCACCGAGCCCGGCCGGCGCACCGGGCGGCCGTTGCGCGGGCAGCAGCTGCGCCGTCACCGTGCAGGGCGGTGACGCACTCTCGGGCAGCGCCGCCGGGCGTACCCGGGCACCGGAGGTGCGCGGCCCCGGGCCGAGCCGGTCGGTGTCGACGCTCATCTCCGCCGCCCTCTCGCCCTCGCGCCCGCCTGCGGGCGCCCAACCGTCGTCGGCGCCTATTACTGGCAGCAGGGTCGGGACAGGGCAAGCCGGGGCGCGGCCGCGTCGGGCGGACGGGCGCGGGCACGTGGGGGCGGCGGGGCAGCGCGGGGTCTTGCCGCACAACGGCTCCGCGGGTGACGGCGGCCCCACCGCAGACGCCGGACCCGCGCCGGAATCCACTCGAACGGCCGCCCGGGGCGTTGCGCCGGGTGGATGAACGCGGAGGCCGCGGAGTCCCGTTGGGCGCCGGACCGGTCGACCGGGGACAACACCCTCGCCCTTGACGAACACGTGTTCTATTCTGGTGGGGACGGAGGAGGACATATGCGCTGGAACAACCTGAGCGACGACGACCGGAACGCGGCCCCCGGCCTGTTCGGGACCGACGTCGTCACCCGCACCGTGGACACCCCGGAGTTCCGCGGCATCACCTTCCACGAGGTGCGCGCCCGCTCCCTCGTCAACCGGGTCCCCGGGGCGTCCCGCATGCCGTTCGAGTGGACCGTGAACCCGTATCGTGGCTGCTCGCACGCCTGCGTGTACTGCTTCGCGCGCCGTACGCACGCCTACCTCGACCTGGACACCGGGGCCGGGTTCGACAGCCAGATCGTGGTCAAGGTGAACGCCCCCGAGGTGCTGCGCCGGGAGCTCGCCACCGGCCGCTGGCAGGGACAGCACATCGCGATGGGCACCAACGTCGACTGCTACCAGCGCGCGGAGGGCCGCTACCGGCTGATGCCGGGCATACTCGACGCGCTCACCGAGCACGGCAACCCCTTCTCGATCCTCACCAAGGGCACGCTGGTGCTCCGCGACGCGGAGGCGATCGCCCGGGCCGCACGAACCGCGGACGTCGGGGTCTCCGTCTCCGTCGGCTTCGTCGACGAGGAGCTGTGGCGCACCGTCGAACCCGGCACCCCCTCCCCGCTGCGCCGGCTCGACGTGGTGCGGACGCTGACGGGCATGGGGGTACCGGTGGGGGTCTTGATGGCCCCGGTCGTCCCGTTTCTCGGTGACTCCCCGGATCAGCTGCGCGCGACCGTGCGGGCGGTCGCCGCCGCGGGCGCCGTCTCGGTCACCCCGCTGGCGCTGCACCTGCGGCCCGGCGCACGGGAGTGGTTCCTGCGGTGGCTCGGGGAGCACCACCCGCAGCTGCTCCCCTCCTACCGGGGGCTGTACGGGGACGGCGCCTACGCACCGCGCTGGTACCAGCGACGCGTGACCGGACAGGTCCACGAGCTGGCGGCCGAGTACGGGATCGGGCCCCTGCCCCGGCCCGGGGCCCACCGCTTCCGGCGCCCCGGTCCCGGCGCCGCCGGGGCGACGCCGAGCGAGGGGCGGGAGGGGCCCGGCGCCACCCAGCTCACCCTGCTCTGACCTGCCCCGGCCGAGCGGGGGCGCGCGGGCGGCGCTCCGGTGGCGCGGTCACGGCCGACGGCGCGGCGAACGTACCATCGTGGCCGTGCGCATAGTGACGTGGAATCTGTGGTGGCGGTTCGGCCCGTGGGAGGAACGGCAGCGGGCGATCATCGCCACGCTGCGGGAACTCGATCCCGACGTCATCGCCCTCCAGGAGGTCTGGTCGGCCGGCGCCACCAACTTCGCCGCGGTGATCGCCGAGGAACTGGGGCTGGAGCACGTCTTCGGGCCCGCCGGCGTCCCGCCCTACTGGCAGGGGCACGCCGATCCCTCCGTCGGCGTCGGCAACGCCCTCCTCAGCCGCTGGCCGCTGGTGGGTTCCGGTGTGCGGCCGCTGCCACACGGCGACGGGCCGCCCGAGGGCCGCGTCGCGGTGCACGCCCTCGTCGACACCGGCTCCGCCCGGTTCCCGGTGATCACCACCCACCTCCACGCGGCGCCCGCGGGCTCCGCCATCCGCACGGCGCAGGTGGACGAAGTGGCGCGCCTGGTGGCGGAGATCCGGCCCGACGGCGACTTCCCCGCCGTGGTGACCGGCGACTTCAACGCGGAGTCGGACTCGGACGAGCTACGGCGCTTCGCCGGCGTCCGCACGGCGCCCGCCGTTCCCGGCCAGGCCATGATCGACGTGTGGCGGCACGCGGCGCCGGGCACGCCGTGGGCCACCTGGAGCGCCGCCAACCCCTACGTCCGCCATCCGATGGACGTGGACGCCCGCATCGACTACATCCACCTCTCGATGCCGCCGCTGGGCACCCCCGGCCCGTTCGGCATCCGCGACGTCCGGGTCGCCGGGAACCGCCCGGTGGACGGGGTCTGGCCCTCCGACCACTTCGCGGTGGTCGCCGACCTCATCTCGCCGCTGGCCCCGTGACGGGGCCGGACGGCCGCGGGCCGCGGCGGCCGGCGTGGCGCAGCGCCGGGACGACGGCCGCATGACCCGGGCCGTCCTGCGCACCGCCCCCACCGCGGAGCTGCCCGCCGCGCGGCTGGCCGCGGCGCACGCCCTGTTCGCCACCGCCTTCGGACCCGACGTCGACCCGTCCGACTGGGAGCACTGCCTCGGGGGTGTCCACATCACGCTCGACGAGGACGGCGAGCTGATCGGCCACGCGGCCGTCGTCGGACGGCGGCTCACCCACCGGGGCCGCACCCTGCACACGGGATACGTCGAGGGCGTGGCCGTGGCGGCGGGGCATCGCGGGCGCGGCCACGGGGCGGCGCTGCTCGCCGCGGTCGAGCGGGTCGTCCGCGAGCGGTACGCGCTGGGCGCGCTCTCCTCGACCGCCGACGCGCTGTCGTTCTACGAGCGGCTGGGCTGGCAGCGCTGGCGCGGCACCACCGCCGTCCTCACCCCGCACGGCCCACAGCGGACCCCGGAGGACGACGACGCACTGTTCGTGCTGCCGGTCTCCGTGGCACTGGAACCGCACGGCGAGCTGGTCTGCGACCACCGGGCCGGGGACCCATGGTGAGTCCTCGGGCCCCCGCCGGTCCGGCCAGCCCGGTCAGTCCTGCTCGTGCGCGGCAATCAGCGGCTCGAGCGGGGAGTCCGGGAACTCCCGCTCGAAGGAGCCGACGTGCCAGCGGCTGGGGAACAGCGCCAGCGTCACCTTGTCCTTGACACGCAGCATCGCCTCGCCGTGCACCAGCCGGGAGCGGTTCAGCGCCTCGCCGCCGGCCGGATCGGTGGCGCGGGCGAGGTGGTAGGGCAGCATCTCCAGCCGCACCGGTGAGGAGAACTCGTGCTCCATCCGGTGGCGCACCACGTCGAACTGCATCGGGCCCACCGCCGCCAGCACGGGCGCCTGCTCACCGCGGATGTCGGAGACGAGGACCTGGACCACGCCCTCCTCGTCCAGCTGCGCGATGCCGCGGCGGAACTGCTTGGACTTCGCGATGTCGGTCGGTCGGACGATGGCGAAGTGCTCGGGCGCGAAGGTCGGCATCGGCGGGAACTCGACCCGCTTGCCGGTGTGCAGGGTGTCGCCCACCCGCAGCTGCGCAGCGTTCACCAGGCCGACCACGTCGCCCGGGTAGGCCAGTTCCACCGAGGTCCGGTCCTGGCCGAAGACGCTGTGCGCGTATTTGGTGGCGAACGGACGGCCGGAGGCCGCGCGGGTCACGGTCATGCCCCGCTCGAAGACGCCGGAGCAGACCCGCAGGAAGGCGATGCGGTCGCGGTGGGAGGGGTCCATGTTGGCCTGCATCTTGAAGACCAGGCCGGAGAACTCCGCGTCGACCGGGCGCTCCCCGCCGTCCGCGAGCCGCCGGGCGGCCGGCGGGGGCGCCAGGTCCACCACCGCGTCCAGCAGGACCCGCACGCCGATGTTGGAGAGCGCGGCGCCGAAGAAGACAGGGGTCGAGCGCCCCGCCAGGAAGTCCTCGGGGTCGTGGCCGCCGCCGGTCTCCGTCAGCAGCTCCAGCTCCTCGACGGCCCGGTCGTAGTCGTCGCCGAAGACCTCCCGCGCGGTGGCGGCGTCGAGCCGCTCCTCGGCGGCGGCCTTCTCCCCGCCGGGGGCGCGGGTGTAGCGCAGCGCGGCGTCCGGGTCCCGGGCGTCCAGCGTCCCGCGCATCTCGCCGGCGATGCCGATCGGCCAGGTCACGGGAGTGGGCCGCAGCCGGAACTCGCGCTCGATCTCGTCCATCAGCTCCAGGGCCTCACGCCCGGGCCGGTCCCACTTGTTGACGAAGGTGATGACCGGGACGCCCCTGTGGCGGCAGACGTCGAACAGCTTGCGGGTCTGCTCCTCCAGGCCCTTGGCCGCGTCGATCAGCATGACGGCGCAGTCGACCGCCGCCAGCACCCGGTAGGTGTCCTCGGAGAAGTCGGCGTGGCCGGGGGTGTCGAGCAGGTTGAGGACGTTGTCGCGGTAGTCGAACTGGAGCACGGCGGACGTCACCGAGATGCCCCGGGCCTGCTCCATCGCCATCCAGTCGGAGGTCACGCCCCGCCGGTCGCCCTTGCCGTGCACCGCGCCGGCGGAGGTGATCGCCCGGGCGTGCAGCGCCAGCGCCTCGGTGAGCGTCGACTTGCCCGCGTCCGGGTGGGAGATCACCGCGAACGTCCTGCGCCGCGCCGCCTCATGTGCCGCCGTTGTCCGTGAACTCACCACTCCGCCGTATCCGCCCCCGCTCGGGGCCTCGCTGCCGCGCGCCCGGCCGTGCCGACCGGCGGGCAAATCTACCCGCCGACCGCGCCACGCGGAAAACTCGCCCGCGGTCGGCGCCGGGACGGGCGGGGAGGAAGCGCGGTCCGGCCGGGCGTCGACCCGACCGGACGGACACCACCACGGACCGCACCGCCGATACAGTACGTTCGCTCCATGGCCCATCCGGTGAAGTCATCGCGCCCGCAGCCCGCCGCTCAGCGCCTCAAGGTGCGCCGACAGCTCGCGGCCGCCGCCATGGAGCTGTTCACCACCCGGGGCTACGAGGCCACCACGGTGGACGAGATCGCCGCCGCGGCCGGCGTCGCCCGGCGCACCTTCTTCCGGCACTTCCGGTCCAAGGAGGAGGCGATCTTCCCGGACCACGACGACACGCTGGAGCGCGCCCGCGCCGTGCTGGAGGCCGCGACCCCCGGGGAGAACCCGGTGGACACCATCTGCCGCGGCATCAAGGAGGTCATGCGGATGTACACCGCATCCCCGGCGGTGTCCGTGGAGCGGTACCGGCTGACGCGCGAGGTGCCGGCGCTGCGGGAGCGGGAGATCGCCTCGGTGGCCCGCTACGAGCGGCTGTTCACCCGCTACCTCCTCAGCCGGTTCGACGAGGACTCCCCCAACGGCGACGAACCGCTCCTCGCGGAGGTCGCCGCCTCCTCCGTCGTGACCGCGCACAACCACGTTCTGCGGCGGTGGCTCCGGGCCGGGGGCGAGGGGGACGTGGCCGCCGAGCTCGACCACGCCTTCGCGATCGTCCGGCGCACCTTCGGCACCCTGCCCGCCTTCACCGGACGCGCCCCCGGCGCGGAGCCGCGGACCACTGCGGGCGGCGGCCAGGTGCTCGTCACGGTCGCCTCCACCGACGCGCCGCTGCCGGAGCTGATGCGCACCATCGAACGCGCGCTCCAGCAGCACGGCTGAGCGGCCCGCCCGTTCCGGCGGGGCCGACCCCACGCACCACCCGCCGTCCACCGACCGGGACGGCGGCGCACCACCCACCACGACGGAGGAACCCCCGTGTCAGTCGCCCCCGCCCAGACCCCGGCCGCGACGGTCCCGACCCGCCGCGCGCGTCGTTCCTGCCTGGCCGTCCCGGCGTCCAACCCGCGGTTCGTGGAGAAGGCGCAGACGCTCCCCTCCGACCACTTCTTCCTCGACCTGGAGGACGCCTGCGCGCCCCCGGTGAAGGAGGACGCCCGGCACGCGGCCGTCACCGCCCTCAACGAGGGCGACTGGGCGGACCGCACCCGCACCGTGCGGATCAACGACTGGACCACGCACTGGGCGTACCGCGACGTGATCACCGTGGTGGAGGGCGCCGGCGAGCACCTGGACTGCCTGATCCTGCCGAAGGTGAGCGACCCCCGGCAGGTGACCGCGCTGGACATGCTGCTGACGCAGATCGAGAAGGGGCTCGGGCTGCGGGTGGGCGGGATCGGCATCGAGGCGCAGATCGAGGACGCCCGGGGCCTGGTGGCCGTGGACGCCATCGCGGCGGCCTCGCCGCGGCTGGAGACGCTGGTCTACGGGCCGGCCGACCTGATGGCCTCGGTCAACATGAAGTCGCTGGTGGTGGGCGAGCAGCCGCCCGGCTACCCCGCCGACGCCTACCACTACATCCTGATGCGCATCCTGATGGCGGCGCGCGCCCACGACCTCCAGCCGATCGACGGCCCCTACCTCGCCGTCCGCGACACCGAACGGTTCCGTCAGGCGGCCGGCCGCACCGCCGCGCTCGGCTTCGACGGCAAGTGGGTGCTGCACCCGGCGCAGATCGAGGCGGCCAACGAGATCTACTCGCCCACCCAGGACGACTTCGACCACGCGGAGCTGATCCTGGACGCCTACGCGCACCACACCTCGGTGGCGGGCGGCGCCAAGGGCTCGGTGATGCTGGGCGACGAGATGATCGACGAGGCGAGCCGCAAGATGGCGCTGGTGGTGTCCGGCAAGGGCCGCGCCGCGGGGTTGCGCCGCACCTCCCGGTTCGAGCCGCCGACGGCGGGCTGACCGAGGGGCGGCGCCGGTGGGCGCGGCGGTCGGGCACCGGCCCGCCCGGCCGCCCTGCGGCGCCGCCGCGGCGCCCCCCACGGCGCTGTCACTCCGCGGTGACGCCCTGCGACTGGCCGAGAGTAGACGATTGGGTGTGATCATGGCCGGGTACGGAGCGGAGGAGAGCCGCGAACCGGGCCGAAGGGCCCCATCCGAACGTCCCGAGTGGCGAAAAGTGCACAGCCAGGCCTGCGATGACGGCGCCATGCCCCGCGGCGGCTTGCTCCGTTACCCCTGACAGCCGATAGCATTCCTGGTAATCGCCCGTCTCTCGGCGCGATCTCCTCCCGCTACGAATGGTCTCCCATGCCCCACCGCTCTCTCTCCGAAGAACCCGGCCGAGTGCGTTTCGCGCGCGGTGCCTCCCCGTGGGTGGTGCCGACCGTCGCCACCGCCGCGCTGAGCCTCGCCAAGGCCCGTCACTCCGGCCGCTGGGCCGCCGTGGCCGTGCCGACGACGGTGCTCGCCGCCGGCATGCTGTGGTTCTTCCGCGACCCCGACCGGGAGATCGCGACCGGCCGGGTGATCTCCCCGGCCGACGGAGTGGTGCAGTCGATCATGCCGTGGGCGGACGGCCGTACCCGGGTCGCGATCTTCATGAGCCCGCTGAACGTGCACGTCAACCGCGCCCCGGTGGCCGGCACGGTCCGCTCGCTGGAGCACGTCCCCGGCGGCTACGTGCCCGCGTTCAACAAGGAGAGCGAGAACAACGAGCGGGTGGTCTGGCACTTCGACAGTGAGCTGGGCGACATCGAGATGGTGCAGATCGCGGGTACGGTGGCACGCCGGATCGTTCCGTACGTGCCGCAGGGGTGCAAGGTCGAGCAGGGTGAGCGCATCGGCCTGATCCGCTTCGGTTCACGTGTGGACGTCTACCTGCCCGAGGGCATCGACCCGGCCGTCGAGGTCGGTCAGCCCACCACCGCGGGGGTGACTCGCCTTGACCGTGATTGACCGCAAGTCCCAGGGGACGTGGGCCCCCGAGGACGAGACGGACGATGACGACGACATGCCGCTGTCGCTGCGGCTGTCGATCGCCGACGCGCTGACGCTCGCCAACGCGACCTGCGGCTTCCTGGCCGTGTACTTCACCACCTCCGGGGTGCTGATCCCGCACCTCACGGGCACCGGTGACGTGGGCGTCGTGCGCAACAACGCCGCGACCGCCGTGCTGCTGATGCTGCTGGCGTCCATCTTCGACCTGTTCGACGGCCTGGTGGCGCGCAAGCTGCGCAGCTCCCCGATGGGCGCCGAGCTCGACAACCTCTCGGACCTGATCAGCTTCGGACTGGCGCCCGCCTACTTCGTGCTGGTGTGGGGCATGGTCGTCGGCGACATCCACGAGCCGCTGTCGGCGCTGGCGGCGATCGTGGTGCTGCTGGCCGTGATCCTGCGGCTCGCCCGCTTCTCCTGCGTCTCGATGCCCGACGGCGTCTTCCAGGGCATGCCGTGCCCGTTCGGGGCGCTGACCGTGGTCTCCATCGTCCTGCTGGAGCTGCCCTTCGTGCCGACGCTGCTGGCGATCGTGGGTGTCGCCTGGCTGATGGTGAGCCGGGTCGAGTACCCCAAGCCGCGCGGACCGCTGGCCGGCGCCATGCTGGCCTGGATCACGCTCTGCATGGGCATGCTGACCGCCTGGGCCTTCGACGCCCCCGGCGGCGAGCTGATGCTGCAGACCGCCTGCTCGATGCAGGTCGTGCTCGCCGCGGTCATCCCGCTGTTCGCCACCGCGCGCCGCGTCTACGCCTTCCGTGAGGACCGCCGGGAGGCGCGCGCCGCAGCCCAGTGACACCGCGGCCACGCCCGGGAGGGGGCGGTGGGAGGAGACTCCCACCGCCCCCTCCCGCGTGCGGTGGCGGGCTGTCCCGACGGGATGCACCGCAGGGACGCGTCACGGCCCCGAGGAGCCTCCCCCGGCGCGCCGTCCCGCGGGGCACAATGGCCCGCATGGAGTTCACCAAGCAGGGGCACTCGTCCGTACGGCTGACCCGCGGCGGCCGCAGCCTGGTCATCGACCCGGGAGCTTTCAGCGAGCCGGAGGCCGCGCTGGGCGCGGAGGCGGTGCTGGTCACGCACGAGCACCCGGATCACTTCGACGAGGGCAGGCTCCGCGCCGCGCTGGACGCCGACCCGGCGGTCACCATCTGGACGCTGCGCAGCGTCGCCGACCAGCTGTCGGCCGCCTACCCCGGGCGGGTGCGGACCGTCGGCAACGGCGACACCTTCGAGGCGGCCGGCTTTTCGGTCGAGGTCCACGGCGAACTGCACGCCGTCATCCACCCGGACATCCCGCGCGTCACCAACATCGGCTTCCTGGTGGACGGTGCGCTCTTCCACCCCGGGGACGCGCTCACCCTCCCGGGGCGGCCCGTGGCCAACCTGCTGCTGCCCGTCCACGCACCGTGGAACAAGTTCTCCGAGGTCGTCGACTACGTGCGCGAGGTCGCTCCCGCCCGCGCCCTGGCGGTCCACGACGGGCTGCTGGCGGAGCCGGGCCACGCCGTCTACACCCGCCAGCTCGGCCCCGCCGGCCCCGGCCTCGGCGGCGCGGAGTACACGCGGCTCACGCCGGGCGGCACGCTCACCCTCTGAGCCCTGGCCCGCCCCTCCGCCGCGCCCGTCCGCCGGCGCTCCACGCGCCGCACCCTGCACGTCCCGCACGTCCGCACGTCCGCACGTCCGAGGAAGAGAAGCCATGCGTATCGCCACCTGGAACGTCAACTCCATCACCTCCCGCCTGCCGCGGCTACTGGCCTGGCTGGAGTCCTCCGGGACCGACGTGCTCTGCGTGCAGGAGCTGAAATGCGGCGACGACGCGTTCCCCACGGGCCCGCTGCGCGATCTCGGGTACGAGGCCGCGTCGCACGGCACCGGCCGGTGGAACGGCGTGGCCGTCATCTCCCGCGTGGGGCTGACCGAGGTACGGACCGGGCTGCCGGACGGGCCCGCGTACGACGGAGCGGTGGAGCCGCGCGCGGTCAGCGCCGTCTGCGGCGGGGTCCGGGTGTGGTCGGTGTACGTGCCCAACGGGCGCGAGGTCGACCACCCCCACTACACCTACAAGCTGGAGTGGCTGGCGGCGCTGCGGACCGCGGTCGCGGCCGACGCCGCGGCCGAGCGGCCGTTCGCGGTGCTCGGGGACTTCAACATCGCCCCGGCCGACGAGGACGTCTGGGACATCACGCAGTTCACCGACGCCACGCACGTGACCGGCCCCGAGCGGGCAGCGCTGGCGGCACTGCGCGAGACCGGCCTGCGGGACGTCGTCCCCCGCCCGCTGAAGTACGACCACCCCTTCACCTACTGGGACTACCGGGCGCTGGGCTTCCCGAAGAACAAGGGCATGCGGATCGACCTCGTCTACGGCAACGCGCCCTTCGCCACGGCGGTCTCCGACGCCTACGTCGACCGCGAGGAGCGCAAGGGGAAGGGCGCCTCCGACCACGCCCCCGTGGTCGTGGACCTCGACCTCGGGGGCCCCACCGACGGCTGACGCCGGGCGGGTGGCGGTGTCCCCGTCGCGCCGGGCCGGACGGGGAGGAGACGCCGGGTCGCCCGACGCCCGACGCTCGGCGGGCGCGACGCGTGGGGCACCGGCACCGGGCTGCTCTTCGTACGGCGGAGGTGCGCCGCGTCCCGGGCGCCCCACGGGACGCGACGGCACCGGGCCGCCGGTCGTGGCCCCCACCGCGGGCAGGGAGCCGATCGCGGACGGGGAACCGGTCGCGGGCCGCGCGCCGCAGCCGGGGGCGGCGTGGCTCCGAGCGCCTCGGCAGCGCGGCAGCGGCGGCAGCCGACAGGCGACGGCCGGGGGCAGCGCTTCGCGGGTCGGGTCAGCGGGCGGCGACCGGGTGGGGCGCGACGAGGTCGATCGGGTACTCCAGGCGCCAGCGGTCGCCCCGTACCACCGTCTCGGAGGTCTCGACCGGCCGTCGGCGGTCGTCGTAGTGGGTACGTTCCACCACGGTCAGGGACTGTCCGGGCGAGCATCCGAGCTGCTCGGCCTCCAGGGGCGAGGCCGGGCGGGAGCCGACCGCCTCCGTGGCCCGCACCACGCGGATGCCAATGGCCGCGAAACGGCCCGGAACCCCGCAGCGGGCGTAGGGGCCGCTGTCGGGGCGTTCCACCTCGGTGCCGCCGGTGAGCGCCAGCGGCTCCCAGCTGACGGAGAGTTGCAGGGGCCGGCGGTCGGCGAGGAACTCGTACACGGTGCGGACGACGGGCGCGCCGGCCCCCAGCGCGAGGCGCTCGGCGACCAGCGGGGGTGCGGTGCCGGTCGTCGAGGTCGCCTCCCACGCCAGCTGCGGACCGGCGGCGGCGGTAGCCGGGCTCCCGTGGACGGGCGGGACCCCCTCGGGCTCCCGGTCGGCGGTGGCACCGCCGCCCAGCACCAGGCGGGCGGCGAGCGGCGTGTCGACGGTGTGCGGGGCCCGCACCAGGGCGCCGATGGGCACGCGGTCGCTGACGAAGACGCCCCGGCCGAACTGGCCGTGGGCGTAGCCGGCGGCCTTGAGGACCCGGACGGCTCTGTCGACCGTCTGGTCACTGGCGTCGTAGGCCCGCCGGAGTTCGGCGCGCGAGGGGATGCGCGCACCGACGGGGAGGGTGCCGTCGTCGATCCTGCGGCGCAGGTCGTCTGCAATCCGTTGGTAGACGGGGCGGGCGTCCGTCATGCTGCTCCTCGCACACTCTCGGCGACGCGCCGGCCACGGGCCGACCGAGGAGTCAGCGTACGTTACGGCCCGTCAGGCGCCCTTACTCGTGGTGAGACCGGTGCGCGGGGTCGTCGCCTCCTTGGTCACGTCGCCGATGACTTCGACCACGTCAGGGCCGTAGGCCTGCGAGTTGACGACGCGGAACAGCAGCACGAAGTTGCCGCCGGAGCCGTAGCGGCGGGCCAGTTTGACGTGATGTTTGGCCAGATGCCGCGCCGCGGCCTGGTGGGTGATGGAGCGCTGTCCGCAGGCGAGGAAGACGGGGCGGCCGCCCTGTCCTGCGGTGAGACGGGCGAGCAGGACATGCTCCACGGAGCCGTTGACCAGGCGGTGGCGCTCGGTGCCGACGGTGAGGGAGCCGCGGTCGGGGCCGGCCGCGGTGTCGGTGTCGAAGCTGACGCCCGGCATGAGGCTGTGCAGGTGCGCGGCCATGCGGCGGTTGCCGAGCGGGTTGCCGAGGCATATCTCGGTGCGCTCGCCGAACCCCTGCTGCGGCGCGTCACCCGACATCACCTGGGCGTTGGCGTGGCAGGCCTTGATGAGAGCGGCGAGTTCCAGCAGGGCGAACACGTCGTTGCGTGAGACCGCGCCGTCCGCGCCGGTCTCCCGGCTGACCACCAGCAGGCACTCGGAGTTGTCGGGCAGCCCGAAGAACCGCTGCTTTCGGCGGAGCGCGAGGCCGTAGACGTGGCCGCGCAGGAACCACCCGGCCGCTGCCGCGCCGACGACGGCCGCCACGACGGCGGTGACGAGGAGGAGTGTGTCGCTCATGGCCCGGGACCCTACCGGCGTTTCGCAGCGGTGTTCGACCCCCGTCCCACGCGGGGAGGGCGGTCGGGCGCCGCCGGGAAGGCCGCGTCACGTCCCCGATAGGCTGCCGTCATGGACGAGGGGTGGCGCGAGGACCGGGTCGCGAGCGCGTTGCGCGGGGAGAACCCGGCGGTGTTGCGGCGGCTGGACGCGGGTTTCGCCGTGCTGGCGGAGGCGCAGTTCCTGCCGGGCCACGCGCTGCTGCTGGGCGACGACCCGACGGTCCGTCGGTTCGCGGAGCTGCCGCGGGAGCGTCGGGTGGCGTTCCTGGCGGACGTGGACCGGCTGGCGGGGGCGGTGGAGGAGACGTGTCGGGCGCTGGACCCGGCGTGCTCCGGCGTGGACGTGGAACTTCCGGGCTCCGGGGGTCCGGTGGCCGCCGTGTGGCCGCGGTACCGGTGGGAGCCGGTCGATCTGCGCGACCGCTCGGTGCGCCGGTACCCGGAGGAGCGGTGGCGCGATCCGTTCTTCGCGCTGGGGCGTGGCCACGACGGTCTGCGGTCGGCGCTGCGCGCCGCGCTGGACCGGTCCGCGGAGGACGGCCCGGCCGGCGCCTGACACCGCGCTACCGGCGGGCTCGCGGCGGCACAACCGGCCCCGTGCGGAGTGGTGCTCCGTGCGGCCGGCCGGTCGCCGAACGCACGGAGCGGTCGCGCCGGGCGGTCAGCGACCGGCGAGCGCGGGGGCGTGCGGGGTGGTCGCGGCCGGGGCGAGCAGCAGGGAGCCCGCGAAGTACCGCTCGACCGTCGCGCGTTCCTGGGCGTTGGGGAACTGGTTGGTGCAGGAGATCCCACCGGTGGAGCCGGACATCAGGCTGGAGCAGGGGCCGGGCTTGACGTCCGGCAGCCCGAGGATGTGCCCGAACTCGTGCGAGGCGATGCGGACGGTGTTGTAGCCCTCGTTGACGGCCTGCCGGCCCATCCACACGGTGCCGTTGCCGAGGCTGGTCCGCTGGGCGCGGGGCCAGCCGTTGTCTGCGACGACGCGGACGTTGGCGCGTTGGCCGGCCTGGGCGGGGACCAGCCGCACGTTGGCCACGCTGGCGTTCCAGGCGTCCGCACCGCGGTGCACGGCGGTGACGAACTCCGCGGCACCGCTCGCGTCGTAGGTGACGACACGTGCGGCGAGCGGGCGGTCGGCGTCGGGTGCGGGCGTGGCGGCGAACGCCTGCCCGGTGGTCCAGGTGAGCGCCACGACCAGCAGGGCCACCAGGACCCGGGATACTTTGCCGGTTGTCACGGTCTGCCTCCAGTGGGGAGTTGCCGGGTGGGACCGGGCACCCGACGAGCGGTGGGGACGGGCCGGCGCCCGCACACGGCCGGGACGATGGTGATCTTTGATCATGTACATGCCAGCACCATCGGTGTGGTTGCCCATCCGGGGAGTGCTCCAACCCCTTCGGAGGCCCCGGATTCGCCCCGGGCGCACCACTGCCACGTTCCGCCCCTCGCAGCGGCAGCGGGTGCCACGGCCGGGCCCTGGGCGACGAACAGCCGGCGCCGCGGGCGGGGATGTCAGGGGCGCCGGTGCCCGAACGGGGGCGACGGTGCGGGGGCCGTCAGAGGGGGCGGGCGCGGAGTCGCAGGGCGGGCCGGCGGCGGCGCGCCCGGCTCGGGCCCGCTCAACGCACCGCCCCGCCGGGCCAGGTGAGAGCGACGCAGCGACCGGGCAGCCCGTGAGGGCCGCGCTGACCGGCTGCCCCCATGGCGTCCTGCCGGGACCGGGCCCCGTCCCGGATCGGTCGAGGGAGCGGACGCGGCCGACGGCGCGGGGCGGTGCGGGCGGGCGCGACCTCGGTCCGGTTCACCTACGGGCGGTCGCGGCACCACAGCGGCGGACCTCGCCGGGCGTTGTCCCCTCCTCGGCAGGGTCCTCGGGCGCGCGCCCCGTTCAGCCGAGCGCCGCGGTCAACTCACCGGCGCGTGGCGGGTTGGCCCCCGCCCGGCCGACCGTGATGGCGGCGGAGGTGGCGGCGGTGCGGAGGACCCCGTCGACCGCCTCACCGGAGAGCGCCGCCAGCCGGCCGCGACCACCCTCCCCCAGCACCCCGAGACCGGCCAGGGCGTGCAGGGTGCCGGACATGAACGCGTCGCCCGCGCCGACCGTGTCGGCGACGTCGACCGGCAGGGAGGGCACCTCGCGGCGCCCGTCCGCGGTGGCGGCCAGCGCCCCGTCCGGCCCGCGGGTCACCAGCACCAGCGGGCAGCCCAGCTCGACCCAGGACTCGGCGACCTCTTCCGGGGCACGCCCCGGGTAGAGCCACTCCAGGTCCTCGTCGCTGGCCTTGGTGACGTCGCTGAGCGCCACGAAGCGTTCGACGCCCGCCACCGCGGCGGCGTGGTCGCCCATCAGCGCGGGGCGGACGTTCGGGTCGTAACTGACGGTCGTGCGGCCCGACGCGGCGCGCAGCGCGTCCAGGACGGCACCGGCCCCGGGCTGCCGCACCGCGGCGATGGACCCGGTGTGCAGATGCCGTCCCGGGGCGACCGCGGGCGGCGCGGCGAGGCTCCACTCGATGTCGAACCGGTAGTCGGCGCGCCCCTCGGCGTCCAGCGTCGCGACGGCCGACGGGGTGCGCGGCACGGCGGCGGCCTCGACGGTGACCCCGGCGGACGCCAGGTGGCCGGTGATCAACCGGCCGTGCTCGTCGTCGGCGAGCTCGGTGGCCAGCGTGGTGTCGTGCCCGAGCAGCGCGAGCCCGTACGCGACGTTGGCCGGGCTGCCGCCCGCGTGGACCCGGTCCGGTTCACCGGACCGCCGGACGATGTCGGCGACGCATTCTCCGACGACGACGAAGGCCGAGGTCACGGCCATCACCCCCCTTGTTCTCGCTGCGGGACGGTCGGCAGTATGCCAGTCACCGGGCGCCCCCGGCGCGCCCCCTGGCGCCGTGCGCCGGCCGACCCGGCCTCGCGCTGCCCGCATGGCACGGGGCGGCGGCCTCCCGCGGGCACGGGCCACCGCAGCCGGGAACCACCGGGCGGCAGCAGCGGGCCCGCGCCGGACGACCTGTCCGCACCGTGCACCGCCCGACCCCGCACCCGTACGGGCAGCACACGCCCTGCCACCGCCCGCTTCCCGGTGATCGGCGCCCGAGTCACCTCCGGTTCGCCGGGTGCCGTCCCGAGGCTGTGCTCGTACCGTCCCCGCGTCGTCCGGGGAGTCGCTGTGGCATCGGGTGGCGCCGCCGGTCGGCGCCGGGCGGCTCGGCGGCCGAAGGCCGACGGCCTGGCGTCGGCAGCGTCGGCGACGGCTCACGCCCGGAGAGACCCGTGGGGCGCGCGGACGGTGCTGCGCCCCCCTTAGGGCGCTCCGACGCCTGCGCGCCGTGGTGCGCGCGGTCTCGCGCGCCCGTCCAGGTAGCCCGTCCGGGCGGTGGCCGGTGACCGTGCGCCGGACGGCGCGTTGTCCCGGGCGCACCATCCGACCGCGGCCCGCCGGGCCGCGTTGACGACAGGGGACCCGCGCATGACCTTCCGCCGCATCCGTGTCCGCCGCGCGCTGGGCACCGCCGCCGTGCTCTCCGCGCTGCTGGCGCCCGCCGCCGCAGCCGTCCAGCCGTCGCCCGCCGCAACGGCGCGCACGGTCCAGGAGCCGGCCCCGGAACCGGCCTGGGAGGGCGAGGGACTCACGCTGGACAGCGAGGAGAACGCCGCGGTCGACGCCTACCTCGACCGCGCCGCGGAGGCGGAGCGGCGGATCAGTCCCCAGCTGCTGCGGGTCGCCGAACTGACCGCCGCCGAACTGGTCGGCTTCGACAACAGGTTGAAGACCGAGGGTTCCCTCAAGCGCAAGGTCGCGACCTGGCTCGACGAGTCGCCGGAGAAGTCCGTGGACGACGTGCTGGGCGAGATCAACGACTCGGTGCGCTACACGCTGCAGTGGGAGGACGAGGGGTACACCGAGGGCGTCGCGGACGCCGCCGACCTGCTGAGTGCCTGGCGCAACGCCCCCGTCCGCTGGTCCAACACCTGGGGCAGCACCGGCCGCTACCAGGCCGTCAACTCGACCTGGCGGGAACCCGCCGCCGGCCACCCCTACGAGGTCCAGTTCCACACCCCTGCCAGCCGCGCCGCGGCGACCCTGACCCACCCGCTGTACGAGGAGGAGCGGCTCCCGTCCACCTCGCCCGAGCGCGCGGCGGAGCTGCGGGAGCAGCAGGCGCTCATCTTCGGCGCCGTCCCGGTGCCCGAGGGCGCGGAGCGGCTCGCAGCCCCGGGCGTCTCCTCCCCCGCGACGCGTCCGGTGCCGATGCCGGTCGGCTGACGGGCACCGGCTCCCGGAACAGGTGTGGCCGCGACGGTGGGAACCGTCGCGGCCACACGCGCGCCGGGCACGGGGCGGAACTCAGCTCTCGCCGCTGTCCGACGCCAGGCGGCGGGGCGCGTCCACCGGCTCACCGCTGAGTGCCGCGGCCAGCCGCAGGTGCGGCGCGGCCTCCGCCTGCCTGCCGAGTCGCTCCAGGGTGCGGCCCAGCATCAGCCGGGCGTAGGACTCGTCCGGGTAGCGGTCGACGATGAGGCGCAGCTCCTCCTCGGCGCGGTTGAGCTGCGCGGAGTGGTAGAGCGCCCGCGCCAGCAGCAGCCGCAGGTCCAGTCGGCCCGGCTCCGCGTCCACGAGGCCGCGGGTGATCCTGGCGGCCTCGCCGTAGTCGCGCGCGTCGAAGAAGAGCTGTGCGCGGTGGTAGCGGTCGATGAGGTTTCCGTCGGTGTTCATGGGTCTCCTCCCGTACGTCCTCCGCAACGCCCCGGCCCCCGGCGGTATTCCGCCCCTGTTCGCGGCGGTGACCGGCGCGTACGCTCCCCCGCATGTTCACGACGCGACCCACACTCCAGGGCACCTTCGGCATGGCCTCCAGCACCCACTGGCTCGCCTCCCAGACCGCGATGGCGGTGCTGGAGGACGGCGGAAACGCCTTCGACGCGGCCGTGGCGGCGGGCTTCGTCCTCCAGGTGGTCGAGCCCCACCTCAACGGGCCCGCCGGGGAGGTGCCGGCAATCGTGGCGCCGGCCGGCGGGCCGGTGCGCGTGCTCTGCGGGCAGGGGCCCGCCCCCGCGGCGGCGACCATCGAGCACTACACCTCGCTGGGCCTGGACGTGGTGCCGGGCACCGGCCCGCTGGCGGCGGCCGTGCCCGGGGCGTTCGACGCCTGGATGCTGATGCTGCGCGACCTGGGGACCCGCTCCCCCGCGCAGGTGCTGCGCTACGCGATCGGCTACGCGGAGCACGGGCATCCCGCTCTCGACCGGGTCGGCGTCGCGGTCGAGCGGGTCCGCGAGCTGTTCGAGAACGAGTGGACCTCCTCGGCGGAGGTCTATCTCCCCGGTGGCAGGGCCCCGGCCGGCGGCGACCTGCTGCGCAACCCGGCGCTGGCGGCCACCTGGCGCCGCCTCGTCGCCGAGTCCGAGGCGGCCGGCGGCGACCGCGAGGCGCGAATAGAGGCGGCCCGCCGGGTCTGGCGGGAGGGCTTCGTCGCCGAGGCGGTGGACGCGCACGCGGCTCGGCCGGCGATGGACTCCTCCGGTGAGCGCCACGCGTCGACCCTGACGGGCGAGGACATGGCCCGGTACTCCGCCTCCTTCGAGGAGCCGGTGCGGTACGACTGGCGGGGCTGGACGGTCTGCAAGCCCGGCCCCTGGTCTCAGGGGCCCGTGCTGCTCCAGCAACTCGCCCTTCTCGACCCGGGGCTGGCGGCGGAGGACCTGGGGACACCGGATCACGTGCACGCGCTGGTCGAGGGCGGCAAGCTGGCCATGGCCGACCGGGAGGCCTGGTACGGCGACGCCGCGGAGGTCCCGCTCACCGACCTCCTCTCCCCCGGGTACAACGCCGAACGCCGCCGGCTGATCGGTCCCGATGCCTCGCACGAGCTGCGGCCGGGGTCGCCGGGCGGCCGCTCACCGGTGATCGGGCGCCACGCGGCCGGCGCCGCGGGAACGCTCCCGGGGTGGACGCCCCCGGACCCGGTGGCCGGCGCCGGCGAGCCGACGGTGGGCCGCGACGGCGAGGTCCGCGGGGACACCTGCCACGTGGACGTGGTGGACCGGTGGGGCAACATGGTCAGCGCCACGCCCAGTGGCGGTTGGCTGCAGTCGAGCCCGGTCGTGGCGGGGCTCGGCTTCCCGCTCGGCACCCGGCTGCAGATGACCTGGTTGGAACCGGGGCTGCCGTCCTCGCTGACTCCCGGACGCCGTCCGCGCACGACGCTCTCCCCGTCGCTGGCGCTGCGCGACGGCCGCCCCGTCATGGCGTTCGGCACCCCGGGCGGCGACCAGCAGGACCAGTGGCAGACGCACTTCTTCCTGTCGGTGGCGCTGCGGGAGCGGGTCCGGGGCTCGCTCGACCTCCAGGGGGCGATGGACGAGCCCAACTGGCACCAGGACAGCTTCCCCAGTTCCTTCTACCCGCGCCGGATGGACCCGGGTTCCGTGACGGTCGAGGAGCGCGCCGGGGTGGAGACGGTTGCCGCGCTGCGGGCCCGGGGGCACCGGGTGACCGTGGCCGGGGCGTGGACGGAGGGGCGGCTGTGCGCCGTGGCGCGCGATCCGGAGACGGGGGTGCTCTCGGCCGCGGCCAATCCGCGCGGGATGCAGGGGTACGCGGTGGGGCGCTGACACCTCCCGCTGCGGACCGCGGCGGCCCGGCGCCGGGGCTTTCGGCCGGGCGCCGCGGCTTTCCCGCCACCCGTGCGGGCGGCGGGGCGCCCGGGACGCCGTGGCCCGGGGG
>NZ_JAAVJD010000097.1 GCF_012033735.1 Streptomyces lonarensis | reverse complement strand
CCGCCACGCACCGGCCGTCGTCACCGGGCCCCACCGGCCCCGCGGACGTGGCCCGTCAGCCGCGGGCCGGCACGCTCCGCCGGAGTGCGGCGGCCGGGAGCGCCCCCGGCGCGCGGGGCGGCGCACAAGAGCGGAAGATCACGTTCCGCTTATCCTTGGGTGGGCAGAATCACTGCGCGACCCCGTGCGCCGACGGGGCACGACGGTCCGTGCCGGGCCACGCGGGTCCCGGCCTCGACGAAGGGCACTCACGGTGATCACGACAGTCCTCATGATCGAGAAGGCGATGGTGCCCACCGACGTCGACCTCGTCACCACCCTCCACGGTGACGACCCCGTCGCCTTCGTGGTGCTGCTCCAGCCCCGGGGGGACCAGGACCGGCTGCTGCGGGCGCTGGACGACGTGGCGCTCGGCGAGTTCGGGCGGGCGGTGCGCGAGAACGACGTCCCCGAGGGGCCGGACGCGGTGCCGCCGGCCGAACGGGCGCTCCACCACTCGGTGGCGGCACTGCGGGACGCCGGAGCGGAGGCGGAGGGGCGGCTCGTCGCCGACCACCCGCTGGAGGAACTGGCCGCGGTGGTCCGCGAGGTGTCGGCCGACGAGGTGGTGGTGCTGACCGCGCCCCACTACATCGAGGAGCTGTTCCACCGCGACTGGGCCTCCCGGGCCCGCCACAAGGTCGGCGTACCCGTCCTGAAGCTCTTCGCCCACGCCGAGTGAGAGCCGCGCGCCGCACCGCGCCCCCGGCGTGCGGCGCGGCGCGCGGCCCCCGCTGCCCCTGGGCACGCGCACACGGTGCGACAATCCACGGGTAGGAATCGACGAGGGAGAACGCGCATGGCAGCAGGCCCGCCCACTTGGGATCGCCCCCACTTCATCGGGGTCGGCGGAGCGGGGATGTCCGGCATCGCGAAGATTCTCAGCCAGCGCGGCACCGCCGTCGCCGGCAGCGACGCGCGCGAGTCCGCGACGGTCCGAGCCCTGCGGGAGCTGGGCGCACGCGTGGCCATCGGCCACGAGGCGGACCACCTCGCGCCGGACGCCAGCTGCGTGGTCGTCTCCAGTGCGATCCGGGACACCAATCCGGAGCTGGCCGCGGCCCGGGAGCGGGGCCTGCCGGTGCTGCACCGCTCCGAGGCGCTGGCCGCGGTGATGGAGGGCCGTCGCGCCCTCGCCATCGCCGGGACCCACGGCAAGACCACCACCACCTCGATGCTGGCCGTCGCGCTGCGGACGCTCGGCCTGGAGCCCGGTTACGCCATCGGTGGCGACCTGGACCACCCGGGCTCCAACGCCGAGAACGGCGGCGGTGACCTCTTCGTCGCCGAGGCCGACGAGAGCGACCGCAGCTTCCACCGGTACGCCCCCGAGGTGGCGGTCATCCTCAACGCGGAGTTGGACCACCACGCCAACTACGCCTCCATCGAGGAGATCTACGAGTCCTTCGAGACCTTCGTCGGCCGGGTCCGCGACGGCGGCACCCTGGTCATCAACGCCGACCACCCCGGTACGCGCGAGCTGGTCGGGCGGGTCGCGGCCGACACGGCCGCCCGCGGCGTGCGCGTGGTCACCTACGGGGCTGCGCCCGACGCCGACGCCCGGGTGCTGAAGGTCGAGCCGAAGGGGCTCACCAGCGAGGTCACCGTCTCCCTCGCCGGGCAGGAGATCGCGTTCACCGTCTCCGTCCCCGGTCGGCACTACGCCCACAACGCCGTCGCCGCGCTGGCGGCCGGGGCGGCCGTGGGCGTCCCCGCGGACCAGCTGGCCGCCGCTCTCAGCAGCTACACGGGGGTGGCGCGCCGCCTCCAGCTCAAGGGGGAGGCCGGCGGGGTGCGGGTCATCGACTCCTACGCCCACCACCCGACCGAGATGACGGCCGACCTGGAGGCCGTCCGGGACGGCGCCGGTGACGGGCGGGTGCTGGTGGTCTTCCAGCCGCACCTCTTCAGCCGCACCAAGGAGCTGGGCACCGAGATGGGCCAGGCCCTGGCGCTGGCCGACGACTCCGTCGTCCTGGACATCTACCCGGCGCGCGAGGACCCGATCCCCGGGGTGACCAGCCGGCTGATCATCGACGCCGCGCTCGCCCACGGTGCCAAGGCGGTGCCCGAGCCCGACATGACGGCGGTCGCCCGCCGGATCGCCACCATGGTCGCCCCCGGCGACCTGGTGCTGACGATGGGGGCCGGCGACGTGACCGACCTCGGCCCCGCGATCCTGGCCCGGCTGGCCCAGGCCGGCTGAGCGGCGTCCGACGGCGGTCCGGACACGCCCGGACCGCCGTCGGACGAGCCGGACGCCGGGAATGAAAAGCGGGCCCCGGCCCGCTGTCACCACCGGGCGGGCGCGGGAGCGCCGCCCGGAGAACGAGTTTCGAGGAGCGGGACCATGGGCTACGAGGTCGAGAAGACCGACGCGCAGTGGCGCGAGGAGCTGACCGACGAGGAGTACCGCGTGCTCCGGCAGGCGGGCACCGAGCAGGCGTTCACCGGCGAGTACACGGACACCACCCGAGTCGGCGTCTACAACTGCCGCGGCTGCGGCACCGAACTGTTCCGCTCGGGCACCAAGTTCGAGAGCCACTGCGGCTGGCCCTCGTTCTACGACCCCGCGGACAGCGACGCGGTCGAGACGCGGCCCGACCACTCCATCCCGGGCCGGCCGCGCACCGAGGTGCTCTGCGCCACCTGCGGTTCCCACCTCGGGCACGTCTTCGAGGGGGAGGGGTACGAGACCCCGACCGACCTCCGCTACTGCATCAACTCGATCGCGGTCAGGCTCGTCGCCGAGGACGGCGGCGACCCGGCCGCGTCCTGAACGCGATGGACGCCCGGCCCGCCCGGCTGCCCGTCCTGGTGGTCCAGCACGGGCCGCAGGGCGGGCCGCGCCGTGTCGGCGTCTGGCTGGCGGAGGCCGGGCTGGAGCTGCGGGTGGTGCACGGCCATGCCGGGGACGACGTGCCGGAGCGTCCCGACGGCCACGCCGCGGTGGTGGTGCTGGGCGGTGGCTACCTGCCCGACGACGACCACCGTGCGCCGTGGCTCGCGCCGACCCGCCGCCTCGTCGCGGCGGCGCTGGACACCGGCGTCCCGGTGCTGGGCATCTGCCTGGGCGGCCAGCTGCTGGCGCACGTCGCCGGCGGCACGGTGGAGGGGGAGAGCGGCGCACCCGAGTTCGGGTCCACACGCCTGACGCTGCGCCCGGAGGCCGCCGACGACCCGCTGTTCCACGGGCTGCCCGCCGAGGTGACCGCGATCGAGCGGCACGTCGACCGGATCACGGTGCTGCCGCCGGGCGCCCACTGGCTGATGGAGAGCCGGGTCTGCCCCCACCAGGCGTTCCGCGTCGGCGCCACCGCCTGGGGCACCCAGTTCCACCCCGAGGTGCCCGCCGACCGGTTGGCGGAGTGGGACCCCGAACCGCTGCGCCGCCGCGGGCTCGACCCGGACGAGCTCGCCCGGCGGGCAGCGGCGGCGGAACCTGCCGCCCAGGCCGTCTGGCGGAAGGTGACCGACCGGTTCGCGCGCGTGGTCGCGGAGACGGCTCGGAGCGGCCGCCGAGGCTGACCGCCCCGCGACGGCCGCCGTCGCCCGGGCCCCTGCTGCCGGGCCGGCCCGTCGGCCTGCGCCCCACCGGTCGGCGACCGCGTGCCCCGTCGCCCCCCTCAGTCCCCGTCCGCGGTGAGGCGCAGCACCGCCACCGACCGGCCCGGCAGCCGTACCCCCGCGGCCTCGCGCGCCACACCGTCGCCCGGCCGGGCGGCCAGCACCTCGTGGCGCCCGGGCGGCAGCGGTGCCGTCGCGGCGGTCTCCGAGAGGTTGACCGCGACGGCCAGCGGCCCGGAGCGCACCACCAGCAGCCGCCGCCCCTCGTCCGCCTCAGCGCTGACCTCGCCCAGCGTCAGCGTCGTGGGCAGGTACGCCGCGCGCAGCGCGATCAGCGTCCGGTGCCACTGCCGGAGCTCGTCGTCGCCCGGGCGCGGAGGCCACCGGAGCACCGACCGGTCACGGGTCGCCTCGTCCTGCGGGTCGGGCACCTCCCCGGGCTCCCAGCCGTGCGCCGCGAACTCCCGGCGCCTGCCCTCGCGGACGGCCGCCGCCAGTTCGGGGTCGGGGTGGTCGGTGAAGTACTGCCAGGGGGTGTCCGCGCCCCACTCCTCGCCCATGAACAGCATCGGCGTGAAGGGCCCGCACAGCACGAGCGCGGCGGCGCAGAACAGCAGCGAGCGGTCGACCCCGGCCGCGAGCCGGTCGCCGAGCGCTCGGTTGCCGATCTGGTCGTGGGTCTGGGCGTAGCCCACCAGGCGGGCGGTGGGCAGCTCCCGACGCAGCGGGGCGCCGTGGTGCCGCTCCCGGAAGGCGGAGTACCCGCCGTCGTGGAAGAAGCCCCGGGTGCAGGTGGCGGCCAGCGCGGTGAGCGGGGCGCGCGCGAAGTCCGCGTAGTAGCCCTGCGCCTCACCGGTCAGGGCGGCGTGGAGGCAGTGGTGGAAGTCGTCGTTCCACTGGGCGTGCACACCGTGGCCGTGCGCGGCGCGCGGGGCGGTGGTGCGCGGGTCGTTGAGGTCGGACTCGGCGATGAGGAAGAGCGGTCGGCCGGTGGCCTGCGCGAGGGCGTCCACCGAGGCCGACAGTTCGCTGAGGAAGTGGCGTGCGCGGGTGTCGGAGAGCGCGTGCACGGCGTCCAGCCGGAGGCCGTCGAGCCGGTACTCCCGCAGCAGCGCCAGCGCACTGCCGGCGAAGTAGGCGCGCACCTCGTCGCTGCCGGGGCCGTCGAGGTTGACGGCCTCGCCCCACGGGGTGCGGGTGCGGTCGGTGAAGTAGGGGCCGAACTCGGAGAGGAAGTTGCCCGAGGGGCCGAGGTGGTTGTGGACGACGTCGAGGACCACACCCAGGCCGGCGCCGTGCGCCGCGTCCACGAAGCGGCACAGTGCCGCCGGGCCGCCGTACGGTTCGTGCACCGCCCAGGGGGCGACGCCGTCGTACCCCCAGCCGTGGCGCCCCGGGAAGGGCGAGAGCGGCATCAGCTGGACGTGGCTGACGCCCAGTTCGGCCAGGTCCGGCAGCCGCTCGGCGGCGGCGTCCAGGGTCCCCGCGCCGGTGAAGGTGCCGACGTGCAGTTCGTAGAGGACGGCGCCGGGCAGGCCGCGCCCCGTCCACGGGTGCTCCCACCGGTGGGCGGTCGGGTCCACCACCGCGGCGGGTCCGCCCGGGCCGTCCGGCAGCCGGCGGGCCCGCGGGTCGGGTCTGACCGGCCCGCCGTCGAGCCGGAAGCCGTACCGGGCTCCGGTCGCGGCCTCGGCGGTGGTGCGCCACCAGCCGGGGCGCGCCGGGTCGGGGACCATGGTCTGCGTCGCGTCGTCCAGCTGGAGCGCGACCTCGCGCGCGTGGGGTGCCCACACCTCGAAGAGCATGTGCACCATGGTCGGTCCCCGGCCCTCCCGGGGCCAGACCATCGCCCGGCGTGTGGCGGCGCGCTGGTGGGGCAGTGGCGCCGCGGCTGCCGGGCCGGTGGGTGACGGCGGCAACTGCGCTCGCGCCGGACGGTGTTGGTGGGGCGACCTGTTACAGAACTGTCGCGGGGTACCGATCAACTCGTCCCCTGACCTGCCCGAGAATGATCCGCATGACCTCCGCCGATGAGACCACGGCCCTCGCCGTGCAGGACACCGACCGGGTTGCCGCCCTGACCGCGCTGCGGGCGGGCGTCGCCCAGCGGAAGGTGTCGCACGACACCTTCCAGCGCCGCATGGAGATCGTCGTCACCGCGGACGAGGTGTCCGACCTCTACGCCGCGACGGCGGACCTGGGGGAGCGGCGGCCCCGCAGCCGCGTCGTCCGCACGGTGGGCCGGGCCTCCGCCTTCCACCAGCGGGTTCGCCGCGCGTGGGACTCGGAGCGCCTGCCGCGGCTCGTCCTGCCCGCCCCCGGCCGCCACCCGATCTCCGTCGGCCGCGCCCCGGGCTCGGTGCTGCGGATCAGCGACGCGTCCGTCAGCAGGTTCCACGCGCAGCTCAAGGGCGTGGGGGACACCTGGACCGTGCGCGACATCGGCTCCGCCAACGGCACCTGGGTGAACGGGGCGCGGGTCATGGGAGCCGCGCCCGTCGGGCCCGGCGACACGCTGCGTTTCGGCAGCGTGGGCTACCTCGTGGCCGAGCCGGGGGCCGAGGCCGCCGAGCGCTGAGGACCCGCCACGCCGCCGGTGGGGCCTGCCCCGCCGGCGCTGGGGGGCGCGCCGCCGCTGGGGCCCGTCCCGCCGAGGGCGGCGGGACGGGCCGCCGCCGTCAGCGGCCGGACCATGCTCCGAGGAGAGCGCCGACCGTCTGCCCGGCCTGGCTCAGCGCGTTGCCGGGACCGAACCAGTCGGCCGTGGAGTTGACCGGTGCGCTGTGCGACGCGTGGGTCGCCCCGCCGTGGGAGGCGTGCGAGCCGTGGTGGTCGTGGTCACCGAGGTCGGGCACGGCCGAGTGGGCCTCGGCCACCTCCGCCGAGGCACCGGTGCTGCCGCCCGGCACCGTGACCTCGCCGTTGCCGCCGTCGAAGACGACGTCCGAGCAGCTGTAGAAGGTCTCCGGGCTGTCGGACCGCTCCCAGACGGTGTAGATGATGTGGCGCCCCTCCTTGTCGTCGGGGAGCGTGGAGGTCCAGTAGTACTCGTCCTCGATCGATCCGACACCGGTCCACGGCGGGTCGTCGACGGAGGCGAAGGGCTCGTCCTCCATGTCGTCCCAGGTCAGCGGCTGCGAGGGGTCGAAGCCGTCCTTGGTGACGTACATGTGGAAGCTGCCGGGGTGGTGGGCCCACACGTTGTAGCTGAAGCGGTAGTCGTCGCCCGCGGTGACGTGGGTGTAGGGCCAGTCGTCCCGCGGCAGGTCGAAGCCGGAGAAGTCGAAGGCGCCCGAGGCGCCGCTGCACAGCTGCCCGTCGGGGATGAACCCGGCGGTGCGGCCCTGGCCGTTGGACTGCAGCACCGCGAACCAGTTGTAGTACGCGTTGTGGCCGCCCTGGGCCAGCGCCGCGGCACACGCCGGGTTGCTCGGTGTGATCTGGCCGGTGTGGTCGATGCTGTGGACGTAGCAGAGGTAGGTGCGGCTGCCGGGGTCCATCGGCGCGCCGTGGGCGGCGGCCGACCCGCCGGTCATCATGACCATCGCCATGGCGGGGAGAGCCGCGGTGGCGGCGACCAGGGCGGTCTTCCTCGACAGCGTGCGTCGCTTCGAACGGTCCTTCATGGCGGACGCGTCCCTTCGTGAGACAGCATGTGGGGGGAGAGCGCGATGGGAGCGCTCCCATATCCGAGAAGGTAACGGGGTGTTACATGCACGTAAAGACACCGCGTGCGACGGCCGCGCGCCCTCCGGTCGCTTTCGGACAGCCATCCGACCGATGCGCAGCAGTCGCGCGTCCGCGCCACCGGCGGCGGCGACCGCCGCGGCCGGTGGTGGCGTCGCCTCCCGCCTCCCGCACGTTGGCCCGATGCCGGTGCGTCCGCGGCGGCCACGGATGCCCCGCCCCGCCGCCGGTACTTCGCGAAACCCTGTTGCGGCCACCGCTGCCGCCCGGGTAGACCTGCCGATGGCGCCGCCACCGTGGCGATCCGCCGAGACGACGCGAAAGGAGGACGAGCGATGCAGTCCGTGCCCCATCCGCCCGTGTCCTCCCGGGTCGGCGACCACCGCTGAACCGGACCGGCCGGGCGCCCACGCCGAACGGTGCCCACGTGAACCAGCACGACCTGACCCTGCGTCCGATCACCGGCCGCGAGGAACTCCCCCTCTTCACCCGCTTCCCGTACGCCCTCAACCCCGAGATCGCCGGCGACCTCGACGCCGGGCGCCGCCGCCCCTCCTGGCTCTGGGTGGCGGTTCGGGGCGACCGCCCCCTGGCCCGCGCCGGATGGTGGAGCCGGCCGGGTGCGGCCGGCCCGCTCGTCCTCGACATCCTCGACCTCGACGGAGCCCTGCCGCCGAGCGAGCGCCTGGCCATCGGTGAGCGCCTGCTGCGCGCGGCGACCGCCGCGGTAGTGCCCACCGGGGAACGCCCGCCCATGTACAGCCGTTTCGTCCCCGCCGACTGGCGCGAGGACCCGGATGCCCGCCCGGTCGTCGAGGAACTCGGCAACGTGGTGCGGCGAACCGGCGGATTGCCGTTCGTGGAACGGCTCCGCCTGGAGAGGGGCCCGGCCGCCCCGCCCCCGCTCACCGGTCGGCTCGCCTTCCGGGAGCCGCGCGACCCCGGTGAGCTGATCGACCTGATGACGGACGTCCTCCCCGGCACGCTCGACGCGCACAGCCGCGACGACCTGACCAGGATGTCCGCCCGCCAGGTGGCCGCCGCGCACTACGAGGAGGAGATCGCCCGCTTCACCACTCCGCGGTCCTGGTGGCGGGTGGCCACGCTGCCCGACGGCGAGCCGGTCGGGTTCGTCGTGCCCGCCCACAACGGGTACAACCCGATCATCGCGTACCTCGCGGTGCTGCCGGCCCACCGCGGCCGGGGGTACATCGACGACGTCCTTGCCGAGGGGACCCGGGTCCTGGCGGAGCAGAACGTCCCCCGTATCCGCGCCTCGACCGACCTGGGCAACACCCCCATGGCCGACGCGTTCCGCCGTGCGGGGTACCGGGAGATCGAACGCGAGATCACCATGACCTGGCAGTGAGACCGAAGGGCGGGCGGCACCCGGTGCGGGTGCCGCCCGCCCGTCCGCCTCAGCCGGTGCGGACCAGCAGCGCCACCGGTGCCCCGGCCAGCAGCTCCGCCACCGGCACGCCCGTGTCGGCTTCCCCGACGGTGAGGACGCGGCCGGTCGTCCGGTCCGTCCACACCCCCGGCGGCACGGCCAGCGCCGTGTCCTGCCAGCCGCCTCGCCTGCCGACACCGCGCGACAGGCGCGTGACGACCGTGAGCACCCGGCCCGCCCGGGTGAAGGCGAGGCAGTGCTCGCCCAGCGGGCCGTCGGCGGCCACTGCGCGGTACTCCCCGCCCGGCCCGAACCACTCCGGGTGGTCGCGCCGCAGCCGCAGCGCGGCCGCCGTCAGCCGCAGCTTCTCCGTCGCCAGGTCGTCCGGCCCGCCGCTGCCCCGGTGGGACGGCGCCCCGTCGGACGACGCCTCGGCGTACACGGCGCGCAGCTCCGCCTCGGGGAAGGCGACCGGGCGCCGGTTGTCGGGGTCCACGAGGGCGGGGGCCAGCGTCTCCGTCCCCTGGTAGAGGTCGGGAACCCCCGGCATCGTCAGGTGCAGCAGTGTCTGGGCGAGGGTGGCGGCGCGCGTCGACTCCGCCAACTCCTCGCGGAGCGAGGCGAGCAGCGGCGCGGCAGTGCCGCAGGGGCCGGCCTTCACGAACTGCGCCAGCGCCCGTTCGTAGGCGGTGTCCGGCTCGGTCCAGCCGGTGCGGAGCGCCGCCTCGCGAGCCGACTTCAGCGCTGCACCGCCGAGCCGCTCCGGGTCGGGGACGCCGAGCCCCAGCGCGTTCTGCCAGACGCTCCACGCCAGGTGGGCGTCGGGCGGGCGTGTACCGGCACGTTCGGCCTCCTCCGACAACCGGGGGAGTGCCCGCTCCCACGCCTCCGGGTGCTCGGACAACGCCAGCAGCACCGCCCGGACGTCGGCGCTGCGCTTGGTGTCGTGGGTCGAGAGCACCGTGCCCGAGGCCGGCCAGTCCCGCTGCCTGCGCTCGCAGAAGGCGTGGAACTCCTCCGGCGCGACGACCGGGTCGCCGGGCTCCCCGCCCACCTCGCAGGCCGACAGCAGCGGGGTCCACCGGTAGAACGCGCGGTCCTCCACCGACTTGGCGCGGAGCGCCGCCGAGGTCTGCGCGAACCGGGCGCGGAAGTCCTCCCGGCCCCCGCCCGACCCCAGCCGACCCAGGGCGAGTTCACGGACGACGGCGACCGCCTCGGCCTCCTCGGGCACGGTGAACGCCGCCCGCGCCTCGTCGGCCGCGGCCCGCAGCAGCACCTCGTCCGCAGGGGTGGGCGGCCCCGCGGCGGGCACGTAGGGCCGGTAGACGGGCAGCGCCGCCAGCACGCCCTCGATCGCCGCGCGCAACGCCCAGGGCGCGTGGTCCCGGAGCCGCTGCGTGGGGTCCGCGGCGCAGATCCGGCTCGCGGTGCGTGTCAGGCGGGTCACCTCGGCGGCCAAATCGCCGCGGACCACGTCCCCGGTGGCCCGGCGGACGGTCGCCTCCCAGGCGCCGCCCCGGTCGGCCGGCGCCCCGCTCCGCTCGCGGTACTGCTCGGTCAGCCGGTCGAGCCCGGCGCCGTCGGTCAGCACCCCGTCGATGTGGTGCAGCGCGTCGTAGCCGGTGGTGCCGGCCACGCGCCAGTCGAGCGGCAGCTGTTCACCGCGGGCCAGGATCTTCTCCGCCACCGTCCAGATGCCGCCCGCGCGTTCGGCGAGGCGGCGGAAGTAGCCCGCGGGGTCCGCCAGGCCGTCGGGGTGGTCCACCCGCAGCCCCGCGATGACGCCCTCCGCCACCAGTCGCAGCACGGTGCGGTGGGTGGCCTCGAACACCTCGGGGTCCTCGACCCGCAACGCGATGAGTTCGTTGACGGTGAAGAACCGGCGGTAGTTGAGTTCGGTGCGCGCCAACCGCCACCAGGCGAGCCGGTAGTGCTGGGCGTCCAGCAGCTCCGGCAGCGGCAGCTGGGCGGTGCCCTCCCGCAGTGGCAGCCGGAGATGGTCGCCGAGGCGCAGCTCGCCGTCGGCGACGCGCAGCGACGCCAGCTCCGTCCCGACCGGACCGCCCAGGACCGGCAGCAGCAGCCGTCCCCCGCCCGCCTCCCAGTCGATGTCGAACCAGCGCGCGTGGCGCGAGCCCCGGCCGTGCAGCAGCACGTCCCACAGCGGGTCGCCGGGGGCGGCGGGGGAGGGTACCGCCATGTGGTTGGGGACGAGGTCGGCGACGAGGGCCAGCCCGTGGGCGGCTGCGGTGCGCGCCAGGGCTCGGAGCCCGTCCTCGCCGCCGATCTCCGGCCGCACCAGGTCGTGGCGGGTCACGTCGTAGCCGTGCGCCGAGCCCGCAGCCGCCTCCAGCACCGGCGAGAGGTGCAGGTGCGAGACGCCGAGGCGGGCCAGGTGCGGCACGAGCCGCTCCGCCGCCGAGAACGGGAACTCGGGGCGCAGCTGCAACCGGTAGGTGGCGGTGGGCACCGCGGGGGGAGGCGCCGGACGGGCGCCGTCGGACGGCGCGACGGGGGTCGGGGTCATGGAGGGTCCGCCTTTCGCGGAAAGGGGTGGTCGACGCGGCGGTGCGGGCGGCGCGAGGGGGCGGAAGGGCAGCGGCGGCGCCCGGTCGCGGGCCGCCGGAGTCAGGGGCGCGGGCTCCCCGGCGCGTGTCCGTGGCTCCGCTCCCGCGCACGGGCTGCGGTCCGAGCCGTGCCCGCAGTACGCTTTCTTGATCCATCGGAGGCGGACGAAGGCGGTGCGGAAGGGTGGGAGCTTCGGGGCGTGAGCTCCCGCCGGGCGGCGGGGCGGGCACCCCGGGCGTGGTGTCGGCCACCGCGATGCCGCTGCCCCGCCCGGTGGAGATCGGCGCCGACCTGAGCTGGAGCCCGCAGGACTGGGCGGAGGTGCGGGTCCGCGTCGAGCGCGCCGGCCGCGCCTACGTCTGGCTCAACCTCGTCGAGCAGCGGCTGCGGGCCGTGGTGGGCGCGGTGCTGCGCCCGGTGTACGAGCCGGTCCACGGCGAGGAGTGGGAGGTGGCGGCGGCCGGGCCCACCGGCCAGGAATGGGTGCAGCGGGCGGCGGCGCTGCGCGAGGTGAGCCGCCGCAAGGGGCACGTCCTCGACCCCGCCGACGACACGGTGCTGGCGTTCCTCACCCTCCCGCAGCTGCGGGAGCTGATCGTGCAGCACTGGCCGTGCTTCTCCCCGTACCTGGAGAGCCGCCGCGAGCTGGAACTCACCCTCGACGAGTTGGAGTCGGCGCGCAGCGCGGTCGCCCGCAACCGCGGTCTCAGCGCCCACGTGCTGGACCAGGCGGAACGCGGCTGCGCGCGACTGCTCCGGATGCTCGCGTCCCCCGGGCCCGAACGCCCGGCGGAACGGCTGCCCGCCGACGCCGTGGAACAGCTCGTCGGGGACCGCTTCGCCGACGTGGCGGCCGTCCACGCCGACCGGGCCCGGTCGCAGCGGCGGGTCCCGCCGGAGGAGCTGTTCGCCGGCGCCCGCCGCCTCGACGCGGTGGGCACCGGGCTGGGACTGCTGGTGCAGAACTACCCCGGCCGGCGGCTCCAGCGGCTCGCGGACTCGGGCTGCCGCATCCGGCTGCTCTTCCTCAACCCGGCCGGCGGCACCATGCGGCGCCGCGAGCGGGAGCTGGGGCTGAAGCGGGGGGAGCTGAGCCGGGCGGTGGAGACCAGCATCCTTCATGTACGCAGAGTACGCAGCCGAGTGCGGGATGCGAAGGCTTTCCGTATTCAGGTGTTCGACGAGATCCCCCGGTTCAGTGCTTATTTCGTCGACTCCGACGGGCCCGACGGAGTCGCCGTGGTGCAGCCGTACCTCGGGCGCAGCCGGGGGATGGAGTCCCCCGCCCTGGTGCTGCGGCGCGCCCCGCGGGAGGGGGCCACCGGACTCGTTCCGGGCGGCGAGGGACCCGAACCGGGCCTCTACGACACCTACATGGAGGACTTCGAGTGGCTCTGGGAGGAGTCGCGCCCGGTGTCCTGAGCCGGGGCCCCCGGGACGGGTGGGGCACCGCAGTTCGACCAGGTGGGCACGGGCGACGCAACCCGTGATCCGCACTTGCCATTTGGGTGGCCGCCTCATAGCGTCGGCCGGGCCCGCCCGCCCCCCGGAAGCAGACGATGCGCCAAGACATCCCCCCTATGACGTCCGTCCGCCAGATCACGCAGAAGAAGCGTGACGCCTGGTGGACCGTACTGCTCGTGGACCCCGTCGCCACACCGCTGGTCCGCTGGACCGCGGTGTGGACGAGGTTCACCCCCAACCAGATCACCTGGATGGCGCTCTTCCTCGGCCTCGGAGCCGCCGCCTGTTTCGCCATGGGCAGCTGGACCTGGCTGCTGGCGGGGGCGCTGCTGTACCACCTCAGCTTCGTGCTCGACTGCATGGACGGCAAGCTCGCCCGGCTCACCGGCACCGGTTCCGTCTTCGGGGCCTGGCTGGACTACGTCTTCGACCGCATCCGCGTGCTGGCCTGCGCGGTCGCTCTGATGGGCGGTCAGTACGCCCGTACCGGCGACGTCGTGTACATCTGGCTCGCGCTGGCTGTCGTCTTCCTCGACATGCTGCGGTACATCGACGCGTTGCAGATCTTCAAGGTCCGCCACGAGATGCGCAAGCAGATCAAGGCCCGCGCGGAACGCGCTGCCGCGGCGGACAACGCCATAGAGCTGGCGTTCATGGAGGACCTGCTCCGCGACAACCCCGAGGCCGACACCGAGCTGGACGACGCGCAGCGGCGCGGCGCCCGCACCGGTGAGATCGCACGGGCCGCGTCCCAGGAGCCCGGGGACACGGCGGGGGTGCCCGCGCAACGCGCGGCAGCGCCCGGCGCCGACCGGTCCGTGGTCGACCTGCACCGGGAGTTCCGCAGCCGGTTCCCCTGGTACCTGCGCGCCCGGTCGTTCCTGCTGCGGCACCGTGTCCGCACCCACCTGGTCAGCGGTATCGAGTTCCAGATGGCCGTCTTCATCGTCGCGCCGCTGTTCAACGCGATCATCCCGGTGACCGTCGCGGCCGGCGCGCTGCTGCTGGTCTTCGAACTCGCCATCATCTACAAGCTGCAGCTCTCGACGCGGGACTTCGCGCGGACGATAGCGGACTTCGACGCACAGGAGCGGCAGCGGCTCTCCCAGGAGGAGCAGGCGGCCGAGGAGCTCGTACCGGAGCAGGTCTCCGACGCGACGGCCCGCGCGCAGGAGGAGGCCGGCTCCCGCTGACACCACCGTGGTGGCACCGCCGTGGCGCGGCCGGAGAGATCCGGCCGCCCCACGCTGCGTCCTGGCCTAAGGGGTGTCCCGTAAATGATCTACGGGTCGGCTCAAGCACGGTTGGCCGCTGTGCGGCCTGCTGGCCTACCCGGCGAGGGTGAGGTTGTGCATCCGGGCGATGCCGAGCATGGCGTGGTGGACGCCGTCGCCCTTGAGGCGGCAGTCGCGGAGGATCTTCCAGGTCTTCATGCGGGCGAAGACGTGCTCGACGCGGGCGCGGATCTGCTTGTGGGACTTGTTGTGGTCATCTTTCCAGGCCGGGAGTTCGCTCTGGCCGCGCTGCCGGCGGTGGGGGATCACGAGTCCGGTGCCCGGGTAGCCGCCGTCGGCGATCGTAACGGTGTTGCCCACGGCAGCCTTGGCGCCGGATTCCTCCCACGCCTTGCAGTCGTTCCGGTTCCCGGCGAGCGGTCGGCCGACCACGACGACCAAGCGGGTGTCGGCGTCGATGACGACCTGGTGGTTGGTGGAGTACCGGTAGTTCTTCGATCGCTCGGCGATCGTGTGGTCCCGAGTGGGGACCAGGGTGCCGTCCACGATGAGCACGGTGTCCTTGGCAAACCGCTTGCGGGGCTGGAGCGCGAGCATCGGCCCGAGGTGGTCGATGATGCGGTCCGCTGCCGACTTCGACGCGCCGAACAGCGGGGCGAGTTGCCGCATGGTCAAGTTCGTGCGCCAGTAGGCCACGACCAGAAGGGCCCGGTCCTCCAGCGGAAGGCTCCACGGCCGACCCTTGCGGACGGCGTTCGCACCCTGGCGCCTCAGAACGGTCACCAGCTTCCCAAACTGCCTCGGGCTCAGCCCGCTGAACAGGGCTATCCAGGACGGCTCCGACGCCGTGATCACACCAGCCACGGCGAGATCGTCTCATCTTGATCATGGTGCGGGGCCGCCGGCTTCTGACGGGACATCTCGGTCGCCCGGACGGATTCGGCATGAGAGCCTCTTGCCCGTGGCTACTGAGACCGAGGTGGGACAGCTGTTGCACCAGCGCGGCTGGAGGACGGCGTTCACGGCCGCTGAAAGGGTGAACGCGTGGGCTGCCCTGGTGAGCGCCATCGAACGCGGCTACGGCGATGACATCTACGAGTACACCAACGACCTCTACTGCCGAAACTGGCTGCACGAGGCGTGGCTCCTGCTGGACGAACACGTCGTTCAGTTCTGGACCCCGCGGGTCAAATCCTTGGACGCGCAGTACAAGGCCGCGACCATCGAAGACGACGGCCAAGCACTCGATCAGTTCCACAGGCTGCCTGGCGCTGACCTGTGGTGGTGGCGGCGCCACCCCCGCATCCTCACCGGAGACCTCGGCCGTTCACTTCGCTCGGCCGGTGCCATCGGCGCCGACCCGGACACGACATGACCCTCAGCCTCGTGGGATTACGGGACAACGCTTAGGCTCCTGGCATGGACGAACCCACGGTCCGCGTGCTGCTGCTGCGCGGCGTCAACGTCGGCGGGCACCGCAGGGTGCCCATGGCGGAGCTGCGGCAGCTGCTGACCGAGGCGGGACACCGGCACGTTCGCACCCTGCTGCAGAGCGGGAACGCCGTCCTCGTCACCCCGCCCGGCCCCACCGACGAGGTGGCGGCAGCGGTGGCGGCCTCGCTGGCCGACCGGTTCGGGTTCCCCGTGCAGACGCTGGTGTTGGAGACGGCGACGCTCCGCGGGATCGTCGCGCGGTGCCCGTTCCCCGCCGAGCAGCTCGACCCCACCGGGGTCCACGTCGCCCTCCTCGACCGGCCGGCGCGCGAACACCCGCTGGCGGACGCCGACCCCGCCCGGTTCGCCCCCGACGAGTTCCGGCTCGGCGAACGGGAGATCTACGCGCGCTACCCGAACGGCTCCGGCCGCAGCCGGCTCGCGCAGGCGCTGGCCGCCCCACTGCCCGACGGTGTCGCCACCGCCCGGAACTGGCGCACCGTCACCCGGCTGCTCGAACTCGCGGAGGCCACTCCCGCGGAGTGAACGGTGTCCGCGCGGCCCCGGGCGGACACACGGCCGGACCGTGTTCGCGCGGGGCGATTCCGCTCACCGCCGAGCGGCCGCCCGTCCGCTCCGGGGAACGGGCACGGTGGACACCATGAGACTTCTGATGCTGGGCGGGACCGGGTTCGTCGGACGGGCGGTGGTGGCCGACGCGGTGCACCGCGGCTGGGAGGTCACCACCTTCCACCGGGGCGGCGCCCCGGACGTGCCCGGGGTCCGCTCCCTGCGCGGTGACCGCATTACGGCGGCCGGCCGGGCGGCGCTCGGGGCGGGGGAGTGGGACGCGGTGGTCGACACCTGGTCCGGCGCGCCCGGCGTGGTGCGGGAGACCGCTCGGCTGCTGCGCGGCAGGGTCGGGCACTACGGCTACGTCTCCTCCCGCTCGGTCTACCTCCACCCCCGCCCTGCCGGCGCGCCGACCGCCGAGGCCGCCCCCCTCGTCGCGGCCGACCCCGACGGCCCGGCCACGGAGTACGCCCGCGACAAGCGGGGCGCGGAGATCGCCGTGAACGCGGCCTTCCCCGGCGCCTGCCTGCTGGCGCGTGCCGGGCTGATCCTCGGCCCCCACGAGGACATCGGCCGCCTGCCGTGGTGGCTGCTGCGGATCAGCCGCGGCGGTGACGTCCTCGCGCCGGGCCCCCGCGACCTGCCGCTGCAGTACGTGGACGCGCGCGACCTCGCGGGCTGGCTGCTGGACGCTGCCGCCGGCGGTCTCACCGGCACCTACGACACGGTCTCCCGCAGCGGCCACGCCACGACGCAGACCCTGCTGGCGGCGTGCGTCGCCGCGACCGGGGCCGACGCCCGGCTGCGCTGGGCGCCGGCCGGGACGCTGCTGGCCGCGGGGGTCGAACCCTGGACGCAGCTCCCGATCTGGCTGCCGCCGGGCGAACTGCACACCGCACTGCACGGCGCGGACACCCGCCGGGCATACGCGGCGGGGCTGCGCTGCCGCCCGGTCCGGGAGACGGTCGCGGACACCTGGGAGTGGCTGTCGGCCCTTCCGGGCGTGCCGCAGCGTCCGGGCCGGCCGCCGGTGGGGCTGGACGCCGCCCGGGAGCGGGAGATCCTCGCCGGCCTGTGACGCCGCGGCGCTACCCCGGCCGCCAGGGCCGGGGCCGGCGGTGCCCGGCCGGGCCCTCAGCGGGGCGGGCCCTGCCGCTCCTCGCCCTCCGTGACGCAGGCGGTGCGCCCGCCGTGGCGCCAGTCGGCCGGGGCGCTCTGGAGCCGTTCGGCGAGGTCGAGGGCGTCCATGCCCTCCTGCGGCGAGCCGGGGAGCGGGTCGCCGATGATCGCCACCTGGAGGTTGGCCGCCTCCCAGTCGTCCTCGAACTCCCACCGGTCACCGGTCTGCACGAAGAGGTCCTCGCCGACCCGGGTGGGAGGAGCGGCCACGTACTCCAGGACGGCCCACTCGCCCTCGAAGCCGCACCGCGCGTCCTCGGCGGTCTGGCCGGGCACGACCCGCCAGCCGTCGAGCGTCTGCTCCGGAGGCGTCCTGGGCTCGCCGCCGGGCGAACCGAAGACCATCCAGGCACCCATGCTGACCAGGACCGACACGGCGATGCCGCGCGGTGGCCACGATCGTGAACGTTCCGCTGACGTCTCATCCGGCACCCCGGCAGGTTATCCGGTCCAGGCCGCCTGCACACAGTCGCGCGGTGCGAGGCGCGGTCGGCGTCGTGCCCGTGGCGCGCCCGGGCCCGCGCCGCGTGCCCGCTCGCGACGGCGGGCCGGGCGGTTGTTGCCGGTATCCGGCATTCGAGACCCGTCGGCGGCGTTCTTGACGCCAACCGGTCACGCTGCGAAGCTCGTTGTGTGAGCCAGGCTGATCTTCTCTTCGTGCGGTTGCACGTCGATCTCCGCCGCCAGGCCAGCGCCCTGTGTGCCGGCCGCCGCTGAGACACGGTCAGCCGAGCCCCGCCACGGCCGCCGGGAGCACCTCCCGGCGTCGCTGAGGCGCCGCCGCTCCCGCTTCCCCCTCCGCGACCTCCCCCTGACCGGGTGGCACGGCCGACGCGCCCTGCCCCCGCGGGCCGGGCCGCGCGGTGGGTGGGCGAAAGCGGACCTCGGGTGACCGGACCGCCCCCGCCCGGCGGAACCACCGCCGGCCCGCCGCCCCGTGGTCCACACGCCCTAAGGCACGCCATGACACAGATTCTCGCCGTCTCAGGCGGCAACTCCCCTTTCTCCCGCGCTGAACTCCTGGTGCCGCACGCCGTCGACCGCCTCACCGCCACCGGGTTCGACGCCGCGCACCTCGCCGTTCACGGCCTGCCGGCCGAGGAGCTGCTGGCCGGGCGGGCGGAGTCCGCCGCGATCCTCGGCGCCGTGGACGCCGTCGCCCTCGCCGACGGGGTCATCGTCGTCACGCCCGTCGTCCGGGGCGCCTACTCCGGTGTCCTGAAGACCTTCCTCGACCTCCTGCCGCACGCCGCGCTGGCCGGCAAGACCGTCCTGCCGCTGGTGACCTCCGCCTCCACCACCCAACTGCTGGCCCTGGACTACGCGCTGCGGCCGGTGCTCAGCGCGCTGGGCGCCCGCCACATCGTGGGCGGCTGTCTGTTCCTCGACGACGATGTCGAGCGCTCGCCGACCGGCGGTACCCGACTGCGCGACGCCGCCGAACAGCGGCTGTTCGCCGTGGTCGACGACTTCGTCGAGTCGCTGCCCGCCCACGCCGGTGCCGGCGGCTGACGGCCGCCTCCCGCACCGCGCACCCGGCCGGCGCCCCACCCGCGGCGCACCGGCCCCCTCACCTCGCATCCCTGAGGAAACAGGAGCAGACCATGCATTCCTCCACCGCTCTCGCCGATCTCACCCCGCCCCCCGGGCCGCTCGCCGCGCCACAGCTGCTTCCGCTGGCCCGCCGGTCGGCCCGGCCCGCCGCCCCGGCTCCCGCCGCCGACACCCCCCGCACCCCGCTGGTCGGCTACCTCGTCCTGGCACCGGCCGGGACCGACCCCACCGAGCTGCTGAACGCCGTCCGGGCGGAGTTCCGCGGCCCGCCGGTGCCGCTGACGGTGCTCCCCGCCCCCGTCGACTCCCCGCCGCAGCCCCCGGCGGCCCTGCCGGCCCCGGACGCGGTCGCGGCGTCGGCGGGGGAGCGCCCCACCGCGGCCGCTCCCGCGGACGTCAGGGAGAGCGCCGGCATCCGCGTCGACCGCACCGCGCGGACGGTGGAGGTCGACGGGGTCCCGCTCGACCTGACCTACCTGGAGTACGAGCTGCTGGCGCTGCTCGTCGCCCACCCGCACCGCGTCTTCACGCGCGACCAGCTGGTCGAGACCGTCTGGGGGTACGGACCGGTCGGGGACCGGCGGACCGTCGACGTCCACGTGGCCCGGGTGCGGCGCAAGCTCGGCGACTACCGCGCCCGGGTGGTCACCGTCCACCGGGTCGGCTACAAGTACGTGCCGCCGACCACCGCCGGCTGACCGCACGCGACCGGCCCGCACCCCCTCGCGAGGGGGTGCGGGCCGGTCGCGTGCGGTCAGCCGGCG
>NZ_JAAVJD010000096.1 GCF_012033735.1 Streptomyces lonarensis | reverse complement strand
GTCCGGCCCCGCACCGCCGCACGGCACCGCACCGCCGCCCGGCGCCGGACCGCTGCCCGGCGCCGTCCCGGCCGCCGACCGCCGGCCGCCGGGATGAGGCGGCCTCAGCGGTTCTCGCCCGGCACCCACAGCACGTCACCGGTCTCCTTGTTGGCCACCCGCGCCAGGATGAAGAGCAGGTCGGAGAGGCGGTTGAGGTAAGTCGCGGTCAGCGGGTTCATGGTGGCGCCGTGCTCCTCCGTCGCCGCCCAGGTGGAGCGTTCCGCGCGGCGCACCACGGTGCACGCCTGGTGCAGCAGCGCCGCGCCGGGGGTGCCCCCCGGGAGGATGAAGCTGCGCAGCTTCTCCAACCCGGCCAGGAAGGTGTCGCAGTCCTCCTCCAGCCGGTCCACGTAGCTCTGGAGCACCCGCAGCGGCGGGTGCTCGGGGTCGGCGACGACCGGGGTGGAGAGGTCGGCGCCCACGTCGAAGAGGTCGTTCTGCACCCGCACCAGCACGGCGGCGACCTCGCCGTCCAACCCGCCGAGCGCCAGGGCAGTGCCGATGGCCGCGTTGGCCTCGTTGACGTCGGCGTAGGCGGCGATCCGCAGGTCGGTCTTGGCGGTACGGCTCATGTCACCGAGGGCGGTGGTGCCCTGGTCTCCGGTACGGGTGTAGATGCGCGTGAGGTTCACCATGGGGGAACGCTACCGCCCGGCGGCGGTGTGATGTCCGCCATGTGAGACGTGACGCGCGTCCCGGGCACTCCCCAAGGACCCTTCCGGGCGGTTACATTCCGGCGCAGGAACTTTACGGAACGGCGAAGGGATCTCGCGTGGCAAGGAAGCTCGCTGTCATCGGTGCCGGACTCATGGGGTCCGGTATCGCCCAGGTCTCGGCACGAGCGGGATGGGACGTGGTGCTGCGGGATGTCACCGACGAGGCGCTCTCCCGCGGCGTCGGCGGCATCGAGCAGTCGCTCCAGCGGTTCGTCGCCAAGGAGAAACTGACGGCGGAGCAGGCGGCGGAGACCCTCGGTCGGATCACCACCTCGACCGACCTCGACGCCGCGGCGGACGCCGACATCGTGGTGGAGGCGGTGTTCGAGCGGCTGGAGACCAAGCGGGAGATCTTCGCCGCGCTCGACACGATCGTCGGCGAGGACACGGTCCTGGCCACCAACACCTCGGCGATCCCGATCACCAAGATCGCGGCGGCGACGAAGCGGCCGGAGCGGGTGGTGGGCACCCACTTCTTCTCCCCGGTGCCGATGATGGCCCTCTGCGAGCTGGTGCGCGGCGTACGCACCAGCGACGAGGCGCTCGCCACCGCCCGCGAGTTCGCGGAGTCCGTCGGCAAGACCTGCGTGGTGGTCAACCGCGACGTCGCCGGTTTCGTGACCACCCGTCTGATCATCGCGCTCGTGGTGGAGGCGGCCAAGCTGCGGGAGTCCGGGGTCGCGACCGCCGAGGACATCGACATCGCCTGCAAGCTCGGCTTCGGGCACGCCATGGGGCCGCTCGCCACGGCCGACCTCACCGGCGTCGACGTGCTCACCCACGCCGCCGAGAACATCTACACCGAGTCCCAGGACGAGAAGTTCGCTCCTCCGGAGCTGATGCGGCGCATGGTCGACGCCGGCGTCATCGGCCGCAAGAGCGGTGAGGGCTTCTACCGGTACTGACCCTTGCCCGCCCGGTGTCCGGCACGCTCCGCGCGGGGCGTGCCGGACGCGCCGTGCGAGGGGCGCCCGACGCGGGGGCGGTGTCGGGGCGTCCGGCGCCGTTTGTCACCATGCGGGTCCGGGCGTTCACGCGCACGGGTGAAATCAGTGACGGAATCGGCCGAGTCGGCAACGTGTCGGGCTGTCGGTCCGTCAGATCTGTGGAGGGGCGTCCGGAACCGGTGTCCGGGCACGCCGCGCGGCGGGGCCGTGCGGCCCGTTCCGGTGGCCCTCACGGCACGCACCACGAATCCACCCAGGAAGCACACCCCGGCCGGGGGAACGCCGCCGCGGCCGGGGGTATCCCCAGGAGAACCCGGGGCGACGCCGCCCCCGCGCCGTCGCGGCGCACGACGGAACCGCCGTGCCGCCGCGGGCGGTCGGCCCCGCCGGGGGAGCGGGCGGCCCCGGGCGTTGGCGGAGCACAGCCAGAACGACACCACCTCCGGTCCGGGTGACCCACGGGCCGGGGGTCCGAGCGGGGAGAGCGTATGCACATCAGGGGCGACCACACCGAGTTGGTCGTCGGAGGTCGCCTGGACGTACGCAGCGCCGCGGATGCCCGGTCCGCGCTGCACGACGCCGTGGACTCCGGCCACGGCGACCTGGTCCTGGACCTCCGTGAGCTCGACGCGTGGGACTCCACGGGGCTGGGGGTGATCATGGGCGTGCACCGGAGGGCGGGGCGCTGCGGCCGTCGGCTGGTGCTGCGTGAGGTACCGCCCCGGATGCGGCGGCTGCTGGTGGCCACGCGGCTCCACCGCATCCTCACCATCACGCCGTAGCGGCCCGCCCCGCGGCACGGGGACGGCGGCGGACCGGCGGGGCGCCGGCCCCGCCCGTGGCCGCGAACGCCGGGGTGAAGCGGGGCAAAACGCCAGCCACCGGGCCCTGCTCGTCGGCCGGGGCGCCGACGGTGGTACGACAGTACTTCTGGACCGCGTGTCAGCGCGGGTCCAGGCGACCGACGGCCCACCCCGGACCGCCGCCCCACGGCGAGGTCCGCCTCCGCTTCCGAGGGAACGACACCATGGACACCGACCACCCGGCCCCCGACGGTCCGGAGCCCCGGGACAACGGCGGCGGTCCACGGCGCCCCGCCGAACTGATCGCCGGCGACTTCCTGCTGACGCTGAACCCCGTCGACGGCAGCCAGATAGAGTCCTGCCCGCCCGGCCGCCGGCCCGTGGCGGGACGCAGCTTCCCCGACCCGGCCGCTCCCGGCCCGCGCCCGGCCCTGCTGGAGCGCGAGGACCAGCGCGAGCGACTGTCGCGACTGCTCTCCCGCGGCCGATCCGTGCGGCTGACCGGCCCCGCGGGCAGCGGCCGCACCGCCCTGCTGGACGCCGTCGCCCGCGACTGCGCGGACCTGGCGCCCGACGGGCTCATACGCCTGAGCGGACACCACCGCAGCGCCGCCGACATCAAGCACGAGCTGTACGGCGCCGCGCACGACGCCCCCGGCCACCGCCCCGCCCCGGCCGAGCTCCGCGCGGCGCTCCGCGGTATCGGGGCGGTGGTCCTGGTCGACGACGTCGAGTTCACCGGCAACGCCCTGGAGGAGCTGCTCGACGCCACCCCCGAGTGCGCCTTCCTCCTCACGGCGACGCCGGCGAGCCAGGGCGCGGGGGCCGACTCCCGCCTGGAGGAGATCGTCCTCGGCGGGCTCAGCCGCACCGGCTGCGTCGAACTGCTGGAGAACCTCGCTGGGCGGGCCCTCACCGACGAGGAGTCCGACTGGGCCGGCGACCTCTGGTCCGCCACCGAGGGACTGCCCGCCCGCTTCGCCCAGGCGGGGGAGTACCTCCGGCTCCGCGACGGCGGCCGGGCCCCCGGGGCGCTGCCGGAGCCCGACGGCCTCGTCGTCGCTCTCGTCGCCGCGCTCCCCGAGGGCGCGCGCGAGACCCTGCGGATCGCAGTCGCCCTCGGCGGGGCGCTGCCCGTCGCCTCCCAGCTGCCCGCGCTGACCGGCGACCACACCGTCCTCGCCGACCACGACCGACTGCACACCGCCGGCCTGCTCTCGACCACCGGCGACCACGTCCGCACCGCGGGCGGCGTCGCCGAGGCGCTGGCCGCCGCCGGCTACGCGGAGGGCGCCGAGGAGCGCGCCCTGGGTGTGGCCCAGCACTACGCCTGGTGGCTGTCGGACGCCGACCCCGCGCCGCGTGAGGTCGCGGCCGAGGCGGAGACGCTGACCGCCGTGGCGCGGGCGGCGCAGCGCGCCGGTCACCACGAGGCCGTGGCCTCGCTGGTGCGCGCCGCCGCACCCCGGCTGGCGCTGGCGCTCCGGTGGGGCGTCTGGGAGCGGATGCTGCGGACCGGGCAGGAGTGCGCGCGGGCGGCAGGCTTCGTCGCCGACCAGGCGTACTTCCACCACGAGCTGGGCGTGCTGGCCATCTGCCGTGACCAACTGGACCGTGCACGCGCGGAGTTGGAGGCTTCCGTCGCGTTGCGGGCCGCGCTGGCCGACTCCGGCGGTGTCCATGCGGGCCGCCGTGCGCTCGCCCTGGTCGAGGACCTCGTGCTGCCCGCGCAGACGCCGGCGACCGCGGTGCACCCCGTGGCCGTGCCCGAGAAGGCGCCGTCGCCCCCGCCGGAGGCGGACACCGTCATGATCCCGCGGGGCAGCGAGGACAGCACCCAGCTGATCACCGCGGTCGGTGCCGCGCAGCCGCACGAGGAGCCGCGCGAGGAGCCGCGCGGCGGACTGCGGAAGGCGGCGCTCGCCGGAACCCGCCGCAACACCGTGGCCGCCGGCACTGGGGTGCTGCTGGCAGCGGTGCTCGGCACCGTCGTCACGCTCGGCCTGACCTCCGGGGAGACGGACCTGCCCGACACCCGGCCGCGCGGTACCGAGGACCCGACCTCCGCGCCCGACGTGGACGGCTCCGACACCGAGGAGACCCCGAGCCGCGAGGTCGAGGAGCCGGACGAGGACGAGGGTGCCGGCGACACGGGCGAGAACGACGGCTCCAGCCCGGAGGACACCCCCGAGGACCCCGCCGAGAGCCCGGAGAGCCCCGAGTCGGACGGCGCGGAGGAGCCCGGTGACGAGGTGCCCCCGCCCGGCGGCACCGGCGGCGCCACGGGCGGCGGTGACGGCGGTACCGGCCCGGGGTCGCCCGGCGGCGACGGGGGCGCCACCGGCGGCAACGGCGGTGGCAACGGCAACGGCGGCGGCAACGGGGGGAACGGCGGCAACGGGGGGAGCGGGGGCAACGGCGGCGGCGCGCCGGACCCGACCAGCCCCGCGCCGGACCCGACCAGCCCGGACCCGGACCCGACCAGCCCCGACCCCGACCCGACGAGCCCGGACCCGGACCCGACCAGCCCCGACCCCGACCCGACGAGCCCGGACCCCGACCCCTCCTCGCCCGGGGCCTCGCCGTCGAGCACCGCGCCCACCGGGTCGCCCTCGCCGACCTCCACCGGCGGGTACTACGACCTCTGACAGAGGCTCGGCACGGCGGACGCGGGAGTGGGCCCCACCGGCGGTGGGGCCCACTGCCCGTTCCGGGTGCCGTGCGCGCGCCCGCCGCGGCACCGACCCCGGTTCCGCGCGGTCAGTCCTGCTCGCGCGGAACCGGCGTGATCGGATGGGCCGGTGGCACGTAATCACGCCGTGCCGCACGGTTCCGGCCGCCCGGAACGGGCGCCCTCCGGCCGTCCTCGTGCGGGCGGCCGCGGCCGCGTCAGAAGAGTCGCAGCTTGTCGTCGTCGATGCCGCGCAGCGCGTTGTAGTCCAGCACCGCGCAGTGGATACCGCGGTCGGTGGCGAGCACCCTGGCCTGCGGCTTGATCTCCTGCGCGGCGAACACACCCTTGACCGGCGCGAGATGGGGGTCGCGGTTGAGCAGCTCCAGGTAGCGGGTCAGCTGCTCCACGCCGTCGATCTCGCCGCGGCGCTTGATCTCGACGGCGATGGTGGTGCCGTCGGCGTCGCGGCCGAGGATGTCCACGGGCCCGATGGCGGTGGGGTACTCGCGCCGGATCAGCGACCAGCCCTCGCCGAGGGTCTCCATCCGGTCGGCCAGCAGCTCCTGGAGGTGGGCCTCCACGCCGTCCTTGACCAGCCCGGGATCGACTCCGAGCTCGTGCGAGCTGTCGTGGAGGATCTCGTCCATGGTGATGATCAGTTTCTCGCCTGCCTTGTTCACCACGGTCCACACCGCGACGCCGTTCTCGGCGCCCTCCTTGAGGGTGCAGGGTGGCGACATCCAGTTGAGCGGCTTGTAGGCGCGGTCGTCGGCGTGGACCGACACCGAGCCGTCGGCCTTCACCAGGATCAGGCGCGGAGCCAGGGGCAGATGGGCGGTGAGCCGGCCGGCGTAGTCCACGGAGCAGCGGGCGATGACGAGACGCATGGTCGGTCACGCTACCGGTCCGGGCGCCGTGAGGCGAAGTCGCCTCCACCTTCCCGGCGGTCCGCTCATATGCCCGGTAATGAATCGTTTTGCAATTGGCTGACTATAAGCGCGCTCCACTGACATGATCGGCCAACCGGCTTACCTTGGCAGCAACGAGGATGTCGCCGTACGAACGCGCACGATCACAGATGTCACAGCGGTGCAGCCCCGGTTCCATCCGTTCAGATCCCGTCACCCGGGGATCGCGAGAGGAGAAACCACATGTCGCTCGATGTCACGCCTGCCCTGTTGGCGCAGGCCGAGCGAGGAGAGGTCGACGAGGCCGAGTTCGTCGACTGCGTGCGTACGTCCCTGCCGTACGCCTGGGAGATGATCAGCTCTCTGGCGGCCCGACTGAAGACCGACGGCGGCGAGTTCGCCGACAACACCACGCCGCCCCCGAACGAGGCCGCTCGCGGGCAGCTGCTGCGCGCTCTCGCCAGCGACGCCATCCGCGGCTCGCTGGAGCGGCACTTCGGCGTGCGGCTGGCCTTCCAGAACTGCCACCGGGTGGCGGTCTTCCCGACCGGCGCCGAGGCCGACGACCGGCTGAGCCGCTTCACCTCCGTCCGGGGCCAGTTGCTCAACCAGTCGCCCGAACTGCGCGACTGCTGACCGAGACGTCGGCGCGGCCGGAAGCCGCCCGGGCCGCCGACGGTGCCGTCTCCCCCCTCCCGGGGTCCGGGGCGGCGGCACCGGCCGCGGGGTGCGGAAGCAGCGGCAGCACCTCCGCGCCCAACCGCCGCAGGTTCTCCTCCGTCCCGTCCAGCCCGCCCGACCCCTCCGAGAGCAGCGCGAACCGCGTGACGCCGGTCCGCTCCGCCGTCCTGGCGAGCCGGTCCGCACAGAGCCGCGGGGAGCCCACCGGGTGCAGCTCGCAGAGGAGTTCGGTGTACGCCAGCGGGTCCCGCATCCGCCGCGGGCGCCCGTCCACCGTCCGGTAGGCGGCCAATCCCCGGCGGAACCACTCGGGCATCGAGCGTCGCAGCAGGTCGACCGCCTCGCTCCGGGAGTCGCCGACCTGCACCACGCCGGCCGCCACGTGCCCGGCGTCCCGCACCCGGGCCGGGTCGGCCCCGGTCTCCAGGGCGGTACGGCGCCACAGCGACACCATCTCGGCACGCTCCTCGTCGCCCGCGTGCATGCCCAGCAGCATCGGCAGGCCGCGCCGCGCGGCGGTCCGCACCCCGTGGGCGGAGGTGCAGGCCACCACGACCGGCGGTCCCGCACCGTGGGGGCCGGTGTCCGGGCGGGGCACCACCGGGACGCTGGGGAACCGGAACCGCTCACCCGCGGCGCCGACGTGGTCCTCGCGCAGCCACCGCAGCAGCAGGTCCAGCGCCTCGGGGAAGTCCCGCTCGTACGCGTCCAACCCCGTGCCGAAGACCGCGAGGTCGACCCACGGCCCGCCGCGTCCCACCCCCAGGGTGAACCGGCCCTCCGAGGTCAGGTGCAGCAGCGCGGCCTGCTCGCCCAGGGCGACCGGGTGGGTGGTCGGGAGGACGCTGACGGCGGTGCCGACGCCGATGCGGCGGGTGCGGCCCAGCAGGAAGCCGGCGAGGGTCGCGGCGGAGGGGCAGATGCCGTACGGGATGAAGTGGTGCTCGGCCAGCCAGACCGCGTCCAGCCCGGCCTCCTCCGCCACCTCGGCCGACCGCACCACGCGGTGCAGCACCTCGTCGTGTGCCTGGCCTGCGAACTGTCCCGCCAGGACGAACGTGCCTACCCGCATCTCGCGTGCCCCTCCCGCCGCCGCGACGGCGCATCATCCGGTGATGGTATTAACGCGTGACACGTGCCAAGGGCACGGTGCGGCCGGAGAATTCTGTGCGAGCGCGCGGTGTGCGCGGCCGGGACCGGCGACTGCGTACGCTGGTGAGGGACGGCGCCGCGAGGAGCGCCCGGAGACGAGCGAGGTGCCAGGTGTCCCCCCGGCGCAACCACCGGAACGCCCGACCACGCCCGGAAGGGCGGCCCGAGGACCACACCCGCTACGGCCTGGAGAGCACCGAGACCTGGCAGGGCGAGTCCTGGGTCGTGCGGCAGGTCGCCGGCAGCAGCGGCAAGCACTACCGCTGCCCGGGGTGCGACCAGCTGATCCCGCCGGGCACCGGGCACGTCGTGGCCTGGGAGCAGCACGGCACCGTGGACGACCGGCGCCACTGGCACCGCGCGTGCTGGAACGCGCGGGACCGCCGGGGAACCCGTCCCCAGCGGTCCCGCAACGCGCCCCGGTACTGACGCGGGCCGCGCTCCGCCTCAGGCGTCGGCGCTGCGCAGCCGCGCCCAGGCGCCGAGCAGCGCGGCAGCGACCACGGCCGCGAGCACCGCGGTCTGCGGCCAGCCGCTGTGGTCGAAGTCGCCCGTGTAGCTGACCGACAGCGCGGACATCCCGCCGATGGCGGAGAACGCGTCGATCTGCTCCGCGACGTCCCGCATGCTCTCGGAGATGTACAGGAACGGTGCCGCGATCGTCGGCAGCAGCACGATCCCGAGCATCACGGTGATCGCCCCCGCCGAGGAGCGCAGCAGCGATCCCATTGCCAACCCCAGCAGTCCCAGCAGCGTGACGTAGAGCGCCACGCCCAGCACCGAGGTCAGCCAGGCGTCGCCCGGCATCTCACGGGCGGCCTCGGTGTCGCTCAGGAGCGCGCTGCTCAGCACCAGGGTGAGGCCGAGCGCGACGGCGACGGCGGCGAAGCTGATGACGGAGAAGATCACGCACTTCGCCGCCAGCAGCCGGCCCCGGCGCGGCGAGGCCACCAGCGAGGTGCGGATCATGCCGGTGGTGTACTCGGTCGAGGTGACCAGCACGCCGAAGGTGACGATCGCGATGTGGCCGAGCAGGATGCCGATGAACCCGGCGATCGGCGGGTCGAACCCCTGCTCGCTGGTGGCGGAGATGATGGCGGCGACACCGGTGCCGATGCCGACGGTCACCACCATCATCACCAGCAGCGTCCAGATCGTCGACCGCACCGAGCGGATCTTGGTCCACTCCGCCAGCAGCGCGTTGCCGAGGTGGGCCGGGGGCACCTCGCTCCCCGGCGCTGCGTCCGGCCCGCCGCTGCCGCCGTTCTGCACCGGGCGGTCCGTGGACGGGCCGTCAGGCCGCTGTGCCTCGCCCTGGTGCAGCGGCGCGGCGGTGTGCTGCGGGGCGCCCTGGTACGGAGGTGTCCCCGGCTGCTGCACCCCCTGCTGCGGCGGCGCCGACGCGTGCTGCGGTGCGCCCTGGTACTGCGGGAAGCCGCCGGAGGGCGGGCCCTGCGGCGGTGCCGCGGGCGCCTGTGGCTGCCCCTGCTGCGGGTAGGGCCCGGCCGGGTACTGCGGAGCCTGCCCGCCCTGCTGCGGATGGGGCTGCTGCTGCGGGACGGGCCCCGGCGGGGGAGTGGCGGCCTGCTGCGGGGCGGGCGGCGCCGCGGGGGCGGCACCCGGCGGCTGCTGCGGGCCGCGGCCCTGGGGTGCGTGGTCGGGCTGCGGCGGCCCGGCAGGGGGCGGCGGGATGCTCATCGGGCGTTCTCCTGCGGCTGGGCGAAGGACTGGGGCTGGGCGCCGCCGTACGGCTGCTGCTGCGGCGGGCCGGCGCCCGGCGGCAGCGGTGAGCCGGGAGGGCCACCGGTGCCGTACGCCCCGGGGGGAGCGTCGCCCGGCTGCTGTGCGCCGCCGGCACGGAAGTCGACCGCGCCCTGCGTCATGCGCATGTACGCCTCCTCCAGCGAGGCGTGGTGCGGGGAGAGCTCCCACAGGCGGACGCCCGCCTCGAAGGCGATGTCGCTGACCTGCGGCAGTTCGAGGCCGACCACCTTCAGGGTGCCCGACTCCTCGGGGAACACCTGCGCGCCCGCACCCGTCAGCAGCGAGGTCAGCCCGTCGCGCTGCCCGACGTCCGCGGTGCGCACCCGGGCGAAGCTGGTCGAGTTCTGCACGATGAAGTCCTGCACCGGCATGTCGGCCATCAGCCGGCCGCGCCCGATCACGATGAGGTGGTCGGCGGTGAGGGCCATCTCGCTCATCAGGTGGCTGGAGACGAAGACGGTCCGCCCCTCGGCCGCCAGCCGCTTCATCAGGTCGCGCACCCAGCGGATGCCCTCCGGGTCCAGCCCGTTGACCGGCTCGTCGAAGAGGAGCACGCGGGGGTCGCCGAGCAGCGCGGCGGCGATGCCGAGCCGCTGCCCCATGCCGAGTGAGAACCCGCCCGAGCGCTTGCGCGCGACGGAGGTCAGCCCGACGACGTCGAGGACCTGGTCCACCCGGGAGGCGGGTATCCCGGACAGCTGTGCGAGGGACAGCAGGTGGTTGCGGGCGCTGCGCCCGCCGTGCTTGGCACCGGCGTCGAGCAGCGCCCCCACCGTCCGCGGCGGGTTGGGCAGCTTGCGGTACGGGTGGCCGGCCACGGTGACGCTGCCACCGGTGGGCTGGTCCAGTCCGAGGATCATCCGCATCGTGGTGGACTTCCCGGCTCCGTTCGGGCCGAGGAAGCCGGTGACCTTCCCGGGTTGCACCCGGAAGGTCAGGTCGTGCACGGCGGTCTTGTCGCCGTAGCTCTTGGTCAGGCCGACTGCCTCGATCATCGTCCGCCCCAGGTCAGTAACGACGGGGGCGCCGTCAGTCGGTCCTGCGCCCCCCGAGAGACCTCGCACCTTACCGCCCGTGTGTTCGGGTTCCGCTTCGACCGGCCGGTGCGCCGCCGGAAGGGAGCGTGAGGATCGCGTGAGGGGTCCGCGCCGCTCCCCGCACCACCGCGGGGAGCGGACGGTCAGGCGTCGCGCCGCCGCAGCGTCAGGTAGCCCGCCAGCAGCGCCGCCACCACCCAGGCGGCCATGACCGCCATGCCGCCCCACGGGCCGTAGGGCCGCTCCTGGCTCGGCGTCACCACCGACATGATCATGGAGCCGGCCTGGTCCGGCAGCCAGTAGGAGAGCTTCCGGGTGGCGGAGACGGCCGACAGGATGCCGGAGATCATGAAGAAGAACGGGATGAGGATGCCGAAGGCGAGCATCGGACTGCGCAGCACCCACGTCACGCCCATCGCGAAGACCGCGATCAGCGTCATGTAGAGCCCGGCTCCCACCACGGCCCGCAGCACGCCGGGATCGCCGATCCCGGACGCCAGCCGGGAACCCAGCACCGCCTGGCCCGGGAAGTACGCGGCGAACGCGGTGATCATCCCGACGACCAGCGCCAGCAGCGTCGCCACCGCCACCTTCGCCGCCATCAGCGTCCCGCGCTGCGGCACCGCCGCCAGCGACGCCCGAATCATCCCCGTGCTGTACTCGTTGGAGATCACCAGGATGCCGAAGGCGATCATCGCCAGCTGGCCGAGCGTCATGCCGGCGAAGCTGGTCATCGTCGCGTCGAAGGTCGCCCGGTCGGTGGGCGAGAGGTCGTCGTAGGTGGTGCGGACCAGCAGGCAGATCAGCACACCCAGGCCGACAGTGACCACCAGGGCCGCCGCGAGTGTCCACACCGTCGAGCGCACCGAGCGGATCTTCGTCCACTCCGAGTGCAGCACCCGTCCGTTCCGTGCCACGGCTCAGCCCTCCCCGCCCCGCGTGCCCGGCCCGCCCGCGCCCGGGCCCCAGCCGGGGCCCCGCGGAGCACCGGGCGGGGCGCCGTCCGGCGGCTGGGCCCGGCCGTGGTACTCGACCGACTCGTGGGTCAGCTGCATGAACGCCTCCTCCAGCGAGGCCTGCCGGGGGCTCAGCTCGTGGAGCGTCACCCCAGCGGCGGCCGCGACCTCACCCAGCGCCGCCGCCTCCGCGCCGTCGACCTCCAGCCCGCCGTCCGCGCCGGCCACCGCCCGGTGGCCGGCGGCCGCCAGGGCGTCCCGCAGCCGCTCCGGCTCCGGCGACCGCAGCAGCACGTAGCTGCGGGAGTTCTCCCGGATGAACGCGTTCATCGAGGTGTCCGCCAGCAGCCGGCCCTGGCCGATCACGATCAGGTGGTCGGCGGTGAGCGCCATCTCGCTCATCAGGTGGCTGGAGACGAACACCGTCCGGCCCTCGGCGGCGAGGTGCCGCATCATCGTCCGCACCCAGTGGATGCCCTCCGGGTCCAGGCCGTTGACCGGCTCGTCGAACATGAGGATGCGGGGGTCGCCCAGCAGCGCGCTGGCGATGCCGAGCCGCTGCCCCATGCCGAGCGAGAACCCCTTGGGCCGCTTGTCCGCCACCGCGCCGAGGCCCACGAGCTCCAGCACCTCGCCCACCCGGCGCTCCGGGATGCCGTTGGAGTACGCCAGGCAGCGCAGGTGGTTGCGGGCCGTCCGACCCGGGTGCACCGCCTTCGCCTCCAGCAGCGCCCCCACCTCGTGCAGCGGCTCCTGGAGCTGGTCGTAGCGCCGCCCGTCGATCCGGACCCGCCCGGCGGTCGGGCGGTCCAGGCCCAGCATCATCCGCATCGTGGTGGACTTGCCCGCGCCGTTCGGCCCCAGAAAGCCCGTCACGATCCCGGGCCGCACCGTGAACGTCAGCCCCGCCACGGCCGTCTTGCCGCCGTACCGCTTGGTCAACCCGTCCAGCTCGATCATGGCAGCGACGCTAGACACGCACGACGCCCCCCGCCATCGCTGGCGGGGGGCGTTGCTCCGAGCGGATGAACGGGGCGGGTGGGAGCCCCGGACCGGCTCGACTCAGCGGCTCTGCTGCGCGGGGACACCCGCGCGGGAGTCCTCGCCGTCGGTCTCGTCGTCGTCGTCGATGAGGTTGACCGAGGCGGCGGCCTGGGCACCGGTGAGGGTGGCCAGCATCTCGCGCACGTTGGTGAGCTGGTTGTTGATCGAGTCGCGGCGGTTCTTCAGCGCCGCCAGCTCGCGCTCGGACTCGCTGCGCGCCCGGTCCGCCTTGGCGTTGGCGTCGGCGACGATGTCCTCCGCCTGGCGCTGGGCGGTCTCCACCGTCTGACGGGCGCGGCGCTCGGCGTCCGTGCGCAGCTTCTCCGCCTCCAGGCGCAGCTGCTCCGCCCGGTGCTCGATCTCCGCGAGCCGCTTCTCTGCCTTGGCCTGCCGGGCGGCGAGGTCGCGCTCGGACTGCTCCCGCCGCTTGGCGAGGTTGGTCTCGAAGTCGGCCGCGGCCTGGGCGGCCTTGGCGCGGGTGTCCTCGAAGAGGGCGTCGGCCTCCTCGCGCTTGGCCTGCGCGTCCTTCTCCGCGTCCGCCCGGAGGGCGGCGGCGTTGCTGTTGGCCTGGTCGATGATGTGCTGACCCTCGGCCTCCGAGCGCGCCTTGGCGTCCGCGGCGTAGGTGTCGGCCTCCTTGCGCATCTGCTGCGCCTGCTGCTCGGCCAGGTCGCGGAGCTTCTCCGCGGCGCGGCGGGCGTCATCGCTGACGGCCGTCGCCTCCTCCTCCGCCAGGCGGAGGATCTTCTCGACGCGGGCACCGAGGCCGGCGTACGAGGGCTCGGACTCCTGCTGCTCCTCGGCGGACTGCTCGTAGAGCTCCTGGACGCGCTTTTTGAGCGTCTCGATGGACTGCTGCTTCTCCTTCAGCTGTTCGGTGAGCTCGGCCATGCGCTCGTTGACCTGGATCTTGTCGTAACCGCGCCGCACGAACTCGAAGCCGTACGGGGACGATGGATCGCTCATGGGGTTCCTGTCGGATGAGACGGGTGAGGCGGACAAGTGGCTGTCTCAGAGTGCGCCCGGCCGGACCACACTCGGAACAGCCCCCGGGGTGAATCCTAGGGGGCGAACCGGCGTGTCTTCGAGTCGATGACGAGTTCTCCGAAGAGAATGTGCGGCCTGTCCCCCGAAAGAGTGGCGTTGCCGAACAGGTGGCGCCCTCCCCGGAGCGCGCGCCCCGGCGCCCCGCCACCGGTTCCGGCCGCCGCCGACGCACCGGCCGCACCCGTCACCTCCGTCACACCCACCCCGCATCACCGGGGGCGCGCGCCGGTCGCCCTCCCCGCCCGCGCGCCTCCCCGCCCGGGCGTCAGCCGCCCGAGCGCTTGCCCTGGCCGGACCCGGCGCCCACCGCGCGCCCGGAACCGCCGTCCGCCTCGGCGTCGTTCTTGCCGCCGCGGGCGCCCTTCCCCTTGCCGCTCTTCCCGCTCTTGCCGCCGCCCGGGGACTCGAACCCCTCCAGCGCCTCCAGCACGTCCTGCACACGGGAGATCTCGGCGTTGATGTCGGCCCGTCGCCGGGAGAGCTTGTCCAGCTCCCGCTTCCCGTCCTCGACGGTGCTCGTCGCCTCCTTCTGCGCCTCGGCGCGCAGCTGCTCGGCCTCCCGGACGATCGAGGACCGCTTCGCCTCGGCCTCCTTGAGCAGCGCCTCGGCCTTCTTCACCGCGGCGATCCGGACCTTGCCCGCCTCGGTGTCGGCGTCGCTCTTCACCTTCTCGGCCGCCGCCCGGGCCTCCTCGCGCTGCTCCTCGGCGGCGCGGACCAGCCGGTCCACCCGCTCCCCGGCGGCACGGGCCTGCTCCGCCGACTCCCGACGGGCCCGCTCGTGCAGCTCCGCGGTCTCCGTCTCGGTCCGCTCGCGCAGCTCCTCGGCCCGCTCCCGTATGGCGGCCGCGTCCCGACGTGCCTCCTCCAGCAGGGTGTTGGCGTCGGTCCGCGCCTGCTCGACGGCGTCGCGCCCCTCGGCGCGCGCCTCCTCCGTGAGCCGTTCCGCCTGCCGGCGTGCGGCGCCGACCATCGCGTCGGACTGCTCCTCGGCGCCGGCAGTGGTCCGCAGCGCCTCCTCGCGCGCGGTGGCGACGGTCTCCTCCGCGCTGCGGGCCGCCTCCCCGGTGAGCCGCTCGGCCTCCTCCTGGGCACGGGTGACCAACTCGTCCGCCTGGCCCGCCGCCTCGGTCCGGCGGCGTGCCGCCTCCTCGCGGGCGGCGTCCCGGAGCCCGTCCGCCTCGTGGCGCGCGCGCTCCATGACCTCCTCGGCGCTCGACCGCAGCCGCTCCGACTCCTCGTAGGCGTCGCGCACGGTCCGCTCGGCCAGCGCCGTGGCGGCCTCCTTCTCCTCCTCGGCGGCACGGCGCGTCGCGGCGGCCTCCTCCGCCGCGGCGGCGCGCAGGGCGGCCACGTCGCGCTCCGCCTCCTCCCGCAGCCCCGAGACCGCGTCGCGGATCTCGTGGGCGCGGGCCTCCGCGGCGGCGACCAGTTCCTCGGCCCGCTGCTCCGCCTCGGCCTTCGCGGTGTGCGCGGCCGCCAGCAGCTCCTCGCTCTGCTCGCGGGCGGCGGTGCGTTCCTGGTGCGCCTCCTCGCGCGCCTCCTCCAGCAGGCCGGCCGCCTCCTTGCGGAGCCGCGCCGCCTCCTCCTGGGCGGCGGCCAGCGCCTCCGCCGCCTCCCCGGCGGTCCGCTCCGCCGCCGCGTCGGCGTCGGCCCGGACCTGGTCCGCCGCGTCGCGGGCCTCCTGCCGCAGCCGCTCCGCCTCGCTGGTGGCCTCGCCCCGCAGCCGGACCGCGAGGTCGTCGGCCTCGGCGCGGTACCGGGCGGCATCGGCGGCCGCCTCCTCGCGGAGCCGCCGGGACTCCTCCTCGGTGGACTCCGTCAGGGCGCGCGCGGCGTCGGCCGCCTCCTCGCGGGTGCGCCCCGCCTCGGCGGCCGCCTCCGCGCGGAGCCGTTCCGCCTCCTCGTGCGCGGTCGCCAGCGCCTCCTCGGCGCCGGTGACCCGCTCCTCGGCCGCGGTCCGCAGCCGCTCCAGCTCCTCGGCGGCCGCCTCCTGCTCCTGACGCGCCGTCTCGCGCGCCTCGGCGACCAGCCGTTCGGCGGTCTCCACCGCGGCCGCCTCGGCGGCCTCGGACCGGGTCACCGACTCCGCGAGCAGCTCCTCGACCTCGGCACGCGCCGCGGTGAGGGCCTCCTCCGCCTGGGTGCGCAGCGCGGTGGCCCGCTCCACCGCCTCGGCGCGGGTGCGCTCGCCCTCGGTGGTCGCCGCGGTGCGGGTCTCCTCCGCCTCCGAGGTGGCCTTCGCCATCAACTCCTCGGCGCGGGCGGCGGCCTCCTCGATCTGCTGCACCGAGTCGCGGCGCGCCTCGGACCGGATGCGGTCGCCCTCGGTGACGGCCTCGGCCCGCAGCTGCTCGGCCTCGCCGCGCAACCGCCGTGCCTCCTCCTGGAGTTCGACGGTCTTGGCCCGGTACTCCTCGGTGTCGTCCTGCGCCGCGCCGCGCAACTGCTCGGCGGTGTCGTGCGCCTCGGCGCGGAGCCGGTCCGCCTCGGCCTCGGCCTCCGACCGCAGCCGCTCGACCTCCTCGGCCAGTTCGCGCTTGGCCTCGCGGGCCTCGTCCGCAGCCTTGTTGAGGATCTCCTCGGCGTTGCGGGACGCCTCGGCGAGCTGGCCGGCGGACTCCTCCGCCGTCCGGGCGCGGGCCTGCTCGGTGGCCTCGGCGACCATCCGCTCGGACTTCTCGCGGGCCTCCGCCAGGAGTTGCTCGGCCTCCTCCTTGCGGCTCTCGGCGTCCTTGGTCGCCTCGCCGACCAGCCGGGCGATCTCGGCCTTGGCGGTCGCCGCGCGCTGCTCGTAGGCGGCCTCGGCCGACGTGCGGCGCTTCTCCGCCTCGTCGGTGGCCTCGGTGACGAGGCGTTCGGCCTCCTCGCGGGCACCGGTCAGCGCGCGCTCGGCCTCCGCCTGCTGCTCCTCCGCCCGGCGGGTGAGGGCGGCGGCCTCCCGGCGGCGGTCCTCCGCGTCGCTGGTGCTGGTCGAACGCAGCACCGCGGCGTGCTCGTTGGCCTTCTGCGCCTGCTCGCGGGCGGACGTCAGCAGCCGCTCGGCCTCCGCGCGGGCACGGCGGACCAGCTCCTCCGCCTCCGAACGGGCCGACTCGGCATCGGAACTGAGTCGCTGCCTGGTCTCCTCGGTGACCCGCTGCGCCTCGCCGCGGGCCTGCGTCATGGTCCGCTCGGCCTCGGCGCGGGTCTCCTCCATCAGCCGGCGGGCCTGCGCCTCGGTCCGTGCGCGGATCTGCTCCGCCCAGGCGACGTTCTCGCTGACGTGTGCCTCGACCGTGGCGCGGCGCTCGGCCAGCTCCTCGTCGAGCCGCTGGCGGCGGGTCACGGACTCGCTGTGCAGCTCGCTCTCCATGCGCGCCCGCAGCTCCGCCCGTTCCTGCTGGACGTGCTGGTTCTGCGCGCGCGCCTCGCGGAGCTCGTGCTCCGCGTCGATGCGCATCTGGTCGGCCTGGTGCTGCGCGGTGCGCAGGAGCTGTTCGACGTGGGCGTGCGCGTCCCCGTAGGCGGGGCGCAGGGACAGGGCGCGCCGAGCATGATGCAGCTTGGAGCGCAGTACCTCGATCTGGTAGCCGAGGTCGTCGGCGTGATCGACGGCCTTGTCCCGCTCCTTCTTCAGCCGCTTCATATCGGCTTCGAACAGCGAGAGGGCGTCGTCAGCCTCGTTGCGGTCGTAGTCCCGCACTCCGCGGTCCCATCCGTCCCCTGGTCGTCATGGAGACCCGGCCGCCCACGCTGGCATCGCCCCGCGCGGAAGCCGGCTCATCGGCCGATTCCGGGACAGCGCGAGCAGCCCAGCGCCCCGGCCCCGCCACTCTACCGGCCGCGGGGACGGGCGTCAGTGGGGAGCGTCCCGAAGTGGCCCGCGGGGCCGGTGCGGACCGGTGGTCTCCGTCACGCGACCGGCCGCCCGCACCGGGTGGGGAGCCCCCGGAGCAGGCGGCTTCAGCCGTGCTCCCCGTGCCCCGGGGCGTCCTGCGCCGCCGTCACCAGCTCGGTGAGGACGCCGTGGCAGTCCTTGGGGTGGAGAAAGGTGATGCGCGAGTCCATGGACCCGCGCCGGGGCTCGTCGTAGAGCACGCGCACGCCGCGGGCGCCGACCGCCTGCGCCGCGCCGTCCACGTCGGCGGTGCCGAAGGCGATGTGGTGCACGCCCTCGCCGTGCTTCGCCAGCCACTTGGCCACCGGGGAGTCCTCGCGGATCGGCTCCAGCAGTTGAATCCAGCTGGCGCCGCCGTCGTCGGTGCCGTTGATCCGCAGCATCGCCTCCCGGACGCCCTGTTCCTCGTTGACCTCGGTGTGGTGGACCTCGAAGCCGTAGGTGGCCCGGTAGAACGCGACGGTGGTGTCGAGGTCGCGGCAGGCGATGCCGATGTGATCGATTCGTGTGAGCATCTGTCCAGTCCAGCGTCGGCGGGGCGTGCGCGCAACGTGGCGCCGCCCAACGTGCGCCGCGTCACATCCACCGGCCGGTGACCGCCATCCGGCCGCTCAGTACCCTCGCAGTGAACCCTCGTTCACCGCGTCCCCAGGGAGCCGCACACATGACCACCTCCGTGATCGTCTCGGGCGCCAGGACGCCGATGGGCCGCCTCCTCGGCTCGCTGTCGTCGTTCTCCGCCGCCCAGCTGGGCGGCACCGCGATCCGGGCCGCGCTGGAGCGCGCCGGCATCGGCGGCGACCAGGTGCAGTACGTGATCATGGGACAGGTGCTCCAGGCCGGGGCGGGCCAGCTCCCGGCACGCCAGGCGGCCGTGCACGCCGGCATTCCCATGGACGTCCCCGCGCTGACCGTCAACAAGGTCTGCCTCTCCGGCCTCGACGCCATCGCCCTGGCCGACCAGCTGATCCGCGCCGGCGAGTTCGACGTGGTCGTCGCCGGCGGCCAGGAGTCGATGAGCAACGCCCCGCACCTGCTGCCCGGTTCGCGCACCGGCCACAAGTACGGCGCCATCGAGGTGCTGGACCACATGGCCCACGACGGCCTCACCGACGCCTACGACGACGTGGCGATGGGGGAGTCCACCGAGCGTCACAACACCCGGCTCGGGCTGGACCGCGAGGAGCAGGACGCCGTCGCGGCCCTCTCCCACCAGCGCGCCGCCGCCGCCCGCGAGAAGGGGCTCTTCGAGGCCGAGATCACGCCGGTCTCCGTCCCGCAGCGCAAGGGCGACCCGCTGGTCGTCACCGAGGACGAGGGCATCCGCCCCGGGACCACGGTCGAGTCGCTGGCCCGGCTGCGGCCCGCGTTCGCCGCCGACGGCACCATCACCGCCGGGTCCTCGTCGCAGATCTCCGACGGCGCCGCCGCCGTGGTCGTGATGTCGAAGGCGCGTGCCGAGGCGCTCGGGCTGAGCTGGATCGCGGAGATCGGCGCCCACGGGAACGTCGCCGGACCGGACAACTCCCTCCAGTCGCAGCCCTCCAACGCCATCCGGCACGCCCTGGGCAAGGAGGGCGTCGGCGTCGACGACCTGGACCTCATCGAGATCAACGAGGCCTTCGCCGCCGTGGCCGTCCAGTCGATGAAGGACCTCGGCGTGTCCCACGAACGGGTGAACGTGAACGGCGGCGCCATCGCGCTGGGCCACCCCATCGGCGCCTCCGGCGCCCGGCTGGTGCTGCACCTGGCGCTGGAGCTGGCCCGGCGCGGCGGCGGCACCGGTGCCGCCGCGCTGTGCGGCGGCGGCGGCCAGGGCGACGCCCTGGTGCTGCGCGTCCCGCGGAGCTGAGC
>NZ_JAAVJD010000095.1 GCF_012033735.1 Streptomyces lonarensis | reverse complement strand
GGCCGACCTGGCGGCCGCGCTGGAGTCGGAGGCCGCCGGCTGCGCGGCCGACTGGCTGCGCGGTGAGCCGGGGGCGGTGGCGGGGTGGGACGACCTCGGCGCGGTCGACGCGGGCGAGAGCGCGCACGCCTACGCCGTCCACACCGCGCCGCCCCAGGCCGGGACGAACATCGCCGTCCACGGCATCGGGCGGACCGGGGCCACGGTGACGCTCGTCTCCTGGGGGCAGATGGGCACGCTGGCCGACGCCCCGGCGGCCGCGTTCGCGGAGACGCTGACCGACGCGCTCGGCCGGCTGGGCTGACCGACCCGGCGGGGCCGTTCGTGACACCCCGCCGACCGCCCCGCCTCGGCCGGGTGGGGCAGGAGCGGGGCGGCAAGGGGCACAGCGCGGGCGAGCGCGGCAGGAGCTCCACCGCCGCAGCGGGCGGCGGGCGCTGCCCGGCAGCGCACGGGCGGCATGGCGTGGTGTGGCGCGGCGTGGCGTGGTGCGGTGCTCCGGAGGGGGAGCACCGCACCACGGCGGACCGCCGCCGTCAGCGGTCGCGGCGGTAGACGGCGCGCAGCGCCTCCTCCGCCGCGGCCAGGGCGGCCTCGCGGTCGAGCCCGAGCCGCAGGACGCGGCGGGCGTACTCCTCGGCGGCGTGGGGCGCTTCGCGGCCGGCGGCGTCGCCCGCGGCTGCGACGAAGGTGCCGTTGCGCCCCCGGGTCTCGATGACGCCGTCGGCCTCCAGGGCGCGGTAGGCCTTGGCGACGGTGTTCGGGGCGAGGCCGAGCTCCTCCGCGAGCCCGCGGACCGTCGGCAGGCGGTATCCGGCCGGCAGCGCCCCGGACCTGGCCTGGTCGGCGAGCTGGGCGCGCAGCTGCTCGTAGGGGGCTTCCGTCGCGGTGGTGCTGATGGTGACCTTCACGCCGGTGATTCTGCCGCACCGGGCCGCCGCCGGGTGCTCGGCGGACGCCGGACGGTCGGTGGGGTCCGGCGGCCCTGCTACCGTGGTAGTTCAAATTCGAATTATCCGTGGCGCCCGGCCCGCGATCCGGACGCAACGGCCGTGACCGCCGGAGGGCCGCCATGACCACCGCATCCCCGAGCCGTATGCCGGTGCTCTACCTCAGCCACGGCGCGCCGCCGCTCGCCGACGACGCGCTCTGGACCGAACAGCTGGCGAGCTGGTCGGCGCGGCTTCCCCGGCCGCGCGCGATACTCGTCGTCTCGGCGCACTGGGAGTCCGCCCCCGCCACGGTCGGCGCCACCACGACGGTGCCGCTCACCTACGACTTCTGGGGATTCCCCGAGCGCTACTACCAGGTCCGCTACCCGGCGCCCGGCGCGCCCGAGCTGGCGGACCGGGTGCGCGCGCTGGTGGCGACCCCCGGGTCGGCGGTCCACCAGGACACGGGGCGGGGGCTGGACCACGGCGCCTACGTGCCGCTGGCCGAGATGTACCCGGACGCCGACGTGCCCGTCCTCCAGCTCTCGCTGCCGACGCTCGACCCGGCGCGGCTGCTGGAGTTCGGCCGCCGCCTCGCCCCGCTGCGCGACGAGGGCGTGCTGATCCTCGGCAGCGGGTTCTTCACGCACAACCTCAGCGAGATCATGTGGGGCGCCGGCCCCGACCAGGCTCCGGGCTGGTCGCGCGAGTTCGACGCGTGGGGCGCGGAGGCGCTGGCCGCCGGCGACGTGGACGCGCTGCTCGACTTCGAGCACGCCTCCCCCGCCGGCCGCGTCGCCCACCCCCGTACCGAGCACTTCGCGCCGCTCTTCGTCTCGCTGGGAGCGGGCGAGGCCGATCTCGGGGCCCTCTCCACGGCGGTGGACGGTTTCTGGGGCGGGCTGGCCAAGCGGTCGGTACAACTGGGCTGAGACCGTGCCCGCCGCCGGGGAGCCGGCCCGCGCCCACCGCGGGCCGGCGCTCGCCGGCGGCGCGCGGTCAGCCGCGCACCGCTCGGCCGCGCAGCGCTCAGCGGCGCGCGCGGGCCATGCGCCGCACCGCCTCGACCAGCACCTCTGGTGAGGTCGCCAGGTTCAGCCTCGCCCACCCCGCGCCCCCGGCGCCGAACGGGATACCCGAGGTGAGGGCGACCCTCCCCCGCTCCAGGAAGACCGCAGCGGGGTCGTCGCCGAACCCGGCGTCCCGGCAGTCCAGCCAGGCGAGGTACGTCCCCGGGGCGGATCGGTAGCGCACCTCGGGCAGGTGCTCGGCCAGCAGCTCCGCGAGGAGCAGCCGGTTCTCCGCCAGCCCCGCCAGCAGGGCGTCCAGCCACGGCTCACCCCGGGTGAACGCCGCGGTGTGGGCGATGACCCCGACGTGAGAGGTGGCCGCCGCGACCCACTCCGGGATGCGGGCGACGTCCGCGGCGGCTCCGGGGCCGGCGACGGCGAGGCCGGCCCGCAGCCCGGCGAGGTTCCACGCCTTGGAGGCGGAGAGCACCGCCCATCCCCTCTCCGCGCCGGGCACGGAGAGGTAGGGGGTGTAGCGGGTGCCCGGGTCGACGACGGGAGCATGGATCTCGTCCGCCACCACCCGCACCCCCCAGCTCTCCGCCAGCTGCGCGACGGCGGCGAGTTCCGCCGCCGTGTGGACGGTCCCCGTCGGGTTGTGCGGGTTGCAGAGCAGGTGGACGGGGTTGCCGCCCCGCGAGGCGGCGTGGCGGTAGGCGTCCTCCAGGCCCGCGAGGTCCAGCCGCAGGTCCGCGCCGAGCGGTGCCTCGGCCACCATCCGACCGGTGTGGCGGACGTAGTCGTGGAACGGCGGGTAGACCGGGGAGTTGACGACGACGGTGTCCCGCGGGGTGGATATCGCGGCCAGCACCTCCAACACCCCGGTCATCACGTCCGGCACGACCGTCGTGCGCGCGGTCGCCACCGTCTCCCAGCCCCAGCGGCGGCGCGCGAACCCCGCGAACGCCTCGGCGTAGGCCGGTCCCCGGGTGTACCCGGTGTCGCCGAGGGCGAGCGCCTCCCCGACCGCGTCCCGGACGGTCTCCGGCAGCGGGACGTCCATCTCCGCGACGAAGAGCGGCAGGACGTCCGGCGGGTGGGCGCGCCACTTCTCGCTGGTCCTGCGGCGCAGTTCGGCGAGGGTCAGCCGGCGCAGCGGGTTCCCGATCTCCGGCACGGGGGCGTCGGTGGGGGTCATGTCGTCAGCGTAGGCCGGGAACGACCGCCGCGGCAGGGGACGCCGGGCGGAAGCGGCCGCCGGGAAGGCGACCGGCCGGCTCCGCACCCTCTCCGACCGGCCGCAGCGGGGCGGGGAGGCGCCCGCGGCGGGCCGAGTCTTAATCATCGGTCAGCCGTTCCTTAAGCCCGCCCTAAAGGGTGGCCTCCAGGGCCCCTGACGGTGCCGGGAGGGGGTTCGACGTGGCTAGCGTGCTGTGCACCGGGCAGGCCACGCACCTCCCGGGACCGCCCCCGCCCCGAGCCCAGGAGCCATCCCCATGACCGTCCGTCGTACGGCAACCCTCGTCGGCGCCCTCGCCGTCGCCCCGCTCGCCGCCGGTTTCCTGGCCGCCGCCCCGGCGGCCGCCCACGGGTCGATGGAGGACCCGGTCAGCCGGGTGCGTGCCTGCTTCCACGAGGGCCCGGAGTCCCCCTCCAGCGCGGCCTGCACCGACCTGGTCGGTATCGGCGGCACCCAGCCGCTGTACGACTGGAACGAGGTCAACATCGCCGACGCCAACGGGCGCCACCGCGACATCATCCCCGACGGCGAGCTGTGCTCGGCGGGCCGCGACAAGTACGCCGGGCTGGACCAGGCCCGCGGCGACTGGCAGGCCTCCCCGATGTCCGCGGGCAACCACACCTTCCGCTACACCGCTACCGCGCCGCACACCGGCTCCTTCGCGCTGTACGTCACCCAGCAGGGGTACGACCCGGCCGCCCCGCTGCGCTGGTCGGACCTGGAGCACTTCGGCGAGGTCACCGACCCGGAGCTGCGCGACGGCCAGTACGTCTTCGACATGCAGGTCCCCGAGCGCCAGGGCCGCCACCTGATCTACAGCGTGTGGCAGCGCTCCGACAGCCCGGAGGCGTTCTACACCTGCTCGGACGTGGTGTTCGGCGGCGGCGACGGCGCCACCTCCCCCGGCACCGGCACCGGCGAGCCGGAGCCCGTCGACCACAGCGGGCACGGCGACCACGCGGACCACGGCGACCACACCGCCGGCAAGGACGGCAAGGGCAGCAAGGACGAGGGCGACCACACCGACGCCGGCGACCACGGCAGCCACGACAACCACATCGACTCCGACACCGAGGCGCCCGCCGCCTCCGAGGACGAGACGCGGGAGGAGACGGCAGCGGAGGACGAGCCCGCCGCCGAGGAGGAGTCGGCCCCCGGGCCCACCCCGGAACGGTGCGTCGGACCGGCCCCCACAGCCGGTCCGCCCGCCCCCTGCGGGGCGTGTCACCGGGAGAGAGCGCGGACCGGACGACGTCCGGACCGCCCCGAACACCCGTCGGACCACGGCCTCCGCCCGGCCGTGGCCCGACGGGGACGCACGGCGACGCCCCGCCCCGGCCCCACGGCCGGCGCGGGGCGTCGCCGCGTGCGCGCGTCCGTCGCCTCCGGTTACGGAAGCACGGTCAGGTCGGTGACGCGCAGGTGGCGGGGGAAGGCGCCGACGGGCTCGGCGGCGCCGCTGAGCAGGTCGATCCCGTACAGCCGCTCCCGGCCCTCGGTGCGGAGAACCGCCCACCCGGTGTTGGCGCCGGTGGCGGGGTCGGTGCGGATGTCGAACCCGGCGTCGGGTCCGGCGTCGACACCCAGCGAGCCGGTGGGTGCCAGCGTCCCCGCGTTGGCCGGCGACTGGAGCACGACCTGGTCGGTGCGGGTGTCGAGGTCGAACAGGGTGGTGGCGGTGGCCGGGTCGAGGTCGTCGTTGGTGTAGGCGGCGGCGGTGACGCCGGTCGCGACGGTGCCGTCGGGGTTGGTCAGCGGGCCGTCGACGACGGTGACGCCCGGCGCGGGGGCGCCGTTGGGGTCGTCGATGTTGTGGCGCAGGTTCTGCCCGGTGTCGCTGATGACGCGGAGCCGGTTGGCGGCCGGGTTGAAGTCGACGCCGAAGAACTCGCCCTCCAGCGCCACGCTCAGCCGGCACACCCGCTCCGCGCGCACCCCGACAGCGCGGTCGCCGGAGCCCGGGTAGGTCAGGGTGTAGATGCCGCCCTCGTCACCCACGCCGTAGATCCGGTCGTCCTGGACGCGGTGGTCGATGCCGATCAGTCGGGTGTCGCCCCGCAGTCCCTGGATGCGGCCCAGCGGGACGGCGGCGCGCGGGTTGTCGACGGCGAACCGCACCAGGGTGTTGCCGGCGAGGCCGACGGCCACCGGCGCGGCGGTGCGGGCGGCCTCGGCCGTCGGCGCGGTGCCGGCGGCCGGGGGCTGGGCCCCGGTCGCGGAGGGCTGGCCGAGCAGGGCCACCCCGATCGTGCCGGTGAGCAGGCCGACGATCAGGCGGTTGCGCATGGTGGGGCTCCTCGTGGTCGTGGTGCGGTGCGGCCGGCCCCGGGGTGCCGCGGCGCCCCCGGGTGTTCCGGCCCGGTGCGGCCCGCTCCACCGGTGCGGGGCAGCGGGGCCGTCACCGTCGCTTCGGCGCCGTGCGGGTCGCGGCTGGGCCGCCCCCGCCGATCGGGGCGGAACGCCACCCGTGCGGGCGAGCGCACACCCCGGCGCGACGGGGTGGTGGGGCTCCCGGGGCTCCGGCGCCGGTACGGCGTCCGCTAGCGTGACGTCAGGCCTCCGCCAGGTGGGCGCCGGAGGAGAGGAACGCGGCTCCCGAGGAGCACTTGTGACAGGTAGGAACGGGCGGTCGCCCGCCCCGTGCCCGGACGCGGTCGAAGACGAGCTACGGCTGGCGGCCGTCCGGGACACGGGGCTGTCCGCGCGCCCCGACGCCGGGATGGACCGCTTCGCGCGGCTCGTGAAGGACGTGCTGGACGTCCCCGCGGCGCTGGTGGCCCTGGTGACGGCGGACCGGCAGATACTGCCGGGGCTGGCCGGCACCCACGCACCCTGGGCGCGGGAGCGGAGCCTGGCGGCGCCGCTGGCCCTCTGCGGCGAGGTGGTGCACGGCGGCCTCCCGGTGGTGGTGGACCGGGCCGGCGCGGGTGCGGCGCCACCGGCGCCGCGCGACGGCACCGACCGCGCCTCGGGCGACCCGGTCGCCCTGGCCCCGGAGGTCCAGGCCTACGCCGGGGTACCGCTCACCGACCGGGCCGGCCGCGTGCTGGGGGCGCTGTGCGCCCTCGACAACCGCCCCCGCGCCTGGAGCGACCGAGAGCTGTCGCTGCTCGCGGAACTGGCGGCGGCCTGCGGCGCCGAGCTGCGGCTGCGGATCGCCGCCCACCGCCGCGAGGTGGTGCACCGCGACGAGGCCGCCGCCCGCACCCGCGCCGACGGCCAGGCGCGGCGCAGCGAGAGCGCGCTCGCCCGGTCGGAACTGCTGCTGCGCGCGGCGGACGCGCTGGCCGACACCACGGGCCTGGCGGAGGTCGGCCGGCAGGTCCACGACCTGGTGACGCTGGTGCTGCGTCCCGTCCACGTCCGCGTCATGGTGGCCGGGGGCGGGGTGCTGCGGCGGTTGACCCACGGCTCGGAGCAGCCGGACCGGCACGGTGTCCCCCTCGACGAGGAGCGGCCGATGACCCGCGCCGCCCGGGAGAACCGCGTGGTGACGGTGGCGGGCACCGACGAGGTGGCGACGGTCTACGGGCGGCGTGCCGCGGACGACCACCGCGCGCTGGGGCTGGACACGGTGGTGTGCGTCCCGCTGCCCGGTCAGGACGGGCCTCTCGGGGTCCTGGTGATGGGATGGGACCGCCCCTACGAGGTGGACGACCCGGAGCGGGCCGTCCTGGCGGCGCTGGCCGGGTACACCGCGCGGGCGGTGGAGCGCGCGCTGTTCGTGGAGAACCGGGTGGACGTGGCCCGACAGATGCAGGAGGCGATGCTGACCGACCTGCCACCGGTGACGGGGCTGCGGACCGCCGCCCTCTACCGGCCCGCCGCGGACATCGACATGGTCGGCGGCGACTGGTACGACCTCTACCGACTGCCGAGCGCGGCGCAGGGCGGCGAGGACGCCGAGGGGGCGGCCACGGTGGCGGCGACCATCGGTGACATCACCGGTCACGACATGCGGGCCGCCACCCTGATGGGGCAGGTCCGCAGCATGCTGCGCCAGGCGGACCTCGACCACCCGGGCACCGGTCCGGCCCATGTCGTCAGCGCGTTCGAGCACGCCAACCGGGCGCTGCGGCTGGGGTGCAGCGGCACGCTGGTCCACGCCCACCTGCGGCCGTGCCCGCCGCCGGACGACGGCAGCTGGGAGCTGAGCTGGACCAACGCGGGCCACCCCCCGCCACTGCTGGTGACGGCCGACGGGACGGTGGAGCAGCTGACGGACCACGGGGCGCTGATGCATCCGGGGATCGGCGTACGGGAGCGCGACGCGCACCGGCGGACCCTGCCGCCCGGCGCGCTGCTGCTGCTCTACACGGACGGGCTGGTCGAGCACCGGGGCGGCGACCTCGACGTGGCGATCGACCGGGCGGGCCGCTTCCTCGCCGCGCGGCGGGGGGAGCCGTTGCCGGCCCTGCTCGCGGAGCTGGTCGACGAGGTGGCGGGCGAGGCGGCGGACGACGACATCGCGCTGCTGGCACTCCGGGTGCCCGTCGCGCGGGAGTGACCCTGCCGCGGGCGGGGCGGGGTGCGGCGCCCGGTTGCGGACGGCCGCGCGCCCCGGACGGCTGCCGTCCGGGGCGCGGGCCTGTCGGGGTGCCGGGGCCGGTCACGGGGCCGATGGCGCGGGCCGCTCGCGAGTGGGGGCCGGTCCGGCGCTCCCCGTCAGTCGAAGACCGACCAGCAGGTGCTGGGTCGGGCGTTGGCCGGGTCGAGCGCGTTGGTGACCTCGTGCCAGGCGACGCGGTCCACCAGGGCGATGGCGAGGTGCTCGGAGAGGCTGACCGGGCACAGGTCCTGGAGGAGGACGTTGGTGACACCGGGCTCGTCGATGAACTGGCTGCGGTAGGGGGTGACGACCTCGTCGTAGCGGGTGGCGATGACGGTGTACTCGACGCCCGGCACGGTGTAGCCGTCCGCGTTGAGTTCGGTGAGGAACGGCGACCCGGCGATCTGCTGCTCCAGCGCGGGGGTGAGCCCCTCCAGCACGTCGCGCGCCCCGGGGAAGAGGTCGAAGAGCTTGGTCAGGCCGAGCACCGTGCTGCCGTTGGTGGCGGGCGAGAGCGCCACGAGCGCGTTCACCTTCTCCGCGGCGCCGTCGTGGTGCTTGAGGTAGTGGCGCGGCATCATGCCGCCCTGGGAGTGGCCGACGAGGTCCACCTCGTCGGCACCCGTCACCGCCAGCACCCGGTCCACGTAGGCGGCGAGTTCGGCGGAGGAGTCCTCGATCGGCCCGAGGCCGTGGAAGACGGCGACCCCGGGCAGCCGGCCGTAGTCGAGGGAGAACACGCACCAGCCGCGGTCGGCGAGGTAGGGCGCGAGGCCGACCCAGTTGGTGACGCTGTTGCCGAGGGTGCCGTGCACCAGGACGACCGGGCGGGGGCGCTCGGGGGTGGTCCGGCAGCTGTCGTCGTTCCACGCGCCGGAGGCGGCGGTCGGCGCGGCGGCCGGGGCGTCGGAGGGGGCGGCCCCGGGGGCGGTGGTCTCCGGGGCGGCACCGCCGGGCGCCGCCTGGGCGGCGGCCGGGACGACGGCGACGGCCAGGGCGAGCGCCAGCGCGGCGGCGCCGGTGCGGGTACGGACGCGGCCACGGGTACGGACGCGGGTGCGGGTGCGGCGGTTCCAGGACAGCACGATGGGGTCTCCTCGCTGGAGGCGCACGGTGGGGGGTGACGGCGCGCGGTCCGGACCACGTGTTACTGCCGAGTACACACACGTTACGAGCGGGTAACTGGACTGCCCACCCTTCATACAGTGAAGAACCGCACACCTTTCGCACACAACACGACGCCCGCAGGCCGTCGCGGCGCCCTCCCGCGCCCCACGACCGGGGGCCCACCGCCACGGAACCACCGCGAGATTGCCGAAGAAGTGGCGTGCGGCGCCCCGCCCGGGGCAGGATCGGCGCCGGAACGCGCGGCGACGCCGCGCGGAGGGGGCGACCCGGCGCCGAGCCGGGGCGGCCGCCCGCCATGGACGAGAACACGGGAGGACAGCCGTGACCGGCACGGTCGAGACGTTCGAATTCCAGTCGGAGTCACGCCAGCTGCTGCAGCTGGTGGTGCACTCGATCTACTCCGAGAAGGACATCTTCCTCCGGGAGTTGGTCTCCAACGCCTCGGACGCGCTGGACAAGCTGCGGCTGGAGTCGCTGCGGGACAGCGGCCTCGACGCGGACACCTCCGACCTGCACATCTCGTTGGAGACCGATACCGCCGAGCGCACCCTGACCGTGCGGGACAACGGCATCGGGATGACCCGGGACGACGTGGTGGAGCTGATCGGCACCATCGCCAAGTCCGGCACCGCGGAGTTCGCGCGCAAGCTCAAGGAGGCCAACGACGCCAAGGACGCGGCCGTCTCCACCGACCTCATCGGCAGTTTCGGCGTCGGCTTCTACTCCAGCTTCATGGTCGCCGACCGCGTCACCCTGGTGACCCGGCGCGCCGGCGAGAAGGAGGGCACCCGCTGGGAGTCCGAGGGCGAGGGCACCTACCGGCTCCAGCCGGTCGAGGACGCGCCGCAGGGGACCGCGGTGACGCTGCACCTCAAGCCGGTCGACGAGGAGGACAACCTCCACGACTACACCGCGGAGCACACCCTGCGGTCGATCGTGCGCCGCCACTCCGACTTCATCCCCTGGCCGATCCGCACCGAGGTGGAGCGCGAGGAGGACGGGACCCCCACCCGTGCCGTCGAGACGCTTAACTCGATGAAGGCACTGTGGGGCCGGTCGCCCGAGGAGATCTCGGAGGAGGAGTACACCGAGTTCTACCGCCACGTCAGCCACGACTGGTCGGACCCGCTGCGCACCATCCACACCCGCGCCGAGGGCACCTTCGAGTACCAGGCGCTGCTGTTCCTGCCCTCCCGGGCACCGGTCGACCTCCACCAGCAGGACGCGCGGCGCGGCGTCAACCTGTACGTCCGCCGGGTCTTCATCATGGACGACTGCACGACGCTGCTCCCGGACTACCTCCGGTTCGTCAAGGGCGTGGTGGACGCGCAGGACCTGTCGCTGAACGTCTCCCGCGAGGCGCTGCAGCAGGACCGGCAGATCCAGCTGATGCACCGCCGCCTGGTCAAGAAGATCCTCGCCTCGATCAAGTCGCTGCGCACCGAGGACCCCGAGCGGTACGCCACCTTCTGGCGGGAGTTCGGACGCGCGCTGAAGGAGGGCCTGCTCTCCGACGCGGACAACCGCGCGACGATCCTGGAGGTGTCCTCCTTCGCCTCCACCCACGACGCCGAGGCCCCGACCTCGCTGCGCGACTACAAGGAGCGCATGAAGGAGGGCCAGGAGCACATCTACTACGTGACCGGCGCCTCCCGCGCCCGGCTGGAGAGCTCCCCCCACCTGGAGGCCTTCCTGGCCAAGGGGTACGAGGTGCTGCTGCTGACCGACCCGGTCGACGAGGTCTGGGTGGAGCAGGTCGGCGAGTTCGACGGCACCCCGCTGCAGTCCGTCGCCAAGGGCCAGGTCGACCTGGAGTCCGCGGAGCAGGACGCCGAGGAGGGCGAGGAGGCCGCGCAGCGCAAGGAGGAGTTCGGCCCGCTGCTGGAGTGGCTCGGCACCCGGCTGGGCGAGGAGGTCAAGGAGGTGCGGCTGTCCTCGCGGCTGACCACCTCCCCCGCCTGCATCGTCGGCGACGAGTTCGACGTCACGCCGACCCTGGAGAAGATGTACCGCGCGATGGGCCAGCCGCTGCCCCCCGTCAAGCGCATCCTGGAGCTCAACCCGGACCACGCGCTGGTCACCGCGTTGCGCTCCGCCCACGCGGCGTCCGCCGAGGACGCGGCGCTGGGCGACACCGCCGAGCTGCTGTACGGCATGGCGCTGCTGGCCGAGGGCGGCGACCTGGCCGACCCGGCGCGGTTCAGCCGGCTGCTCGCGGAGCGGCTCGCCGCCGGTCTGTGAGCCCCGCCCCGCCGGCCCGCTCCCGTGTCACGGGGGTGGGCCGGCGGGGCCGCTCACCGGCGGCGGAGCCGCGCAGCGGCCGCACGGCGCAGGCACGGGCCGGTGGCCACCGCGCCGCGCCGCCTCGCTAGGGTGGGGTGGTGACCTCCCCCATCGAGCTGGTGATCTTCGACTGCGACGGCGTCCTGGTGGACACCGAGCGGCTGGCCCTGCGCATCAACGTGGAGCTGGGCGCCGAGCTCGGCTGGCCCATGGACGAACGGGAGATCGTCGACCGGTTCCTGGGCCGCTCCAACGCCGCGGTGACCGAGCAGATCACCGCACGGCTGGGCGCCGAGGCGGCCGACACCTGGGAGAAGCGGTACGTCGAGCGCCTGAACGAGGCCGTCGACCGCGAGCTGACGGAGGTCCCCGGTGTCACCGAGGTGCTGGACGGCCTCGACCTGCCCTTCTGCATAGCCTCCAGCGGCACCCACGAGAAGATGCGGCGGACGCTGGGCGTCACCGGTCTCGCGCCGCGGTTCGCCGGTCGGATCTTCTCCACCACCGAAGTGGCCCGGGGCAAACCGGCGCCGGACCTCTTCCTGCACGCCGCCGCCACCATGGGGTTCGCCCCGGAGGTCTGCGCGGTGGTGGAGGACAGCCAGTACGGCGTCGCGGCCGCGCGGGCCGCCGGGATGCGGAGCTTCGGCTTCGCCGGCGGGCTCACGCCCGCGGAGTGGCTGGCCGGTCCGCAGACGGTGGTGTTCGAGGAGATGCGCGCCCTCCCCGCGCTTCTCGCCGCGGCCTGACCGCACACCGCCGAGGGCGCGCGCCGCACCGGGGCGCCGGACGCGGTGCGCCCCGGTCGCACCCGCCGCGACCAGGTGTGACGTACCTCAAGGGTTCGGCGGCGGCAGCGCGGGCAGGGCACCGGAGGACGGCTGCGCCTCCGCACCGGGGCCGGCGGTCCCGGCCGGTGGAGCGCGCGCCGTGGTGCGAGGCCACGAGGACTTGCGAGAGTTGTACGAGATGACGGCAGACACCGAAGGAGCGGCCATGAAGATCGGGATCGTCGGAGCCACCGGCCAGGTCGGCGGCGTGATGCGGGAGATCCTGGCCGAGCGGAAGTTCCCGGTGGAGCAGCTGCGGCTGTTCGCGTCGGCCCGTTCGGCGGGACGGACCCTGCCCTGGGCCGGCGGGGAGGTCACCGTCGAGGACGCGGCGAACGCCGACTACTCCGGCCTGGACATCGTGCTGTTCTCCGCGGGCGGGGCCACCTCCCGCGCGCTGGCGGAGAAGGTCGCCGAGGCCGGCCCGGTCGTGATCGACAACTCCTCCGCCTGGCGGCTGGACCCCGAGGTGCCGCTGGTCGTCGCCGAGGTCAACCCGGACGCCGCGGCCGACCGACCGAAGGGCATCATCGCCAACCCGAACTGCACCACCATGGCCGCGATGCCGGTGCTGCGTCCGCTGCACCGCGAGGCCGGGCTGGTCTCGCTGGTGGTCGCCAGCTACCAGGCCGTCTCCGGCAGCGGGCTGGCCGGCGTCTCGGAGCTGGAGGAGCAGGTCCGCGCCGCGGTGGCGCAGGGCGCCACCGGCCTGGTGCACGACGGCTCGGCGGTGGAGTTCCCCGCACCCCACTCCTACCGCCGTCCGATCGCGTTCAACGTGCTGCCGCTCGCCGGCTCCATCGTGGACGACGGGCTGGAGGAGACGGACGAGGAGCAGAAGCTCCGCAACGAGAGCCGGAAGATCCTGGGCCTGCCGGAGCTGAAGGTCTCGGGCACCTGCGTGCGGGTGCCGGTCTTCACCGGGCACTCCCTCCAGGTCAACGCCCGCTTCGAGCGGCCGCTCAGCCCGCAGCGCGCCAAGGAGCTGCTCGGCGCCGCGCCCGGGGTCGCCCTCTCCGACATCCCCACCCCCCAGCAGGCGGCGGGCCGCGACGCGAGTTATGTGGGGCGCATCCGCCGGGACGAGACCGTCGACCACGGGCTCGCGCTGTTTCTCGCCAATGACAACCTGCGCAAGGGCGCGGCGCTCAACACCGTGCAGATCGCGGAGCTGATCGCCGCCGAACGGGGCTGACACCCCCTCAGCGGCCAGCACTCCGGCCGGTCACCGCGATCGCGCGGTGACCGGCCGGGGTGCTTCGCGGGCACCTCCGGGGGTAGGAGCACCACCCGGGTGGGATTGCACGTCACCCGGGTGGCGGCCGACCCCGTGACTAACGGGCAGTCAGTGCGCAGATGCGACAACACCCTTGATCCGAGGGCATATCGTATGCACGAGAAGCGTCACAGACAGGCACTGATCTGACTATCTGCTTGGCGCACTGTCGGCGTCATGGACGACGATAGGGACGCGGGTGTTCCCGCGATCGTGAGGAGGAGGCGTCCATGGGATCGGTTCGCAGGGCCAGCGCGTGGCTCGGCCTGGTCGATGACCGCGAGATGCGCTACTACGACGACGAGTACGCCGACGGACCGGAGACCGGTTCGAGTGCCGAGGCGTGGACGACCGACCCTCGGCTCCAGGTCGCGGCCGAGTCCGCGAGACACCAGGGCAGCCGGATCGCGACCGTCACCCCCCAGGGATTCCGCGATGCGCGCGGCATCGGTGAGCTGTTCCGCGAGGGGGTACCGGTGGTCGTCAACCTGACGGCGCTGGAGTCGGGTGACGCCAAGCGGGTCGTCGACTTCGCCGCCGGTCTGACCTTCGGCCTGCACGGCACCATCGAGCGGGTCGCCAACCGCGTCTTCCTGCTCACTCCCGCCCGCTACGAGGTCGTCTCCGGCGACCCCCGCCGCAACGAGGGCGGCTTCTTCAACCAGAGCTGACGGCGCGTCCGCTCGCCGGCACCCCCGGTGAGCGGGCGCGGACCCCGGGACCGCTCGCGCCGATCGGCGCGCGCAGGGTCCCCGTCGCGCGCCCCGGTGCTCTACTGGGGCCCATGACTGCCACCCCGACTCCCCCGGACCGCCCCACGGCCGACCGCGACCCGGCGCCCCTGGCGGACCCCCTGGACCTGCTCGACATCTCCTGGACGCTGAGCCAGGAGGAGCGGGACATCCAGCAGACGGTCGCGCGGTTCCTCGCCGACCACGCCCGCCCCTACCTGGGCGAGTGGTTCGAGACCGGCCGCTTCCCCCGCGAACTCGTCCCCGAACTGGGCCGGCTCGGCCTGCTGGGCATGCACCTGGAGGGGTACGGCTGCGCGGGCGCGGGAGCGGTCGCCTACGGGCTGGCCTGCCTGGAGCTGGAGGCCGCCGACTCCGGGCTGCGCAGCTTCGCCTCCGTGCAGGGCTCGCTGTCGATGTACTCGATCCACCGGTACGGCTCGGAGGAGCAGCGCACCCGCTGGCTGCCGCGGCTGGCGGCGGGCGAGGCGGTCGGCTGCTTCGCGCTGACCGAACCGGACCACGGCAGCGATCCGGCGGCGATGCGCACCCGGGCGGTGCGCAGCGGCGGCGACTGGGTCCTCAACGGCACCAAGACCTGGATCACCAACGGCTCCATCGCTGACGTCGCCACCGTGTGGGCCCGCACCGAGGAGGGCGTCCGCGGCTTCCTGGTGGAGCGCGGCACCCCCGGTTTCACCAGCCACGACATCGGCCACAAGCTCTCGCTGCGGGCGTCCGTCACCTCCGAGTTGGTCCTGGACGACGTCCGCCTCCCGGACGCGGCGCGGCTCCCCGAGGCGAACGGGCTGCGCGCACCGCTCTCCTGCCTGGGCGAGGCGCGGTTCGGCATCGTCTTCGGGGCGCTCGGCGCGGCGCGCGACAGCCTGCGCACCACGCTGGAGTACGCCGACACCCGCACGCAGTTCGACCGGCCGATCAGCGGCTTCCAGCTCACCCAGCGCAAGTTCGCCGACATGGCGCTCGCCCTCAACTCCTCGATGCTGCTGGCCCTGCACCTCGGGCGGCTGAAGGAGGCCGGCCGGCTGCGTCCCGAGCAGGTCAGCGCGGGGAAGCTCAACAACGTGCGGCAGGCGATCGCCATCGCCCGCGAGTGCCGCACCGTGCTCGGCGCCAACGGGGTGGGCCTGGAGTACTCGCCGCTGCGCCACGCCAACAACCTCGAATCGGTGCTGACCTACGAGGGGACCGAGGAGATCCACACCCTGGTGGTGGGCCAGGCGCTGACCGGCCGCTCCGCCTACCGCTGACCTGGCCGAGGGCTCCGGGCCCGGCCGCGCCGCCGCCCGCGCCCGGAGCCCGGGCGGCGGCGCGGAACCGGTGTCAGCCGACGGTGTCCCGGAAGGAGACGCCCTCCGAGCGGAGCGCCGCCACCCGGTCCTGGACCTCCTGCGGGCTCAGGCTCTCCTCGCCGGCGTAGTAGACGTAGTCCACCTGCTGGTCGTAGACGCGGAACCCCTCCAGCGGGGCGAGGTCGATGAACCACTGGTTGACGTTGATGCTCATCGGCCGCTCGGGCAGGTAGTACGCGCCGTGCTCGGCGAACAGCTCGCCGTCGATGTGGTAGACGATGCGCTCGTCGTCGATGGTGAGGACGAGGTCGCGCCAGCCGGCATGGCTGGCGGCACCGACCGTGCTCTCGTTGTCGGAGAGCCACGGGTCCGGCTGGTAGGTCTCCCACGAGGTGGCGAACATCGCGTGGTCCCTCTGGCCCCAGCCCCCGTTGGGCAGGTACTCGAAGTCGTACTCCGAGTAGTCGGGCGCCATCGGTGCGGTGAGGTCGTTGATCGCGAAGAACGTCTGGACGACCTCGTCGCCGTCCGGACCGGTGCGAGGCTCGTCGGAGAACCGCACGCGCGCCGCGTAGGTGCCCTCCTTGAACTTCCGCTCGGCGGTGTACACCTCGGCCTGGACGGTGCCGGCCTCGGTGCCGTCGGTGGCGGCCTCCAGGTTCAGCACGGTGCCGCCCTCGCCGGCGGGGAAGGTGACGTTCGCGGCGCTCCACCCCGCGTCGGGCAGGCCGGGACCGCCGCCGTAGCCGCGGACCGACCAGCCGTTCTGCCGCAGGCGCGGGTCGTCGTGGGCGGTGTAGTCGAAGTCGTCGAACAGGACGCCGGCTGCGGTGGGGGTGGCGTCCTGTTCGGCGACGGGCGCGGTGTCGGCGGCCGGTGCGGGGTCACCCGCGGCGGCGCCGTGCAGCACGACCGGGGTGGCTACGGCGGCCGCGGCGACCACACAGGCGGCGGCTGTCCGCCGCGAGCGTGACTGGGCTGCGCGTCTGGGCATGACTGGTCCTCTCGTGCGGTGGGGGTACGGACCGGCCCGACCGGCACCTGCGGAGGTCTTCGGTGGTCCCGGGGCCGCTCCGGCGAGCGAACGTTGCACGGTGCACCGGTACCGTCAACCGGCGTCGGTCGTTTCCGGAAACCCGGCCCGGCCGGGCCACCGGGGGCGTGGTCCGCCCGCCCGGCGGCTCCCCGCCGCCCGGCCGGACCACGCGGGGCGCCCCGCGACGGCCGATAACCGGCCCCCGCTCCCCCGCTCCCCCGCTCCCCCGGCACCCCGCCTCGCCACCGGCAGCCGCACCCGCGCCGGTGGCAAGGCGACCGGCCGCACGCCCGCCACGGAATTCCGGTGTTCCACGCATTCGGCGCAACGACGTACGGAATTTGCCCCCACCACGCATTCGGCGGCACCCCCGGAGCGCGTCCCGCGCCGCAATCCCAAGGCGTGAACGGAAAGCGCGGACCACGGCGCAAAGCGCGCCCCCTGGTCCGCGTCACATCACATCGGCATCACGAACGCGAGCTCAGGACAAAGTCCCGCTATCACCCGCTGTAATCTTGAGAGAGTGCGTACCCGAATCCTCGCTCGCCTCGAACAGGAGCCACAGCGCCCGGACATGGCCGCTCCTGACATGAGTCGTGTGCGGATGTCGCTCCTGGGCACCACCGCCGTCTTCTACGCGGCGATCGTCGGGCTGGTCCTCAGCACCTCCTGGCTGGTCCACCTGGACTGGCAGGTCATGCTCTTCCGCCCGTACAAGCAGTGGCCGGAGCTGCACGCCTTCCTCGACTACTTCGTCGTGCTGGGGCAGCGCGGCCCCACCGCCGCGCTGATCGCGGCGTGGCTGGGATGGCGCTCCTGGCGGCAGCGGACCCTCCGGCCGCTGCTGGTGATGGGCTGCGCACTGCTGCTGCTCAACCTGTCGGTGGGAGCCGCGAAGCTGGGCATGGGCCGCGAGGGCCCCCACTACGCCAACATCGTCGGCTCCAACGAGATGTTCCTGACCGGGGACATATTTCCCTCCGGGCACACGGCCAACGCCGTCGTGACCTGGGGAATCCTGGCTTATCTCGCCACCACGCCGCAGGCGCGGCGCATTCTGTCGGTGATGGCCGCCATCTTCGCCCTCGGCGTCGGCACCACCACCGTCTACCTCGGCACCCACTGGGTCAGCGACGTGCTGCTCGGCTGGGCGGCGGGGCTCCTCATCCTGCTGGCCCTCCCCTGGTTCGAGCCGCTGCTCGCCCGGGTCGAGATGCGGGTGCTCACCGACCGCGACCGCCTCTGGGAGAGGTTCTCGCTGCGCGAGCCGAAGCGCGCGGCTCCCGCCGTCACCCCGGTGGCCGTGGGCGTGCGGGGCGGCCGGGAGGGCGAGGACGCCCGCGACACCGAGGCGGCGCCCGCCCTCAACGGGCTGCGGCCCGCGCGGTACGGGCCGCGCCCCTACCGTCCGACGGCCGGACCACGGCCCACCGGGCCGCCCGCCCACCCCGGTGCCCCCCACCCGGGCAGCCACCCCGGCGCCGGCGACCGCCCACCGGTGAGCCCCGCGGGAAGCCACTGACACCGACGAGCCGCCGCGCCCCGCCCCGGGTCTCCGGGGCGGGGCGCGGCGGCTCGCGGCCCGTTCGACGCCGCTGCGGCCCGGTCAGCCGGCCCAGCAGCGGACGACGACATCGTCGCGGACCGCGAAGTTGAGGCGGCCCTCCAGGTACTCCAGCGTGATGATCGCGTCCGGGGGCAGTGACCGCACCGTCTGCCACCCGGCGGCGCGGGCGCGCTCGCCCGCCGCCTCGGCACTCAGGCCCAGATAACTGTCGGTCGTGTCGCGGGAACCGTCCGCGTCCGAGGAGTGGGAAGACATGCAGCCCACCGTACGGCGTGGGCACCGCACCCGGAAGTGACGGGCGACCGTCCGCAGTGTCACGCTTGTGTCACAGCGGCACCGGCCGCGCGCCACCCAGGATCACGGCCGGTGCCGGGCACTCCGGGCACCGTGGACGGGAATTCCGCGCGGAATGCAGAACCGGCCCGGGAATTGCGACGCGACGGTTCCGCCCGCTTCCGACGGGCTCCGCGGAGCGGCCGCGGCACGGGAATTCCCGCGGGTCCCCGGGGGCCGTTCCCGGTGGACGAAGCGGTGGAATCGCGCCGTGCCGGTGCGGGGGCGGGGGAACGCGCAGCCGACCCGCGGCGGGCCCCTGCGGGGGTCCGCCGCAGCCCGGGACGACGGCGACCGTACCGGAATCGGCCGCTCCCAGAGCGTGACCTGGCCGTGTCGGCGCCGTTGAACCTGCGGGAGCCGCCGCAGGCAGCGGACCCAGGAAACCCTAAGGAGTACCAGTGTCAGCATTGCTCGACGTCAGCGCGGACGTACGCGCCGAGATCGGCGAAGACGAGGCGGAGCGCCTGCTCACCGGGGACAACTCCCCGGGCAACTACGACTGCACCTCCTGCCGCAACCCGGGCGACGCGGTGCGGGAGCGCACCAGCACCGTCCTGTTCGTGGGTGAGGAGACGGCCGTGCTGGCGTTCGCGCACGCCGCCTGCATCCCCTCGCAGGTCGTGCCGGTCTCGGAGGAGCAGCTGAAGGGCGCGGTGCGTTCCATCACCGGCCAGGGCAGCGACATCGCTGCCGGGGCGCAGGAGGCCGGCGGCCAGGCCGTGCTGGGCGTCACCTGCGGCCTGGTCATCGTCGACGACGAGCTGTACGCCTCGCTCGTGGTGGAGCCGAACGGCGCCATCGCCCGTCCCGGCTCGGAGGCCGCCGGCGACGAGTTCCTGCCGCTCATGATCGAGCAGGGATTCTTCCCCGTGACCAGCGTGGCGTCCGCCCCGGCGGAGCTGACCGGCTGGTCGGTGCTGCTGGTCGGCGGTGAGCTGCACGCCGTGCTCCAGCCCGGTCTGGTCGGCAGCCCCTCCACCGCCTGGTGGCAGGCGCACCAGCCGCTGCCGGTGACGGAAGGCTGGCGCAACGCGGCCCGGCAGCGCGGCAAGGTGCTGCTGCTGGCCTCGCCGGCGGGGACGATCGGCACCCAGCCCCGCGAGGACCTGCTGCGCGACGCCCTGGACCAGGCGGCCGAGGGCGGCCGGCTCGTCGGCGCCGTCATCCCGCTGGCCGGGACCTGAGCGAGTCCGGCCGGCTGGGGCGATCAGGTAGTACCGGCGGGCGCCCCGCATCCGTCGACGCGGCCGGTCGTTGGAGGAACGTGCACCCTTCCGAACCGTTCCGCCCGCAGCAGCCCGGCCGTCACCGCCACATCCCCGGGATGCGTCCTTCGTTCGAGCCGGCCGTGGGCCACTCGGCGACGCCGATCTACGACGCGCTCTGCGCGGAGTACCGGCGGATGTTCCGGACCCTTCCCGGCGACCGCAGCGGGGAGGAGGAGCTGAGGTTCGACGCCTTCGGCACCTTCGGTTCCCCGCGCACCGCGGTAGCCGGCTGGGAGAGCCGGGTGCCGACGGGCAAGCTCAACGCCTTCCTGGGCGAGCTGGTCGCCTCCCACCCGCACCC
>NZ_JAAVJD010000094.1 GCF_012033735.1 Streptomyces lonarensis | reverse complement strand
CCGGTGTCGATGACCGACTCCAGTTCCTCGGCGGCGGTGTCGATCGCGGCGGCCTGGTCGTCCCGGGCGGCGGCACACCGGGTCGGCGACTCTCCGCCTCGCGCAGAGGGCGCAGGTCGTAAGCTCCAGACATGTCCACACCTCGGCGCAAGCCTCGCTCCTACCATCCCGACCGGGTCCGGGATGCGGTGCTGGCGCAGGTGGAATTCGTCCGCCTGGCCGCCCACGAGCTCACCCCCCAGCAGCTCGGCAGGCCCACCGGCCTGCCCGGCTGGGACGTCCGCCACCTGCTGGCCCACCTCGCCCGGCAGATCGACGCCCTCCCGCAGCTCCTCGCCGAGCCGGCGCCCCGCGCCACCCGCCCCTCCTGCACCCTCTCCCAGTGGGTGCTGGGCACGGGCGAGATCGCCACCAAGATCGACTCCTGGGCCCAGGAGGACGCCGCCGCCCGGGACGACCAGGCCGCCGCGATCGACACCGCCGCCGAGGAACTGGAGTCGGTCATCGACACCGGCGTGCGGGAGGACCTCCTGCTGCCGCACGTCTTCGGCCCGATGCGCGCCATCGACTTCACCGTCACTCGGCTCGTGGAACTCGTCGTGCACAGCGACGACCTGACCCGGGCCACCGGCAGCCCGGTCCGGCTGGACCGGATGGCGGTCGCCAGCACCGTCCGCGTCCTCGCCGACGCCCTCGCCGAGAAGGCGCCGGGGTTCTCGACCGAGCTGCGCATCCCGCCGTTCGCCGCCGTCCAGTGCCTCACCGGCCCCCGCCACACCCGCGGCACCCCCGGACAGGTGGTCGAGACCGACCCCGTCAGCTGGGTCCGGCTCGCCACGGGCCGCGCCACCTGGAAAACGATGACGGCCACCGGTCGGCTCAAGGTCGGCGGCGAGCGCGCCGCCGGTCTCGCCGAGGAACTGCCCGTCCTGCACTGAACCCGCCCTCGCCCGAGGGCGGAGTCCGCGGGCGCAGCGGACTCCGAGCAGCCCGTCGGCGGACCGCCGGACGGTCGCCGCCGGGCCGCCGGAAAGCCGCCGCCGGGCCGCCGGGAGGGCACGGCAGCCGAACACCAGGTCGCGAACCTGTTCCGATCGCCCCCCGTGGCACCGACGGCGGTCGTCACCCCGGGTCACCCTCGTGCGGGCCCAGCGTGGCCGCCGCCGGTCACGTCGCAGGTCAGAGGGGGGCATGGCTCGGAGTGGGCCGTTCCGAGCCGTGACCCGGTGAGCCATGTGTCACAAGGAGCGCGGCCCGCGCCCGGGGCAACCTGCCCTAGACTGACGAATGTGCGTGGTGATGGACGACTCAGCCACGACCTCGACCCCGGTGAGAAGGGCCCGAGAGACGCCTGCGGCGTCTTCGGTGTCTGGGCTCCGGGCGAGGAGGTCGCCAAACTCAGCTATTTCGGTCTGTACGCGCTGCAGCACCGGGGGCAGGAGTCCGCGGGCATCGCGGTGAGCAACGGCTCGAAGATCCTCGTCTTCAAGGACATGGGTCTTGTCTCGCAGGTCTTCGACGAGACCTCCCTCGGCTCCCTCCAGGGGCACATGGCCGTCGGGCACGCCCGGTACTCGACCACCGGGTCCTCCACCTGGGAGAACGCGCAGCCGACCTTCCGTGCGACGGGCCACGGCTCGATCGCGCTCGGCCACAACGGCAACCTGGTCAACACCGCCGAACTGGCCGAGATGGTCGCCGAGCTGCCCGGGGGCCACACCCCCAGGCACCGCGTCGCGGCCACCAACGACACCGATCTCGTGACCGCGCTGCTCGCGGGCCAGACGGACGACGAGGGCCGCCCGCTGACCGTCGAGGAGGCCGCCGAGCGCGTCCTGCCCCGGGTCCGCGGCGCCTTCAGCTTCGTCTTCATGGACGAGACCACGCTCTACGCCGCCCGCGACCCGCAGGGCTTCCGCCCGCTGGTCCTCGGCCGGCTGGAGCGCGGCTGGGTGGTCGCCTCGGAGAGCGCGGCGCTCGACATCGTCGGCGCCTCCTTCATCCGGGAGATCGAACCGGGCGAGATGATCGCCGTCGACGAGAACGGTCTCCGTACCCGTCGATTCGCTGAAGCGAAGCCCCGGGGCTGCGTTTTCGAGTACGTGTACCTCGCGCGCCCGGACACCGACATCGCCGGCCGCAACGTCTACCTCTCGCGTGTCGAGATGGGCCGGCGTCTCGCCGGCGAGGCGCCGGTCGACGCCGACCTGGTGATAGCGACACCGGAGTCCGGGACCCCGGCCGCCATCGGCTACGCGGAGGCCAGCGGCATCCCCTACGGCTCCGGACTGGTGAAGAACGCCTACGTGGGGCGCACCTTCATCCAGCCGAGTCAGACCATCCGCCAGCTGGGCATCCGGCTGAAACTGAACCCGCTGAAGGAGGTCATCCGGGGGAAGCGGCTGGTGGTGGTGGACGACTCGATCGTCCGCGGCAACACCCAGCGCGCCCTGATCCGGATGCTCCGCGAGGCCGGCGCGGCCGAGGTCCACGTGCGGATCAGCTCGCCGCCCATCAAGTGGCCCTGCTTCTTCGGGATCGACTTCGCCACCCGCGCGGAACTCATCGCCAACGGCCTGACCACGGACGAGATCGGCACCTCCCTCGGCGCCGACTCCCTCGCCTACATCTCGCTGGAAGGCATGGTCGAGTCGACGACGATCGCCAAGCCCGACCTCTGCCGGGCGTGTTTCGACGGCGAGTACCCGGTCGAGCTGCCCGACCCCACCCTGCTGGGCAAGGACCTCCTGGAGGAGCGTCCCGGGCGCGACTCCACGCGCCACAGCGACGTGGACGGGGTCGACGCCCTGGTCACCGGCCCAGGCGCCGGCGACGCCCTGCGCAGGCCGTGACGACGGGCGCCGCGAGTCCGGCGGGCGGGACGCACCACGTGCGTGTCCACCCGGCCGGCCCGGCGCCCGGCCGGCCCCCGGGTGCGCCGACCGCGCAGCACCACCGGTCGCGAACCCGCGCCGCCGCCCGGCGGCACCCCTCCCACCCGCGACCGCCCGTCCGGGCAGCGGGACGGCCCCGCCGTCGGCGGCCGGCCGGTGACCGCTCGCGACGCATCCCGAACCACGGAAGAGACCGCAATGAGTGACAGCACTCCCGGTGCCTCCTACGCCGCAGCCGGCGTGGACATCGAGGCCGGGGACACGGCCGTCGAACTGATGAAGAAGTGGGTGGCGACCGCGCAGCGCCCGGAGAGCGTCGGCGGCCTCGGCGGCTTCGCCGGCCTCTTCGACGCCTCGGCGCTCAAGCGCTACGAGCGCCCGCTGTTGGCCTCCGCCACCGACGGCGTCGGCACCAAGGTCGCCGTGGCCCAGCGCATGGACGTCCACGACACCATCGGGCGCGACCTCGTCGCCATGGTCGTCGACGACCTGGTGGTCTGCGGGGCCGAGCCGCTGTTCATGACCGACTACATCTGCGTCGGCAAGGTCCACCCCGACCGGGTCGCCGCCATCGTCAAGGGCATCGCCGAGGGCTGCACCCTCGCCGGCTGCGCCCTCGTCGGCGGCGAGACCGCGGAACACCCGGGGCTCCTCGGCCCCGACGAGTACGACGTGGCCGGCGCCGGCACCGGCGTGGTCGAGGCCGACCGGCTGCTCGGCGCCGAGCGGGTCCGCGCCGGCGACCAAGTCATCGCCATGGCCGCCTCCGGCCTGCACTCCAACGGCTACTCGCTCGTCCGCCACGTCCTCTTCGACCGCGCCGGCTGGGACGTCGACCGCGAGGTCGCGGAACTCGGCCGCACGGTGGGGGAGGAGCTGCTGGAGCCGACCCGGATCTACTCCCTGGACTGCCTGGCGCTGACCCGCACCACCGAGGTCCACGCCTTCTCGCACATCACCGGCGGCGGGCTCGCCGCCAACCTGGCACGGGTCGTGCCCGAGGGGCTCCACGCCACGCTGGACCGCTCCACCTGGACGCCGTCACCCATCTTCGGGCTGGTCGGCGAGCTGGGCCACGTCGCCCGCTACGAACTGGAGCGCACCCTCAACATGGGCGTCGGCATGGTCGCGATCGTGCCGCCCGACTCCGTGGACGCCGCGCTCACCACGCTCGCCGACCGGGGCATCGACGCCTGGCTGCTGGGCGAGATCACCGACCGCGACGCCGACCAGGAAGCCGTCACCCTCCACGGTGACCACGCCTGAGACGCCGTTCACCCCGGTGACCAGCAGTGACCCGGCGGCTGCCGCCCCCGAACCCGTACCGGCCCGTGTCGCGCCCCGAGCGCGGCCGGGACGGCGGCCCGCCGGTGACCGACGCCCGCAGCCGACCGCGGGCCGGGCGGCGGACGCAGCTCGTCCACGCGGCGCAGCTCAGGCGCTGTGCCGGACCCCGGACAGCACAAAAGCCGGTCCGGCAGAACCGGACCGGTCTTTCGGCAGCGCCAACGGCGCGGGAGTCAGGACTCCCGGCGCCGTGACGAGGCGTCGGACTGCGACTCGTCGTCGTCCTCGTCGTCGTTGTACAGCCGTGCGTACTCGGCGTACGGGTCGTCCTCGGGTTCATCGTTCTGTTCGAAGCGTTCGTCGCTCGGTGGCGGCGACGGTTCGGACGAGGATGCACCCAGCTCTTCGGCCAGACGCGACAGATCGGTACCGCCGCTGTTGTACTTCAGCTGGCGGGCGACCTTCGTCTGCTTGGCCTTGGCCCGGCCGCGCCCCATTGGCTCGACCCCCTCAACGTCGGGGCGCTGCGGCCCCAGAGTGTTGACATGCGTTCACGGAACGGAGCGGGCCCCGCAGGAGCCCGATCCACCGGGCTTCAACGGTACCTGCTTCCTCGACCCTACGGTACGCCGTCCGCAGGACAGAGGCGGCTCGGCACCGGCCCGTGACCTCTCATTGGCAGGTCATCGGTGATTTTACCTTCTTTCGGAGCGCAACCCACCGAAGGTGCGTGACATGTCTTACGCAAGCGCCGGGCGGCCCTGAACGGGGCCGCCCGGCGCCCTCTCCGGCGTGTTGGCGCGGGCCCAGGTCAGCGGGCGGCGGCCATCCGCTGCTCGGCGACCCGGTCGGCCGCGGCGGCCGGGGGCACGCCCTCGGAGTGCGCCCGGTCGAGGATCTCCAGGGTGGTGTCGTAGATCTTCTCGGCCTTCGACTTCGCACGTGCGAAGTCAAATCCGTGCAGCTCGTCGGCCACCTGGATGACCCCGCCGGAGTTGACCACGTAGTCGGGCGCGTAGAGCACCCCGCGGTCGGCGAGCGTCTTCTCGATGCCCGGGTGGTCGAGCTGGTTGTTGGCGGCACCGCAGACGATGCCGGCCGTCAGCGCCTGCACGGTCAGGTCGTTCAGCGCCCCGCCGAGCGCGCAGGGCGCGTAGACGTCCAGCCCGGGTGTGGTGATCAGCGCGGCCGTGTCGGCCACCGCGGTCACCGAGGGGTGGGTGTTCAGCACCCGTGCGAGCGACTCCGCCCGCACGTCGGTGACGAACACCTCCGCACCCGCCTCGACCAGGTGGTCGACCAGGATGTGACCCACCTTGCCGACGCCGGCGACGCCGACCCGGCGGCCCGCGAGCTCCGGCGTGCCCCAGCGGTGCTGCGCGGAGGCGCGCATCCCCTGGAAGACGCCGAACGCGGTCAGCACCGAGGAGTCCCCGGCGCCGCCGGCCTCGGGGGACCGGCCGGTGGTCCACTGGTTGGTGCGGGCCACGACGTCCATGTCCTGCACGTAGGTGCCGACGTCGCAGGCGGTCACGTACCGGCCGCCGAGGCCGGCCACGAACCGCCCGTAGGCGAGCAGCAGCTCCTCCGACTTGTCCTGCGTCGGGTCACCGATGATGACGGCCTTGCCTCCGCCGTGCTCCAGTCCCGCGAGGGCGTTCTTGTAGCTCATGCCGCGCGCGAGGTTCAGCGCGTCACGGAGTGCGGCCTCCTCGGGGCGGGGCACGCCGGGGTAGGCGTGGAAACGGGTGCCGCCGAGGGCGGGGCCCAGTGCGGTGGAGTGGATGGCGATGACGGCGCGGAGGCCGCTGGCCGGGTCCTGGCAGAGCACGACCTGTTCGTGGCCGCCCTGTTCCGATCGGAACAGAACGTCCAGCACGTCGATCTCGGCCGGGCTGTCGACACTGACAGCGGGACGTACGTCAGTCACGGTGGTGACTCCTGTATGTCGTGGCGGATGCCCTCGGCGGGTGGTGAGGGTCATAGCACGACTCTACGGCCGTCGGATCCCGCCCGGGCCCTGGGAAACGTCACCTTCCCACGGACCCCCACGGCCACTGGCCGCTCGGTCCACCTACTGGGATCATCGACAACGCCGACCGAGGGAGGCCGCGTGCCCCAGGTTCCCTACGCCTCGTACCTGCGGATCTACGAGCCGCTGACGGCCTTCCCCGAACCCGAGCGCTCGCACTGGGAGCGCTACGCGCAACGGGACGACCTCCCGGGCGCCCAGGACGAGCTGGCGCGGTCGCTGATCTCACTGATCACCGACCCCGGCCGCCCCGCGCCCGAGGAGGAGAGCGGCGATGCGTTCGTCGCCCGGCTCGACGGCGCGCTGTACGTCTGCCCGTGGCGCACCCGGCTGCGGGCCTGGCAGGCACTGGAGGAGGCCGGGCACTGGATGATGCCCGAGTCGGTCCTGGACCGGGCGCTCCCGGTGGCCGGCCGCCGCAGGGCGGAACGGCAGCACCGGCGGTGGGTGGGGCGGCACCCCACGGCCCGGCCCTGGATCAGGTCGGCGCTCTGGCACGTGCCGATACGCTGGTTCAGCCTCTTCGACGATTCCGAACGCGAGTTCTTCGGGGGAGCCGGTGGCCCGTCGGCCCCAGGGCAGCCTCCGGTCGCCGGTGGCGAGCCGCCGTCGGGGGAGGTCGACCCCGGCGCCCGCGGGCAGGACGGGGCGCGGCCGGAGGACACCGCCCCGACCGCGCGTGCGCGGCCGGCGTCGCTGCGTTACCGCACCTCGATGGTTCGTGCCCGGCACCGGCTGGCGGGCGCGTTGCGCACGGTGCGTCGCGCCACCCCGCACGGTCTGCTGGTGCCGGCGCTCACCGATGTGGGTCGCTGGCTGGAGGAATTCCACCCGCGTTCGCTGGTCGAACTGGACTACGGAGGACTTGTGCATACCATTTCCGCAGACCGGTTGGAGGCGGACCACTCGGCGGCGGATGTCGGTGAGGCGGTCGCGGCTCTCGCCGCGGAGGACGTGGGACGGGCAGGGGAGCTGTACGAGGTGTTGACCGAACGCTGGACGGCCGTGCGGGAGCGGCAGTTCGCCAGTTGAGGCCGTCTGTCCCACGCCGCCCGGACCGGGTGGCGCGAGGGCGGCGAGTGGGGCAGGAGAGACGGATAGGGACGCCAGGGACCTAAGTCCCTTTCCTGTCGGATTCAGGCTCATTCGCTGCCAATCCGCCCCAAGCGTGACGGATGGCACGGGGTGGATGTCTCGGGACCTCTTGCCAGCAAGCGGCCCCCTCATGTCAAAATAGGACAAGGAGCTCGGTGGGGCTCCTTCTGTCCGCCTTGTGCGGACAGGGCGCACTTGCGTTCCTTGACGGCTTTCGTGAGGGATCGTCACGGTGTGACAGGTCGTCACGGTGGGATGACTGTCCGCTATGACATGGTCCATCCGGCAACCGCCGAGGATGAACGCCTGAGGTGGCAAATCCATCGGTTTGGCCGAGCTGGCCGGGACGATGGTGTAGTTGTAGTGCCGAGGACAAGCCGTTCGTCCTATAACCGACTCGACCCACGTGCGCCGAATCCGGGCATCGTGGGTCAAGCTGCAGAATTTAAGAGGAATGAACCGTTTCGGTTCGGTTCTCTCGAGGAGGCCGCTGATGACCGCTCGCACCCCTGACGCCGAGCCGCTGCTGACGCCGGCGGAGGTTGCCACCATGTTCCGCGTGGACCCCAAAACGGTCACACGCTGGGCAAAGGCGGGCAAGCTCACGTCGATCCGCACGCTCGGTGGGCACCGCCGCTACCGCGAAGCGGAGGTGCGTGCGCTGCTGGCGGGCATTCCTCAGCAGCGCGGTGAGGCCTGAGCAGTAGCAAGCAGGCAGTAGCGCCGCTTCCGGGGTCCCCTCCTCGGAACGCCCGCGCCCCAGACCGCATCGGACTCCGCCGGGTCCGGTGCGGTCTTCTGTTGCTCCAGGGGCGTCCCTGGGTGGTGGCTGTGAGGCTCGCCACCAACAGTGAAATTGCACATATTAAATTCGGAGCTTCGTCCTCCGGTCCAACGGGGCGTTTCGCGAAGGAAGTTCAGTGACTCCCGTCACAGCCGTCTGCCCTTGTCCTGGTCAACGCCGTTCGATAGTGAGAACGACCGTGCGGCACCCGGCGTTCCCGCTCCGCGCAACTCTCCCATCCGGTCGGGGTGGTACGTACCAGCCGCGCGGAGCGGTCGGTGCACCGATGCGATCCCACCCGTCTGCCGCGTCGAGCACCGTCGGGAGGAGGTCGACCGGATGCACGAACCAAGCAGCCATTGCCGCAGGGGTGTTGACGCCGACTCAGCTTCAGGGCGGGCCCTGCGGCCCACACCCTCCCTCCTGCCCTTCCACCCCCGCCACACGCCTCGGCCGGGCCGTACGTGAGGTAAGGCACACCGCCGCCGGCCGCCGGACCGGTCACCCGGCAGGCTCGCCCCCCCGGGTCGCGCATCCGCCGCCGCGCGGCCTCAGGCACCCCGCAGGGCCGTTCGCCGCCCCCCTGCGGCCTCCTGACCGGGCGTCGCCTCGGAGGCGCGCCGGCGGGCGCCCCAGGCCCGTACGGGCCGTGCCAGGGGTGCCGGGTGAGCCGCGACCGCCGCGGGCGCGGCCGCCGACCGTGCCCGGCCGGCCTCACCCGCAGCCCGCCGGGCTGCGGGCTGCGGGCACAACGCAGCAGGGCCCGGATTCCGAAGAATCCGGGCCCTGCTCCACACGATGCGGTCCTGACGGGATTTGAACCCGCGGCCTCCACCTTGACAGGGTGGCGAGCACTCCAAGCTGCTCCACAGGACCTCGCTGCGAGACAGGACTCTACCCCAGTTCAGGGGCGCGAGGCCAATCCGGCCCCGCGCCGTCCCGCGCACCCGCCGCGCCCGCCGTTCGGAGTGGCCGCGGCGCTACCGCGACCCCTCCGGAACGGCCGCATCCACCGCCTTCACGATCCGCTTCTCCGAGATCGGATAGGCGGTCCCCAGCGCGTGCGCGAAGAAGCTCACCCGCAGCTCCTCGATCATCCAGCGGATCTCGCGGGCGGCGGCCGGCACCGGCGTCCCCGCCGGGAACTGCTCCAGCAGCCAGGCGTACTCGTCGGCCATCTCCCGGACCTTCGCCGTCCGCGCCAGATCCCGCTGCGCGTGCTGCGGCAGCTGCTGCAACCGCCGCTCCACCGCCGTCAGGTACCGCATCAGGTCCGGCAGCCGCCGAGCCCCGTGCGCCGTCACGAACCCCGGGCACATCAGCGCTGACAACTGGCCCCGCACATCGGTCAGCGACTCCAGCAGCACCGGTGAGGTGACGCCCTTCAGCCGCCGCTCGCACGATTGCCACGCCGCCAGCACCTCGCGCACCCGGCCGACGATCCGCTCCGTCAGCGGCACCACGTCCGCCCGCACCTTCTCCACCAGCGTGCGGAACGACGGCTCGTCCCACGCCGGCCCGCCGTGCGCGGCGACCAACTGGTCCACCGCGGCCGTCGCGCAGTCCGACAGCAGCGCCGCCACCGAACCGTGCGGCGACGACGCCAACGTCAGCTTCGCCCGGTTGTCGAGCTGCCCCGCGGCGAACTTCGCCGGGTCGGACGGCAACCGCAGCAGCACCAGCCGCCGCGTGCCCCGGGCCATCGCCTCGGTCTGCTCCTCCGCCGAGTCGAACAGCCGCACCGCCACCGAGGCGCCCTCGTCCACCAGCGCCGGGAAAGCCCGGACCGGCTGACCGCCGCGCCGGGTCTCCACCGTGCGCGGCAGCTCCCCGACCGTCCAGTCCGTCAGCCCCGACCGCTGCTCCGGGCCGACCCCGCCGCTCTCCGCGCCGGGCTGCGGCCCACCCGCCCGCCGGCGCCCGCCGCCCTTGCCCCGCGAGGGGGTCGAGAACGCCTGGTCCACGGCCTCCCGCGCCTTGGGCCGCATCCGCTGCCGCAGCGCCGGAAGATCCTTGTCCTCCGACAGCTTCGGGTCGCCCGCGGGCCGGCGCCCGCGGTCGTCCACCGCGCGGAAGGTGACGCGCAGATGGTCCGGCACCTTCGCCAGGTCGAAGTCCTCCTCGGTCAGCGGCTGCCCCGTCAACCGACGCAACTCGCGTGCCAGCGCCCGGACCAGCGGCTCCGACCCCGGCTCCGGCGCCGTCGCCAGGAAGCGCCGCGCGTAGTCCGGCGCCGGGACGCAGTGCCGCCGCAGCGGCTTCGGCAGCGACCGGATCAACTCCGTCACCAACTGCTCCCGGACGCCCGGGATCTGCCAGTCGAACCCCTCGTCGGTCACCTGGTTCAGCACCTGCAACGGCAGGTGCACCGTGACGCCGTCCGCGTCGGCGCCCGGCTCGAACTGGTAGGTCACCGCGAACGACAACCGCCCCTGGCGCCACGTGTCCGGGTAGTCGGACTCGGTGACCGCGCGGGCCGCCTCGTTGATGAGCATCGACTTCTCGAAGCTCAGCAGGTCCGGCTCCTCCGACCGCCGCTTCTTCCACCAGGAGTCGAAGTGCGCACCGGAGACCACGAAATCCGGTACGTGCCGGTCGTAGAACGCGTACAGCGTCTCGTCGTCCACCAGGATGTCGCGGCGCCGCGCCCGGTGCTCCAACTCCTCGACCTCGGCCAGCAGCGCGCGGTTCTCCTTGAAGAACGCGTGCTGGGTCCGCCAGTCACCCTCCACCAGCGCGTGCCGGATGAACAGGTCGCGGCTGACCTCCGGGTCGATCCGCCCGTAGTTCACCTTCCGCTGCGCCACCACCGGCACGCCGTACAGCGTCACCCGCTCGTACGCCATCACCGCGGCCTGCTTCTGCTCCCAGTGCGGCTCGCTGTACGTCCGCTTCACCAGGTGGCCGGCGAGCGGCTCGATCCACTCCGGGTCGATCCTGGCGTTGACCCGCGCCCACAGCCGGGAGGTCTCCACCAGCTCGGCCGACATCACCCACCGCGGCGGCTTCTTGAACAGCACCGACCCGGGGAAGACCGCGAACTTGGCACCGCGGGCGCCCAGGTACTCGTGCTTGTCGGTGTCCTTCAGCCCCAGCTGCGACAACAACCCCGCCAGCAGTGACTGGTGGATGCGGTCCGGCTGCGGGTCCGCGCCCTCGTCCGCCAACTGGATGCCCAGGCTGCGCCCCACGGACCGCAGCTGCGCGTAGATGTCCTGCCACTCGCGTATCCGCAGGTAGTTGAGGAACTCGGTACGGCACAGCCTGCGGAACGCCGAGGAGGACAGCTCCCGCTGCCGCTCCCGTACGTACTCCCACAACTGCAGCAGCGCCAGGAAGTCCGACTCCTCGCCCGGACCCTCGCGGAACCGGCGGTGCTTCTCGTCCGCCGCCTGCTGCTTCTCCGCCGGCCGCTCCCGCGGGTCCTGGATGGAGAGCGCCGCGGCGATCACCATCACCTCGCGGGCGCAGCCGTTGCGGTCCGCCTCCAGCACCATCCGCGCCAGCCGCGGGTCCACCGGGAGCTGCGCCAGCCTGCGGCCGGTCTCCGTCAGCCGCTTCCCGTTGTCCTCCAGTGCGTGCAGCTCCTCCAGCAGCTGCACGCCCGCCCGCACCGACCGGTGGTCCGGCGGGTCGATGAACGGGAACTTCTCGATCTCACCCAGCCGCGCGGAGATCATCTGCAGCACCACCGACGCCAGGTTGGTGCGCACGATCTCCGGGTCGGTGAACTCCGGGCGGCTCTCGAAGTCCTCCTCCGAGTACAGCCGCACACAGATGCCGTCGCTGGTACGACCGCAGCGGCCCTTTCGCTGGTTGGCGCTGGCCTGGGAGATCGCCTCGATCGGCAGCCGCTGCACCTTCGTGCGGTGGCTGTACCGCGAGATGCGGGCCGTCCCCGGGTCGATCACGTACTTGATGCCGGGCACCGTCAGCGAGGTCTCCGCCACGTTGGTCGCCAGCACCACCCGGCGGCCGGAGTGCCGCTGGAAGACGCGCTGCTGCTCGCCGTGGCTCAACCGCGCGTACAGCGGCAGGATCTCGGTGTGCCGCAGCTGCCGCTTGCCGAGGGCGTCCGCGGTGTCCCGGATCTCGCGCTCGCCGGAGAGGAAGACCAGGACGTCGCCCGGCCCCTCCGCCTGGAGCTCCTCGACCGCCTCGCAGATCGCCGTCACCTGGTCCCGGTCGGCGCCGTCCCCCTCCTCGCCGCCCTCCTCCAGCAGCGGGCGGTACCGGACCTCCACCGGGTAGGTCCGGCCCGACACCTCGACGATGGGCGCCGGCTCGCCGTCCTGCGAGCGGAAGTGCCGGGCGAACCGTTCCGGGTCGATCGTCGCCGAGGTGATGACCACCTTCAGCTCCGGCCGGCGCGGCAGCAGCTGCGCCAGGTAGCCGAGCAGGAAGTCGATGTTGAGGCTGCGCTCGTGCGCCTCGTCGATGATGATCGTGTCGTACTGCCGCAGGTCCCGGTCCTGCTGGATCTCGGCGAGCAGGATGCCGTCCGTCATCAGCTTCACCAGGGTGCTCTCGCCCACCTGATCGGTGAACCGCACCTTCCACCCGACGGCCTCGCCGAGCTGGGTGTCCAGCTCGTCCGCCACCCGCTGCGCCACGGTGCGCGCCGCGATACGGCGCGGCTGCGTGTGCGCGATCAGCCCGGTCACCCCGCGACCCAGCTCCAGGCAGATCTTCGGCAGCTGCGTCGTCTTGCCGGAGCCCGTCTCACCGGCGACGATCACCACCTGGTGGTCCCGGATCGCGGCGGCGATCTCGTCCTTGCGGCGGCTGACCGGCAGCGCCTCCGGGTACGTGATCCTGGGGACCGCCGCGCGCCGCTGCTCGACGCGGGCCTCCGCCTCCGACACGGCACGGCCGATCTCGGTGAGGACCTGGTCGCGCGCCCCCGGCTTGCGGACGCGTCGGACGCCCTCCAGCCGGCGGCCGAGGCGCCGCTGGTCCGGCAGCATCAGCGCGGCGATGCGCTCCAGCAGCTCGGCGAAGGCAGGGACGGGTGCGGACTCGGGCTCGGGTGCGGAAGCGGACGCGGTGTCGGCGACGGGCGGGGCCTGGTCGGCCTGCGCGACCCGCGCGGAAGAAGGTCGTCTGGACATACCGGCACCAGGATCTCACCTGGCGCACCTCATGGGCGAGCCCTTAACGGAGCGTGCGCCTCCGGCTGCGCGGGGGTGCGGGGCGGGGCTGTACGGTCCGCGTCGCGGCGGCTGCCTGCGGTCAGCGGACCGGGAACCACTCCGCGAGGCGCTCGGCGACGGCGGGCACGTCGAGATGGTCCTGGGCGACGGCCTCGACGAACGGTCCCGCGTCCTTGGTCGGCGGGACCGGGTGACCGGCGGGCAGACCGTTGATGCGCAGGAAGAAGCGCATGGCGAGCCAGGCGGTGCGCTTGTTGCCGTCGATCAGCGCGTGGTTCCGGGCGAGCCCGTGCAGCAGCGCCGCGGCCTTCTCATGGAGCGTGGGGTACAACACTTCGCCGAACGCCTGGGTGCGCGGCCGCTCCGTGGCCGAGACGAGCAGGCCGAGGTCGCGCACGCTGTGCTCGGTCCCGTTGACGGCTGCCGCGATGACCAGCACCTCGTCGAGCTGGACGTAGCGGGTCCCGCTCACTTCAGGTAGTCCAGGATCTCCGCGTCGGTGTCCTTCAGCTCGGCCAGGACGTCGTGCACGTTGAGTTCGGCGCGGGCCTCGGCGTCGCGGATCGCCTCGATCGCAAGCGTCTGCTTGCTGCGACCGGTGCGCTTGGCGCGCTCGGTGAGCTTCGCGTCGAGGTCGTCGGGCAGCCTCAGGGTCATCGCCATGACTGCATGGTACCGCGCTGGTATCACCGGCGTCGGGGCTCGGGGCTCGGGGCTCGGGCCCGGGTCAGCGGCCGGTGCGGGGGCGGGCGAACGACGAAGCCCCGGACGGTGTGCCGTCCGGGGCTTCGTATGAGGTGGCTGGGGCCGGGATCGAACCGGCGACCTATCGCTTTTCAGGCGATCGCTCGTACCAACTGAGCTACCCAGCCACGCAGTTCACCGGAGTGATCTGCAAGCGGTCCTGACGGGATTTGAACCCGCGGCCTCCACCTTGACAGGGTGGCGAGCACTCCAAGCTGCTCCACAGGACCTTGCGTATGCGCGGAACATCGTTCCACACACGGTAAAGCGTGCCCCCAACGGGATTCGAACCCGTGCTACCGCCTTGAAAGGGCGGCGTCCTAGGCCACTAGACGATGAGGGCTGGTGGCCCACCTGGGCGCTTGTTCGGCGCCGTCGGGGACGTGAGAAGCATATGGGATAGCTGCTCGGATCGCCAAAACGTATCCCTGGCGGCCCGTCGGCCCGTCGGGGAGGCCGTCCGGAGCCCGGCGGCGGGCTCCCCGACGGGCCGCGCTGCGAGCCTCTGCCGCCTCCGCCCCGTTCCGGGCGGCGGGCGGCACAATGGGGTGCGTGCTGGAGATGAGCCGCGAGGAGTTCGAGGACCTGGTCGGTCAGGCGCTGGACCGCGTCCCGCCGGAGCTGACCCGGATGATGGACAACGTCGCCGTGTTCGTCGAGGACGAACCACCACCGGAGGAACCCGAGCTCCTCGGTCTGTACGAGGGGACGCCGCTGACCGAGCGCGGCGAGTGGTACGCCGGGGTGCTCCCGGACCGCATCTCCATCTACATGGGCCCCACCCTGCGGATGTGCGAGCGGGAGGGCGGCGGTCGCGACATGGTGGTCGAGGAGGTCGAGATCACCGTGGTGCACGAGATCGCGCACCACTTCGGCATCGACGACGACCGCCTCCACGAACTCGGCTACGCCTGACGCCTGACGCCTGACGCCTGACGCCTGACGCCTGACGCCTGACGCGTGCGCGTCGCGCCACCCGCCTGTCGCCGGCGGTGATCCGCGTCACCGGCCGGTGCGTCCGAGGGACCGGGCGCACCGGGCCACCCGCCACCCGGTCTTCCCCGCTGCCGCGCCGCGGTGGCGGCCCCGCAGGTCGCGCGGCGGGTAGCAGTCCGCGCCGGTGCGTCCCGCCGGCGTGGCGCCCGCGAGGTGCGCCCCGCCCCCGGCACGCCGCATGCTCCCGGTCGGTCGCGTGGGGCCGTGTCCTCGTTCCCCCCACGGCAGTTGGGCAGGGTCGTACCCGCCCGCACCGCGTGGAGGTCCCGGAGCCGTGCGCCGCCCGTCGTCCCGAACTGTCTCGTCCTGCCTGGGGGCGGCCGTGGCGCTGCTCGCCACCGTCTCCGGGTGCGTCACCGTCGACGGCCGACCACCGCAGGCGCCGCCGCAGCCCGATGTCTCCGTGGGTGTGGAAGGCCCCGACGGGGCGGAGGGGGAGGACGGCACCGCCCCGGCCGACCCTTCGGGGTCGGCCGCAGCTGACGACGGGGGGAAGGCGGGAAACGGCTCCCGGCCGCACTCCTCGCCCACCGATCCCGAACGGGACAACGAGGAGCCGGACGCCGCGCCGCGTCCCAGCGACCAGCCCGACCACGGTCCCGACCCGGATCAGACCGTGCCGGCCTCGCCCTCCGAGCCCCCCGCCAAGCCGGCGCCCACCGCCCCGCCCGCGCCCCCTCCGGTGCCGTCCGCTCCTCCGCCCGACCCGGACCCCGAGCCCGAACCCGAGCCGCCGCCGGCGGAGCCGGAGCCGGGCGAGACGGAGGGGGAACCGGAGGAGTTCCGGCAGCGGGCCCGCTGAGGCGGTCCGGGAGGGGAGTCGGCGGCACCGGAGAGGCGGCAACAGAAACGGAGAGGCGGCAACGGAGAGGCCACGGGCGGTGTCGGGGCCCTTGTGGCGCCCGCCACTCCCGCCCCGGACGGGTTTGCGTCGTTCCGCTCGCCGTGCGTATTCTTGTAGATCGTTTGATCCCACTTGCCCGGCGCGCCATCTTTGCGCCGTGTGGCGCGTTCCTCGTCGAAGCCGTGGCTGACCGCAACAAGGCGGTTCGAATCTACCTACGGAGTTCAGGCGCGTGCCGCTTGACTCCGGAAGGTATTGCATCACCCATGTCTGCACCCGTTGATTCCCTCGACGTCCCCGAGATCGTGCTGGACGAAACCGCGGACGTCCTGGCGGACGACGAGCCCACCACCACCTTCGGCGACCTCGGGCTTCCCGACGCCGTGGTGCGCAAGCTCGCGCAGAACGGCGTCACCGTGCCGTTCCCGATCCAGGCCGCGACCATCCCGGACGCCCTGGCCGGCCGCGACATCCTCGGCCGCGGCCGCACCGGCTCCGGCAAGACCCTGAGCTTCGGCCTGCCGCTGCTCGCCCGTCTCGCCGGCGGCACCACCACCCGCAAGCGGCCGCGCGGCGTCATCCTGACGCCCACCCGCGAGCTGGCGATGCAGGTCTCCGACGCCCTCCAGCCCTACGGCGACGTCCTCGGCCTCAAGCTGAAGGTCGTCTGCGGCGGCACCTCGATGGGCAACCAGATCTACGCGCTGGAGCGCGGCGTCGACATCCTCGTCGCCACCCCCGGCCGCCTCCGCGACATCATCGGCCGCGGTGCCTGCTCGCTGGACGACGTCGAGGTCGCGGTCCTCGACGAGGCCGACCAGATGGCGGACCTCGGCTTCCTGCCGGAGGTCACCGAGCTCCTCGACCTCGTGCCCGCCGGCGGCCAGCGGATGCTCTTCTCCGCCACGCTGGAGAACGAGATCGACACCCTCGTCAAGCGCTACCTCGTCGAGCCCGTGAGCCACGAGGTGGACGCCGCCCAAGGCGCGGTCTCGACCATGACCCACCACGTGCTGATCGTGAAGCCGCGCGACAAGGCCCCGATCACCAGCGCCATCGCGGCGCGCAAGGGCGGGCGCACCATCATCTTCGTCCGCACCCAGCTCGGTGCGGACCGCGTCGCGGAGCAGCTGCGCGAGTCGGGCGCCCGGTCCGACGCCCTGCACGGCGGCATGACCCAGGGCGCCCGTACCCGCACCCTCGCCGACTTCAAGGACGGCAAGATCAACGTCCTGGTCGCGACGGACGTCGCCGCCCGCGGCATCCACGTCGACGGCATCGACCTGGTGCTGAACGTGGACCCGGCCGGCGACCACAAGGACTACCTGCACCGCTCCGGCCGCACCGCGCGCGCCGGCGAGTCCGGCACCGTCGTGTCGCTGGCGCTACCGCACCAGCGCCGCGGTGTCTTCCGGCTGATGGAGGACGCGGGCGTCGACGCCTCGCGCCACATCATCGGCCGCGGCGATCTCTTCGACGAGGAGATCACCCGCATCACCGGCGCCCGGTCGCTGACCGAGCTGCACGCCGAGGCCGCCATGGGCGCCGCGCTCCACGCCGAGCGCGAGGCCAAGCGCCTCGCCCGCGAGCTGGAGCGCGCCCAGGAGCGCGCCGGTGAACTGCGCTCCGAGGCCGAGCAGCTGACCGGCCGCGCCGCCCGTGAGCGCGGCGAGGACCCGCAGGAGGCCATCGCCGCGGCCAACGCCGCACAGGAGGCGGCCGAGGCGGAGCGCGAGGCGCGCCGTGAGGCCCGCCGCTTGGAGCGCGAGCGCCAGGAGGCGGAGCGCGAGGCGCAGCGCCCGGAGCGCGGCGACCGCCGTGACGGCGACCGTGGCGGCTTCCGCCGCGACGACCGCCGTCCGGGCGCGCGCGGCAACGACCGCAACGGCTTCCGTCGTGACGACCGTCGTGACGGTGACCGCGGCGGCGACCGTGGCGGGTTCCGTCGTGACGACCGCGGTGGTGACCGCGGTGGGTTCCGCGGTGGCGACCGTCGTGACGACCGTGGCGGTGACCGCGGTGGGTTCCGTGGCGGTGACCGCCCCGGGTTCCGTCGTGACGACCGCCGTGACGGTGACCGTGGCGGCTTCCGCCGCGACGACCGCCCGGGCTTCCGCCGCGACGACCGCGGTGGCGACCGTCGTGACGACCGCGGTGGCGACCGCGGTGGGTTCCGTGGCGGCGACCGTGGCGGGTTCCGTCGTGACGACCGCCGTGACGGTGACCGCGGTGGGTTCCGCCGCGACGACCACCGTGGTGGCTCCCGTCCCGCGGACGACCGTCGTGGCGACAAGCCCCGCTGGAAGCGCGAGGACTGAGCACGCCGTGCGGCACCGTGAGGTACCGCACCCCTGACACGGCGCGGGCCGGTGAGCATCCCTGACGGGGGCTCACCGGCCCGCGCCGTTTCGGTCCGACCCCCTGTACCCCGGGCCGTCGGCCGGGCCGTGGCGGAGGCGACAGCGGCCGTGGTGGGGACGCTGTGGGCGGTGTCACCTGGCCCGAACCCTGGCGGCGCATGCTCCGGCCGCCGTATCGTTCGCTGTGGCCCGTCGTGCGGGCCGCACAACTTCATGCGTGGCTCGCGGGGGGAAGCCGGTGGGAATCCGGCACTGACCTGCAACCGTGAACGGCCTTTCGGCCGTGAGTCGGAACACCCGGCGGGTCACGTGCACTGCTTCTCACTGTCATGGTCTACAGCGTGGAGCCCTCAGCCTGCCGGCCGTCCGGGCCCTCGCCGTGTTCGCAAGGAACGCGTCGGGGGTCCGGGTGTGAGTCGGCGCGGGGCGCCGCGCGGGGCCCCTAGGGGAAAGGCCCCCAATGCCCGCCACCGGAGCGCGTCCCACCTTGGTCCAGGCACTCGTCGCGCTGCTCGGGCTGCTGGCCGCTCCGCTGGTTGCCGCGCCGCCCGCGACCGCGCTCGCGGCGCCGACCGCGTCGCAGGCGCCGGCCGCCGGGCCGGTGGCGGTCGGCGGCTTCGGCGAGGCGTTTCGCACCCAGGCGGGCACCCCGGGGTTCTGTCCCGGCACCACCGGGGTGACCGTCATCGTCGACTTCCGCGAACTCGGCGGCGGCCGCGTGGTGCGCTGCGCGCCCGGCCCGCAGGCCGACGGCCTCTCCGCGCTGAAGAACGCCGGGTTCCAGATAGCCGGCACCGCCCGCTGGGGCGAATCGTTCATCTGCCGGATCAACGGCCGCCCGGGCGCCGGCTCCGAGGACTGCGTCGACACCCCGCCCGCCTCCGCGTACTGGTCGTACTGGCACGCCCCGAACGGCGGCAACTGGACCTACAGCCAGCGCGGCGCGACCTACCGCACCCCGCAGCAGGGGACGTTCGAGGGCTGGTCGTTCTCCATGAACCGCGAGATGGACGACGCACCCTCGCCGGGTGTCGCGCCGCTGCGGCCCGACAACGGCGGCGGGGACGGCGGTTCGGGTGGCTCCGGCGGTTCGGGTGGTTCGGGTGGTTCCGGTGGGGGCTCGTCCTCCGGCGGTGACGCCTCGTCGGGCGGCGGCTCTTCCTCGGGCGGCGCTGGTGGTGGCGCGGCCGGCGGTGGCGACGGCTCGGGCGGAGGCGACGGTTCCGGCGGTGGCACCGGCGGCGGTTCCGCGACCGGTGGTGGCGCCGTCGGCGGCGGAGCGGTGGCGGGCGGAGTCGAGGTGCCGGACGACGGCCGCGGCGAGCCGGAGGACCCGAACGAGGCCGAGGACGCCGACGAGGCCCGCGAGGAGGACGACGAGTCGGCGGACTCCGAGGACGAGGACGCCGACGAGGAGGAGTCCGACGACGAGAAGGACGCGGACGAGGGGGAGGCGGAGGACGAGGAGTCCGCCGACTCCGACGAGGCCGCGCCTGCCCCGGAGCCCACCGAGGCCGCCGAGTGGAGCGGCGAGGACACCGAGGCCGAGACGGTCGGAAGCGGCACGGGCGGCGCTCCCCCCGCGACCACGCTCGCCGGACTTGCCCTGCTGACCGCGCTGGTCGGCGCCGCAGGCGCCACCGCGTGGCGCCGCCGCCGAGCCGCCGCTGCGGCGGCGGGCGGCCCGGATGACGACGCCTTCCTTGCAGCTGCCGCACCCGCGGCACCCCCGGCACCCGCGGCGGCGGGCGCCGCTGCGGAG
>NZ_JAAVJD010000093.1 GCF_012033735.1 Streptomyces lonarensis | reverse complement strand
GCACCCGCCTGCATCCTTCGTCGTACACGACGATCATCCATGAACACGATGTGGGCCATGGTCCGGTCGCCGCACGCTGTGGGGCATGACCAGCACCGAGTCAACCGGCCGGTGGGGCGGGTGGCGTGCCGCCCCCGAGAGGCCCCGGCCCGGGCACCGGGGGGGTGGGCGGCGGGCCGGCCGGTGAGCGGGGCGAGCGGGTCCGCCCGCCTGCCCGCCGGTACGCCGGCCCGTCGGTACCTCAGGTCGTCAGTACGTCAGTACGTCAGTACGTCAGGTCGAAGGAGAGCAGCCCGAACAGTCCGGCGAAGGCGGCGACCCCGGCCAGGCCCAGCAGCACCAGGGTGCTCGCCAGCACGCGCCGCCAGCCGGAGCGCCGGCGGATGTCGTCGATGACGACCATCCCGGCCGGTACCAGGGCGAGGACCCCGGCCCACTGCGCGGCGAGCAGCACGGCGAGCAGTGCCGTGGGGACGGCGGCGAACTGCATGACGGCGTTGAGGGCGAGGAACCAGCCGGCCAGCGCCAGCAGCGCGAGGCCGGTGCCGACCCGGGTGAGGACGCGGGCGACGGCCCCGGACCGGTCCCGGGCGCCGAGCGCCAGGCGCCGGCGGACCAGCGGTGCGACGGGCCACGACAAAGCCGCGCCCAGCAGCAGCACGACGGAGCCGATGACCAGCGGCAGGGCGAAGCCGCCGTCACGTACGCCGTCGACGGGGAGCAGCGCGAACGCCCCGGCGTAGCCGATGGCGGTGACCTTGTCGTCCTCCACCCGCATGGTGAGCGTCCGCTGACCGTCGACCTCGCGCCACACCCAGGGCTCGATCTCCTCGTAGACGGTGGGGGTCATGGTCTCCGGGCCGGGCGTCACCAGGATGGTGCCGTCCTCCCGGGCGACGATCCGCGTCTGGTCGCCCAGCGGGCCCAGCACCGCGAGGAAGGTGGAGTGCATGGAGCGCGAGGAGCCGTAGGTGCCCTCCGCGAGGGCGGCGTGCTCGACGGCGGTCTCCGTCCCGGCCGGGCTGTCGGCGGCGGTGTCGTCGGCCGGGTGGTAGCGGTCGGCGAAGCCGGCGAGGAGCGATTCGCGCAGCCGGAGGCTGTCGAGGTCGTCGGCGCCGCCGCCGTTGACGGAGACGAAGACGCCGGTGCCGTGGTCGGGGTAGAGCTGGAGGTGGGAGTGGAAGACGTTGGTGTCGCCGCCGTGGCCGAGGACGCGGTGGCCGTTGCGGTCCTCCTCGAAGAAGCCGAGCGTCATGCGCGGCCCGTCGGCGAGGGTGCCGAGGGTCTCGTGGTCGAGGCCGGGGGCGTGCATCAGCGCGCGGGTGTCGTCGGCGAGGAGGGCGGCGTCGCCGTCGAGTTCGCCCAGGTGGGCGAGCATGAACCGGGCCATGTCGGTGGCGGAGGCGGTCAGTGCGCCGGCGGGGGCGGCCACCACCACCTCGAACGGCGCGGACTCCTCGGCGTCGGTGCTGGTGTACCCCGCCGCCATCCGGTCGCGCAGCTCCTCGGGGAGCGGCTGGGTGAAGGTGGAGGAGTCCATGTCGAGCGGGTCGAGGATGTGCTCGGCGACGTACGCGTCGAACGGGACGCCGCTGACCTGCTCGACGACATGGCCCGCCAGCGCGCTGCCGTAGTTGGAGTAGGCGGGGACCGTGCCCGGCCGGTAGACCTGCTCCGGCGGGTCGGTCGCGAGGTGGGCCCGCAGGTCGGGGGCGTCGCCGTCCATCTCGATCATGCCGGCGACGCGCTCCTCGAACCCGGGGGTGTGGGTGAGGAGATGGCGCAGCGTCACCTCGGTGTCGAAGGCGTGGGGGACGGGGAAGTCGACGTACTCCGCGACGGGGGTGTCGAGTTCCAGCTCGCCGGCCTCGACCAGCTGCATCACGGCGGTGGCGGTGAACAGCTTGGAGACGGAGCCGACGCGGAACAGCGTCTCCTCGGGGTCGACGGCGGTGCGGTCGCCGTCCACGCCGGTGTCGGCCCAGCCGTAGCCGCGGGCGGCGAGCAGCTCACCGTCGTGGACGACGCTCACCGTGGCGCCGGGGATGGCGGTGTTCTCCAGGGCGGCGGGAAGGAAGCCGTCGAGCCAGGCGGCGACGTCGGACTCGGTCAGCTCGGCGGCCGCCGGCGCCTGGGCCCGCGGTGCGGGGGTCGCCGTCTCCGGCGCGGACGCGGCGCAGCCGCCGACGGTGACCGCCGCGAGTGCGGCCAGCGCGGGCAGGACGACGCGGGCCCGGCGGCCGGGGCGCGTACGGCGGCGCGGCGCCGGGGGCGGTACGGGGATGGTCTCGGCGGGGTTCACGAACGCTCTCCTGCTCATGGGGAAGGGGCGCCTCGGGGGCCGGGAGGCCGGTCCTCCCACCTCGCCCGTCGGCGTGGTTCCACCCTCGCCGCCGGGGCGCCCCGGACACATCGCGCGCAGGCACACACCGGGGTTGCGACCTTTCGGCACAGCGGCCTCCTCCCTGAGGAGGAGACGCCCCGAGGAGGAGGCATCCGGTGATCAGCGGGTTTCAGGGCGTGTCCGGGGCCGGCGCACCGGCCCCGGGCGGTCAGCTCTCGCGCCGGTGCCAGAGGCTCCCGCGGTCGAGCTGCCGCAGCACCCGGTCGGCGACCTCCGGCGTCATCCCCGGCTCGGTGCGGGCGTCGAGGACGGCGCGCCGAGCCGCCGACAGCATCTCGCCGCGCAGCTCGTGGAGTTCCCGGGCCCGCTGCAACCGGTCGGCGACCTGCTCGCGGCGCTCCTCGTCGGCCAGCTGCGGCGAGATCAGCCATGCCATCTCGTGGGCGCGCTGCGCCATGCGCTCGGCGGCGTCCCCCGAGACCCGGCCCTGCGCCTCCAGCTCCCGCAGCCGCGCCCGGCAGGCGGTGGCGACCCGCACGGCCAGCGCCCGTTCCTGGGCCTGCTCCCCGCTGCCGTCGGAGGCCACACCGAGCCGCCCGGTCAGCCACGGCAGGGTGAGGCCCTGGATGACGAGGGTGCCCAGCACCACCACGAAGGCGACGAAGACGATGGCGTCACGTCCGGGGAAGTCAGCGCCGGAGTCGACCGTCAGCGGCACCGCCAGTGCCAGCGCCACGGAGGCGACGCCCCGCATCCCGGCCCACCACATGACGACGGTCTCCCGCCACCCCAGCGGGATCTCCTCACCGCTGTCCGCACCTCGGCCCAGCCGCCGGGTGAGCCAGGCGGCCGGGGCCAGCCACAGCAGCCGGACCAGGACGACGGTGGCGAGCACCAGCAGCGCCGCCGGCAGCAGCGCGCCCAGCCGGTCGCGGGAGGTCTCCAGGACGGCGTGGACCTCCAGGCCGATCAACCCGAAGGCGACGCCGGTCACCAGGGTGTCCACCACCGACCAGAAGCTGTGGCCGGTGAGGCGGCCCGCCACGTCGTCGGGGTCGGCGGCGTGCTCGGCGAGGAACAGCGCCGTCACCAGCACCGCGAGCACCCCGGAGCCGGAGAGTTCCTCGGCGACGCTGTAGGAGGCGAACGGCACCAGCAGCGTCAGCCCCGTCGCAAGGGTCGCGTCGCCCAGCAGCGGCATCAGACGGGAGGCGCCCCAGCCGAGGAGGATGCCGACGGCGACGGCGACCGCCGCCGACAGCACCAGCTCGGCGGCGGCCAGCGTCACGGAGAACGTTCCCGTCACCGCCGCGGCGATCGCCACGTGGTAGAGCGTGATGGCGGTGACGTCGTTGAAGAGCCCCTCGCCCTCCAGGATCGACACCATGCGGCGCGGCAGGCCCAGCTTCCCCGCCACCGCCGTCGCCGCCACCGGGTCGGGCGGGGCGACCAGCGCGCCGAGCGCCACCGCGCCGGCCAGCGGGAGCCCCGGCACCACGGCGTGGGCGACGGCGGCCACCGCGGCCGTGGTGACGAAGACCAGCGCGACGGCGAGCAGCAGGATCGGGCGGACGTTGGTGGTGAACTCCCGCCAGGAGGTGCGCTGCACCGCCGCGTACAGCAGCGGCGGCAGCACCAGCGGCAGGATGTACTCGGGCGGGACCTCCACGTCCGGCACGAACGGGAGTATCGCCAGCGCCGCGCCGAAGAGCGTCATGAGCACCGGCGGCGGCAGCCGCAGCCGGTCGCCGAGGGGCACGATCACCACCGCGCCGAGCAGCAGCGCGAAGAGCAGGGTCAGCTGGTCCATGGCGCTGATCCTCGGCTCAGGCGGAGTCCTCCCGCACCGTCTCCAGGGCGTGGCGCAGGTCTTCGGGGTACTCGCTGGTGAATTCCACCCACTGGCCGTCACCGGGGTGGGTGAATCCGAGGCGGACGGCGTGCAGCCACTGCCGTTCCAGCTTCAGCCGCGCCGCCAGCGTGGGGTCCGCGCCGTAGGTCAGGTCGCCGACGCAGGGATGGCGGTGCGCGGACATGTGGACGCGGATCTGGTGGGTGCGGCCCGTCTCCAACTTGATGTCGAGCAGGCTGGCGGCGCGGAACGCCTCGATCAGGTCGTAGTGGGTGACCGAGGGCTTCCCCTCGGCGGTGACGGCCCACTTCCAGTCGTGGTTGGGGTGGCGGCCGATGGGGGCGTCGATGGTGCCGCTCATCGGGTCGGGGTGGCCCTGGACCAGCGCGTGGTACCGCTTCTCGACGGTCCGCTCCCGGAACTGCTGCTTGAGGTGGGAGTAGGCGCGCTCGGACTTGGCGACGACCATCAGCCCGGAGGTGCCGACGTCCAGGCGGTGGACCACGCCCTGGCGCTCGGCTGCGCCGGAGGTCGAGATCCGGTAGCCGGCGGCGGCGAGGCCGCCGATGACGGTGGTGCCGCGCCAGCCGGGGCTGGGGTGCGCCGCCACCCCGACCGGCTTGGAGATGACGACCAGGTCGTCGTCGTCGTGCACGATGACCATGCCCTCGACCGGCTCCGCCACGATCTGCACCGGCGCGGCCGGGGCGGGCATCTCGACCTCCAGCCACGAGCCACCGGTTACCCGCTCGGACTTGCCGACCTCGGCGCCGTCCAGCCGGACCTTGCCGGCCGCGGCCAGCTCGGCCGCCTTGGTACGGGAGAAGCCGAGCATCCGGGCGAGGGCGGCGTCGACGCGCTCCCCCTCCAGGCCGTCGGGTACGGGCAGGGTCCGGGTCTCGGGAAGGGTGCTCACCAGACCGAGTATGACGGACGGAGCGCGCCCTCCCGCCCCCGGGCGGGGACGGGGGCGGACCGCCGGACGCGGAGCGGCCCCCGTCCCCGCCCGGGGAGGGCGGAGCGGGGGCCGTCGCGGTGGGCCTGGCCGCGCGGGGGCGTCAGCGCTTGCGGGGACCCGCGTCGTCCGGGCCCGCGTCCTCGGCGGGCGGCTCGCCGCCCTGTGCGGTGGCCGCCCCTGGGGCCTCGGTCGCGGGGCTCTCCGCGACGGGCTGCTCCTTCTTCTCGTCGTCGCCCTCGTCGCCCTTCTCGTCGTCGTCCCGATGGACGGTGCCGTCCGGGTCGAGGCCGCGGAAGGAGAGCAGCACGATGAGGATGCCGCCGCAGACGATGGCGGAGTCGGCGAGGTTGAAGACGGCGAAGTGCTTGGGCGAGATGAAGTCCACGACCGCGCCCTGGAAGACGCCCGGGGCCCGGAAGATGCGGTCGGCGAGGTTGCCGAGGGCGCCGCCGAGCAGCAGGCCGAGCGCCACCGCCCACGGCGCGCTGTAGAGCTTGCGCGCCAGCCGCAGGATGACGATGACCACGACGGTCGCGATGCAGGTGAAGACGACCGTCAGGGCCTGTCCCATGCCGAAGGCGGCGCCGCTGTTGCGGACCGCCTCGAACTGGAGCCACTCCCCCACGATCTGGACGGGCTCCCGGCCCTCCAGCCACTCCACGGTCCAGATCTTGGTGATCAGGTCGAGGACGAAGGCGGTGACGGCGACGGCGGCGAGCACGCCGATCCGCCGGCGGCCGCGTCCGGCCGTGGCGGTCCCCTCGGAGGCGGCCCCCGGGCCGTCGGTGGCGTCCGCACCGGCGGGGGCGGACCGCTCGGCGTCTCCCCGGCCGTCCGCCGGCGGGGTGGTCACCGCCCCGTCCGCGTCCTCGGCCCGCTCGGCGTCGCCGGGCGCGGGCGCCGGGCGCTCCTCGGGGCCCGAACCTCGGGGCTCGTCCGGTGTGTCAATGGTCCGCTCCGCCTCTTTCACGTGAACGAGAGTACGGCACCGCCCCGGGCGGTCCCCAGCCACGGTTGGCAGCTCCGCACCGCCTGCCGGGCGGTGTCCGCGGGGCGGGTCACGCCCGCCCCGCAGGGCTCAGAGCGGGTGCGAGACCCCGCGCCGGGCCCGCGACGGAGGTTACGGCTGGCTGCCGCGTCGCCGGGGACGCCCGCGAACGACCTGCTGTGCGAGCGCGCCTCCGCCGTGCAGCTGACCGCATCCGACCCGGCGAGCCGATCCGGCGCGTTGTCTCGCACCCGCTCTCAGGAGCGTCGCTCCAGCCGCTGCTTGCACGCGACGCAGAGCGTGGCGCGGGGGAACGCCTGCATCCGGGCCTTCCCGATGGGTTGGCCGCAGTTCTCGCAGACCCCGTAGGTGCCGGCCTCCAGCCGGGCGAGCGCCCGCCTGGTCTGCCGGAGCATCTCGCGGGAGTTGCCGGCGAGCGCCATCTCGTGCTCGCGGGTGACGTTCTTGGTCCCCATGTCCGCCTGGTCGTCGCCGGCGCCGTCGCCGGAGTCCCGCATCAGGCCGGTCAGCGCCTGCTGCGTCGCGTCGATCTCCTCGCTGAGCCGTGCGGCGTCCGCGGTCAGCTCCGCGCGCGCCTCCTTCACCTCCTCGGCCGTCCACGGGTCCTCCCCGGGCCGGACGGCGAGGTCGGCCGGATCGACCGGGCTCTCCGGTGCGGGCTCGCCCGAGCCCGCCAGCGTCGTCTTCTCCGCAGCCACCTGTTCGGCTCCTGTCTGCTCGTCCGGGGCGCCGTCGGCGGCCCGCCCTGTCGTGGTCGCGCTGTCGTCCCCGGGTGCTTCCGGACCGGAGCCGGCGGCGCGGGGCGCACCTTTGCGCTCGGCTGCCTTCCCGACCGCCTTGCGGGCGGCGGCCCCACCGGGCGCCCTTACCGGCGCGCGGCCCGCGGCGGCCTTCTCCGCGGCGCCTTTCGCCGCCTTGCCCACCGGCTTCCCACTGGGCTGCTTCGCATGCTCGGCGGCGGTGGGCACGGGGCCCCGTGCCGCGCCGCCGCGGGCGGCAGGCTGCCGTCCCGCCGTCCGTTTCGCGGCCTTCTTCCGCGTCGCGCGACCGGCCGGCGTCGCTCCCGCGGTGTCACCCCGGTCGGAACCGTCCGCGGCGGTCCGCTCAGGGGCGTCCGGCAAGGGACCCGCCGCGTCGTGGTCAGCGGCGGCGCGGGCGGTCGCCCGGCGAGCCTGGCTGCGTTCCGCCGCGGTGGCCGAGCCCGCGGCGGAGGCCACCGGCCGACCGGTGCCGGAGGCCTTCTTCGCCGCCTTCTTCGCCACCGCTCTCCGGGCGGCGGAGTCGTCGTTCGCCACCATGGCCGCGCCCCTTCCACATAGCGTGACATCGCGCGCGTATCGTGACGGGAACGATAAATCGGCACAGGCCGTGCGGCAACGTGGGCGCGCCGGACGGCCGCTCGAGCCACCACCGCGGCCCCGGCGCCCGGCAACCGGGTCGAGGCCGCCGCCCGACCGCCGTACACTGGGCGGCAGCGAGAGGCAACGACGGGGACGAGTAGCGTCGTCAGCGGCCGCAGCGACCCGGGGACGGTGGAAGCCCGGGGGCAGGCGCGGCGCGAAGATCACCCCCGAGCCGCCGGAGGAACGCCCCCAGCCGGGGGTCAGTAGAACCGGCAGCGCTGACCCAACTGAGCGGGTGGTGGACTGCACCGGCAGATCGCCGCCAAGGAGGGTGGTACCGCGGGACGCGCGCCGCACGGCGCGGTTGTCTCGTCCCTCCGACGGAACGCGTCACGTCCCGCCGGAGGATGCCCCCGATGTCGTCAGACCCCAAGCCCAGGTACCGCGCGGTGCCCGCGCAGGTGGACCTGCCCGCCCTCGAGCACGAGGTGCTCGACTTCTGGCAGGAGAACAAGACCTTCGTCCGCTCCATGGAGCAGGCCCAGGGCCGCCCGGAGTGGGTGTTCTTCGAGGGTCCGCCCACCGCCAACGGCATGCCGGGCACCCACCACATCGAGGCGCGGGTCTTCAAGGACGTCTTCCCCCGCTTCCGGACGATGCGCGGCTACCACGTCGCCCGCAAGGCCGGCTGGGACTGCCACGGCCTGCCGGTGGAGCTCGCCGTCGAGCGGGAGCTGGGCTTCAGCGGCAAGAAGGACATCGAGGCGTACGGCATCGCCGAGTTCAACGACGCCTGCCGCGCCTCGGTGACCCGCCACACCGACGCCTTCGCCGAGCTGACCCGCCGCATGGGCTACTGGGTCGACCTCGACGACGCCTACCGGACCATGGACCCGCAGTACATCGAGTCGGTCTGGTGGTCGCTGAAGGAGATCCACGGCAAGGGCCTGCTCTCCCAGGACCACCGGGTCGCCCCCTGGTGCCCCCGCTGCGGCACCGGCCTCTCCGACCACGAACTGGCGCAGGGGTACGAGTCGGTCGTCGACCCCTCCGTCTTCGTGCGGATGCCGCTGACCTCCGGGCCGCTGGCGGGCGAGGCGTCGCTGCTGATCTGGACCACCACCCCGTGGACCCTGGTCTCCAACACCGCCGTCGCCGCCCACCCCGAGGTCACCTACGTCGAGGCCACCGACGGCGAGGAGCGGCTGGTCGTCGCCGAGAACCTGCTGGAGAAGGCGCTGGGCGAGGGGTGGACCGCCACGGGCCGGTCCTTCACCGGCGCCGAGATGGAGCGCTGGAGCTACCGGCGCCCGTTCGACCTGGTCGCCTTCGACGCCGAGGCGCCGGCCGCGCACTTCGTGGTCCTCGCCGACTACGTGACCACCGAGGACGGCACCGGCCTGGTCCACCAGGCCCCCGCCTTCGGCGAGGACGACCTGCGGACCTGCCGCGGCTACGGCCTGCCGGTGGTCAACCCGGTCCGCGGCGACGGCACCTTCGCCGAGGAGCTGGAGCTGGTCGGCGGCGTCTTCTTCAAGAAGGCCGACGAGGCGCTGGTCGCGGACCTCGACGCCCGGGGCCTGCTCTTCCGCCACGTCGCCTACGAGCACAGCTACCCGCACTGCTGGCGGTGCCACACCGCGCTCCTCTACTACGCGCAGCCCTCCTGGTACATCCGCACCACCCGGATCAAGGACGCGCTGCTCCGCGAGAACGAGCGGACCACCTGGACCCCGGAGTCGGTCAAGCACGGCCGCTTCGGGGACTGGCTCAACAACAACGTGGACTGGGCTCTCTCCCGCAACCGGTACTGGGGGACGCCGCTGCCCGTCTGGCGCTGCGAGGACGACCACCTCACCGTCATCGGCTCGCTGGCCGAGCTGAGCGAGCTGACCGGCACCGACCAGTCGGCGCTCGACCCGCACCGCCCCTACATCGACGAGGTCACCTTCGGCTGCACCGCCGAGGGCTGCTCGCTCACCGCCACCCGGGTGCCGGAGGTCATCGACTGCTGGTACGACGCCGGGTCGATGCCGTTTGCGCAGTGGGGGTACCCGCACCGCAACAAGGAGCTCTTCGAGCAGCGCTACCCCGCGCAGTTCATCTCCGAGGCGATCGACCAGACCCGCGGCTGGTTCTACACGATGATGGCGGTCGGCACCCTGCTGTTCGACCGCTCCGCGTACGAGAACGTCGTCTGCCTCGGGCACATCCTGGCCGAGGACGGCCGCAAGATGTCGAAGTCGCTGGGCAACATCCTGGAGCCGATGCCGCTGATGGAGCAGCACGGCGCGGACGCCGTCCGCTGGTTCATGGCCGCCGGCGGCTCGCCCTGGGCCGCCCGGCGGGTCGGCCACGGCACCATCCAGGAGGTGGTGCGCAAGACGCTGCTGACCTACTGGAACACCGTCGCCTTCCAGGCGCTCTACGCCCGCACCTGCGACTGGTCCCCCTCCGAGGCGGACCCGGCACCGGCGGAGCGGCCGCTGCTGGACCGCTGGCTGCTGAGCGAACTGCACGCCCTCAACGGCATGGTCACCACCGCGCTGGAGAGCTACGACACCCAGCGCGCGGGCAAGCTGCTGTCGACCTTCGTCGACGACCTCTCCAACTGGTACGTCCGCCGGTCCCGCCGCCGCTTCTGGCAGGGCGACCGCGCCGCACTGCGGACCCTCCACGACACCCTGGTCGCCGTCACGCAGATGATGGCGCCGCTGGTGCCGTTCATCACCGAACGGGTGTGGCAGGACCTGGTGGTCCCGGTGACGCCGGGCGCGCCCGACTCGGTGCACCTCTCCAGCTGGCCGGTGCCGGACGAGTCGCTGGTCGACCCGGAGCTGTCGCAGGACATGCTGCTGGTGCGGCGCCTCGTCGAGCTGGGCCGCGCCACCCGGGCGGAGTCGGGGGTCAAGACCCGGCAGCCGCTCTCCCGCGCGCTGGTCGCCGCGCAGGGGTTCGAACTGCTCGGCGACGACCTGCGGGAGCAGGTCGCCGAGGAGCTGAACGTCGCGGCCCTGGCCTCGCTCTCCGAGATGGGCGGCTCCCTGGTCGACACCACCGCCAAGGGCAACTTCCGTGCGCTGGGCCGCCGGTTCGGCAAGGGGACCCAGGCCGTCGCCTCCGCCATCGCGGCGGCCGACGCCGCCGAGCTGTCGGCGGCGCTGCGCGCCGGCACCGCCGCGGTGTCCGTCGACGGCGAGCACGTCGCGCTGTCGCCGGAGGAGGTCATCATCACCGAGACTCCCCGCGAGGGCTGGTCGGTGGCGTCCGACCCGGGCGCCACCGTCGCGCTGGACCTGGAGATCACCCCGGAGCTGCGCCGCGCCGGTCTGGCGCGCGACGTGATCCGGCTCGTCCAGGAGGCGCGGAAGAACAGCGGCCTGGACGTGGCCGACCGGATCGCCGTCCGCTGGCGCGCCACCGAGGAGGAACTGGCCAGGGCTCTCGCCGACCACCAGGCGCTGGTCGCCGGCGAGGTGCTCGCCGCCGACCTGGCCGAGGGCGACGCCAGCGGCGAGGACGGCTTCGGTGAGGAGTTCCGGGACGAGGCCCTGGGGCTGACGTTCCGTCTGCGCCGCCACGAGGGCTGAGCGACACCCCCCGGGAGGTGGCGCGGCCGCCGGGCCGCCCCACTTCCCGGGCACGACACAGGGGCGGGGCCCGGACTCTTCACGAGTCCGGGCCCCGCCCCTGCGAACTGCTGCCTCCGGCGTCAGCCGTCGGTGCTCAGTTGTCGTCCTCGTCGATGAGGAAGCCGCGCATCGGCGACGGCGCCTGCTGCACCGGCTGCGGCGCCTGCGGCCGCACCGGGGACATCGGCTGGGTCATCGCCGGGGCCATCTGCTGCTGGCCGCCGTACGAGGACTGCCCGCCCGGCCCGTTGGGACCGCCGCCCATCATCGGACCACCGCTGGGACCGCCCATCGACTGGTGGCCACCGCCACCGGGCGACGGGGCACCGGCCGAGGCCATCGACGGGCTCGGCGAGGCCGGCAGCGACGGCGCGGACGGGGTGCGCGGCGGAGCCAGCGAGTCGTCCGACTGGCTCTCCAGCTGGCGCAGCTGGCTCTCCAGGTAGGACTTCAGGCGGGTGCGGTACTCGCGCTCGAAGCCGCGCAGGTCCTCGACCTTGCGCTCCAACGTGGCGCGAGCGGACTCCAGCGAGCCCATCGCCACGCGGTGCTTCTCCTGCGCGTCCCGCTCCAGCGCGTCGGCCTTGGCGCGGGCGTCCCGCTCCAGGCCCTCGGCACGGCTGCGCGCCTCACCGACGATCTTGTTGGCCTCGGAACGGGCCTCCGCGATCGCCTGGTCGGCGGTCTGCTGCGCCAGCGACAGCACACGCGCGGCGGACTCGTTGCCGCCCTGCTGCTGCTGGGGCGGCATGCCGAGCGGACCACCGGGACCACCGGGGTGACCCTGCTGCGGACCACCGGGGCCGCCGGGACCACCGAGGTGGCCCTGCTGCGGACCACCGGGGTGACCGCCGGGGCCGCCCATGTGACCCTGCGGGCCGCCGGGACCACCGGGGTGGCCCTGCTGCGGACCACCGGGGTGACCGCCGGGGCCGCCCATGTGACCCTGCGGACCGCCGGGACCACCGGGGTGGCCCTGCTGCGGACCACCGGGGTGACCCATGGGACCGCCGTGCCCACCGGGGCCGGCGGGCAGCTGCGGCGGACCGCCCATGGGGCCGCCCTGCTGGTGACCCTGCTGATGGCCCTGCTGCGGACCGCCCTGCTGGTGTCCCTGCGGGGGGCCGCCCTGCTGGTGGCCCTGCTGGTGACCCTGCTGCGGACCACCCTGCTGGTGGCCGCCCTGCGGACCGGATATGGCCGGCGGGCCGCCCGGCCGCTCCTGGGGGTCGGGTTTGCGCATGTTCTGCTGGTTCTGTGCCGCGGCGCGCGTGGCTGCCGCGAGCTTGGCCCGCAGATCCTCGTTCTCCCGCAGGAGCCGGGTCAGTTCGGCCTCGACCTCGTCGAGGAAGGCATCGACCTCGTCCTCGTCGTAGCCTTCGCGCAGCCGGACGGTCGTGAACTGCTTGTTCCGCACGTCCTCGGGGGTCAACGGCATCTCTTCACCTCAACGTGAGTCGTCGGCATATCGACTGGAAGGTACTGGTTCACAGCAGTCCAGCCACGACGTTGATCAGGATGTAAACGATGATCATGAGTACGAAGAAGGACAGATCGAGCGTCACGCCCCCGAAGCGCAACGGCGGGATGACCTTCCTCAACGCCTTCAGCGGCGGATCGGTGACGGTGTAGGCGCCCTCGAGCGCCACCACCATCGCCTTACCCGGCTGCCACGAGCGGGCGAACATGAAGACGTAGTCCATCACCAGCCGGAACAACAGGACGAAAAGGAAGCAATACAGGACGACGTAGACCACGCCCCATACGGTGCCCATCGTGGCTCTTTCCCTCTCCCCTGTGTTCCGCCCGGCCGGTCGGCCGGGCCTCTCTCGACGGTGTACCCGTCAGCTCTGGTTGAAGAACCCGCCCTCGGCGATGCGGGCCTTGTCCTCCGCCGTTACATCGACGTTAGCAGGCGACAGCAGGAAGACCTTCTGTGTCACGCGCTCGATGCTGCCATGAAGCCCGAAGACCAGACCAGCAGCAAAGTCGACAAGTCGCTTCGCGTCGGTGTCGTCCATCTCCGTCAGGTTCATGATCACCGGGGTGCCCTCGCGGAAGTGTTCCCCGATGGTACGGGCCTCGTTGTAGGTCCGAGGATGCAGAGTCGTGATCCGGTACGGCTCCCGCTCCGACACGACCTTGGGCATGATCACCGGCGCACTCTTCTCCAGGCTCGGGCGTTCGGATGTGATGGAAGACACGGGAGCGATCCTCCCGGCTCGGCGGCTGTCTGTCATCAGGGAGACCGGAGCGGGCTCCGGCTCGCGCTCCCGCTGCGCCGGGGGATGCACCACCCGCGCCACCGGCTCCTCCGGGGGCTCGCGCCGCTCCGGTTCATGGCTCTGCTGCCGTCGTCCTCGCTCCGGTTCCGGCTCCGGCTCGAAATCGTCATCGGGGCCGTAGCCCTGACGGTCGTAGCCGTCGTCCTCCACGAGGCCGAGGTAGACCGCCATCTTGCGCATCGCGCCAGCCATCGCTGCGTCCTCCGCTCGGTGGTGGACCGGCTCCGACTCTCGGGGCCGGGTTCCTGGTGTATGCCCGTTTATCCGGGAATCACCATATTTTCGGCTGTAGTCCGACTTGATTGGCGACGTTACCGGAGCGGGGGGCGGACTCCGAGTACCGCACTGCCGACACGTACGTGTGTCGCACCGGCAGCGATCGCCTCTTCCAGATCAGCACTCATACCCGCGGACACCATGGTGGCAGCAGGAGCCTCCACCCGCAGGCTCCTTGACAATTCCGCCACGCGCTCGAAGGCGGCCGCCGGACGCCCGGCGTACGCCCCCTCCAGCGGTGCGACGGTCATCAACCCGGCGAACCGGAGCCCGGGGGCGCGCACGATCTGCTCCGCGAGCCCTCGGACGTCCCCGGGCGCCACACCGCCGCGCCCGGCACCCCCGCCCTCCCCTTCCTTCTCCAACGCCACCTGCACCAGCGCCGCCACCTCGGGACCGCCGCGCTGCTCGGCGGCGGCCGACAGCGCCCGGACCAGTCGCGGCCGGTCCACCGAGTGCACGAACTCCGCGTACTCCAGCACCGAGCGGGCCTTGTTGGTCTGCAGCTGGCCGACGAAGTGCCAGCGGAGCGGGAGGCCGGCGCAGTCGGCGGCCTTCGCCGCGGCCTCCTGGTCCCGGTTCTCCGCCACGTCCCGTACCCCGAGGTCGGCGAGCAGCCGAACGTCGGAGGCGGGCCAGAACTTGGTGACCACGATCAGCGTGACCTCCGCGCGGTCCCGCCCCGCGGCCTCGCACGCGCGCGCGATCCGCGCCTCCACCCGCGCGAGCGACGCGCGGAGTTCACCGGAGCGGTCCCGCTCCTCCTGTCCCGCCGACGGCTCAGCCACGGTCACCACCGGTCCAGACGTAGCCGGCGAGTCGACCGGTGGTCCGGTCGCGCCGGTAGGAGAAGTGGTCGGGCGACTCCCGCGTGCACACCGGCGAGAGCACCACGTCCCGCACGCCGCGCGCCAGCAGCTGCGAGCGCACCCCCGCGGGGATGTCGATGGCGGGCGTCCCCCAGGAGGTCTCCGTCGCGGTCCCCGGGACCAGCGCCTCGACCTCGTCCCGCAGCGCGGCGGGCACCTCGTAGCAGTCGCCGCAGACGGAGGGGCCGGTACGCGCGACCACCCGCGCCGGATCGGCGCCGAGCCCCGCCATCGCCTCCAGCGTCACGCCCACCACGTCGGCGGCCAGCCCGGGACGGCCGGCATGGGCCGCACCGGCGACCCGGGCCACCGGGTCGGCCAGCAGTACAGGGGTGCAGTCGGCGGTGAGCACGGCGAGCACCACGCCGGGCACGGCGGTAACCAGGCCGTCGACCGCGGCCGCATCACCGGGCCACGGGCCGTCGACGACCGCGACGTCCGCACCGTGGACCTGGTTCATCCAGACCACCGGGCCGGCGGTGGGCCCCAGCGCCGCCGCGGCGCGCGACCGGTTGGCGGCGACGGCCCCGGGGTCGTCCCCGACCGCCCCGCCGAGGTTGAGCTGCTCGTACGGAGCGGCGCTCACCCCGCCCCACCTGTCGGTGAAGGCGAAGTGTGCGCCGCCCGTCGAGTACTGCTGTGCTATCACCGTCTCGCGTTCCCTCCGGCCCCACGGGAACCGAGTCGGGAAGTGTCAGCCCGAAGGCGTCACTTCAGGAAGTCGGGGACGTCCAGCTCCTCCGCCGGACCGCCCTCGTAGGGTCGGGCCGAGGGTACCTGGGGCGGCGAGAGCGGAGACTCCGCCTTCGGCGCGGGGGCCGGCTCGGCCGGCTTCTCCTCCTCGCGCGGCGGCAGCGCGCCGAGACCACCGAAGGCGGGGCGCTCGGGCTCCGGCTCCGGCGCGGGGCGCTCGGCGGGGGCGGTGTCCTCACGGCCGCCGAAGCCCGTCAGTGCCTTCTCGCGGTTGCGCGCCGGCGGCTGACCGCCGTCGAACCCGGCGGCGATCACGGTGACCCGCACCTCGTCGCCGAGCGCGTCGTCGATGACGGCGCCGAAGATGATGTTCGCCTCGGGGTGGGCGGCCTCGCTCACCAGCTGCGCGGCCTCGTTGATCTCGAAGAGACCGAGGTCCGAGCCGCCGGAGATGGAGAGGAGCACGCCGCGGGCGCCGTCGATGGACGCCTCCAGCAGCGGCGAGGAGATCGCCATCTCGGCCGCGGCCACCGCGCGGTCGTCACCGCGGGCCGAACCGATGCCCATGAGCGCCGAGCCCGCCTCGGACATGACGGACTTCACGTCGGCGAAGTCGAGGTTGATCAGCCCGGGCGTGGTGATGAGGTCGGTGATGCCCTGCACACCGGAGAGCAGCACCTGGTCCGCGGACTTGAAGGCGTCCAGCACGCTGACCTGGCGGTCGGAGATCGACAGCAGCCGGTCGTTCGGGATGACGATGAGGGTGTCGACCTCGTCGCGCAGCGCGGCGATGCCGTCCTCGGCCTGGTTGGCGCGGCGGCGGCCCTCGAACGTGAACGGCCGGGTCACCACACCGATGGTGAGCGCCCCCAAGGTGCGGGCGATGTTCGCGACGACCGGGGCGCCACCGGTGCCGGTGCCGCCGCCCTCCCCCGCGGTGACGAAGACCATGTCGGCCCCCTTGAGGACCTCCTCGATCTCCTCGCGGTGGTCCTCGGCCGCCTTGCGGCCGACGTCGGGGTTGGCTCCGGCGCCGAGCCCGCGGGTGAGTTCCCGGCCGACGTCCAGCTTGACGTCGGCATCGCTCATCAGGAGCGCCTGGGCGTCCGTGTTGATGGCGATGAACTCGACACCCTTGAGACCGACCTCAATCATCCGGTTGATGGCGTTGACGCCGCCGCCGCCGATGCCGACGACCTTGATGACTGCGAGGTAGTTCTGCGGTGCTGCCACGTCGAAGGCCTCTCGCCTCGAGTTACGTGTCGTCGTCCGCGTCTGCTCGCGGAGCGCGACTGATGCCGTTGGGACGGGAGAAGGCCCGACCCGAACCCTAAAGCCCAAGTTTAGGGTTACCTGTGCTTGTCATTCCTGGGATTCCTGGAACGGACACTAAGTCGACAAGCGGTGCGCGTTCAACGAACACGCCGGGCCTCCCGCTTTTCTTTTCACCCTATGTGATCACGCGCCGTCTTCGCCAACCCGGGGGTTGACCAGCGTCGATGACGTCAGCAAACACCTGGTTGGGCGTCAACCCGACTCCGCGGCCGGGGAGCTGGGAACAGTCACGTCGAAGTGCCGGGCCTCGGGGACGGCTTTCATCACCGCGGTCAACGCGGTGGCCTTGGCCTCGGGTTCGTCGGGGCTGCCCCACAGCACGGTACGCCCGTCCGCCAGCTCCAGCAGCACGGCGTCCCAGGAGCGGACGCGCACCACCTCGGTCTGCTCCCGCACGTCTGCGGGGAGTGACGAGACGACACCCACCGCCCCCAGTCGGATGCGGTCCTCGCCGAATCGGCGCAGGCCGGCGCCGGAGTCCAGTTCCATCTCCAGCAGCGGAACGCCCTCGATCGCGTCGGGGACGAGGGCGAACGCGACGCCCTCGGGGTCGACTTCGATGAACCCCTCCGGGTCGGGGACGAGCACCTCGGCCTCCCGCTCGGTGACCTTCAGCCCCACCCCGTTCGGCCAGGCGCGCACCACCTCCACATCCCCGGCACGCGGCAGCGTCTCCAGCACGCGCTGCCGGACGGCGCCCTTGTCGAGCGCCGCCATCGGGGCGCCCAGCGGCACGGCGGCCGCCTCCTGGATCTCGGCCCGCTCCAGCTGCCGCGGACCTCCGGTCCAGTCGACCGAGACCTTCTCCACCCGCAGCCACTGGGAGCCGTACAGCGCCCAGACGCCGAACCCGCCCGCGGCGACCCCCAGCACCAGCAGGGCCACGAGCAGGCCGCGGCCGGGGCGACGGGAGCGCCGCGTGGGCGGCGGGGGCCCGGGCGCGCCGGAGCCGGTGTCGAGCGGTTCCCGCTCCTCGTCCCGCTCCGCGGTCCTCACCGGTCCGGCCACGCGCCTGGCTCCTGCCTGTTGGGGCGACGGCTACGCCTGTCGCGCAGCGATCGCCTCGTACACCATGCCGACGAGCAGCTCGTCGGCGTCGGGCCGGCCGAACTCGGCGGCGGCGCGCGACATCGCGTGCAGTCGCCCGGGGTCGGTCAGCACCGGAAGGACGTTCTCCCGCACCCAGTCGGCGGTGAGGTCGGCGTCGTCGACGATCACGCCACCGCCGGCCTTCACCAACGGCTGCGCGTTGAGCCGCTGTTCGCCGTTGCCGATGGGCAGCGGCACGTAGGCGGCGGGCAGTCCGACAGCGGAGAGCTCGGCGACGGTCATCGCACCCGCACGGCAGAGCATCATGTCGGCGGCGGCGTAGGCGAGGTCCATCCGGTCCACATACGGTACCGGCACGTAGGGGGGCATGCCCGGCATGTTGTCGGGGCGCGGCAGGTCGTTCTTGGGGCCGACCGCGTGCAGGACCTGGACGCCGGAGCGCTGGAGGGCCGGCGCGACCGACTCGATGACCTCGTTCAGTCGCCGGGCGCCCTGCGAGCCGCCGGAGACCAGGAGCGTCGGCGGGGCGGCGTCCAGACCGAAGGCGGCGCGCGCCTCGTGACGGACCGCCATCCGGTCCAGGGTGGCGATCGAACGGCGCAGCGGGATGCCCACGTACCGGGCGTGGCGGAGCTTGCTGTCCGGGGTGGAGACCGCGACGTGCTTGGTGTAGCGGGCGCCGATCTTGTTGGCCAGCCCCGGGCGGGCGTTGGCCTCGTGGACGACGATGGGCACACCGCGCCGCTTGGCGGCCAGGTAGGCCGGCATCGCGACGTAGCCGCCGAACCCGACGACGCAGTCCGCCTTGGTGCGCTCCAGGACGTCCTCGGCCGCCTTGACCGTACCGCGCAGCCGGCCGGGAACGGTGATCAGTTCCGGGGTCGGCTTCCGCGGTAGCGGCACGGCGGGAATCAGCGCCAGCTCGTAGCCGCGTTCGGGCACGAGACGGGTCTCCAGGCCCCGCTCCGTGCCGAGCGCCGTGATCCCCACGGAGGGGTCCTGCCTGCGCAGGGCGTCCGCGAGGGCGAGCGCGGGCTCGATGTGACCGGCGGTCCCTCCGCCTGCGAGTACGACATGCACCGAATTTCACCGCTCTCCGGACGACGCGTTCACCTCGCGCCGCCTCTTCGACGTCCAACCCAGCCCGGCCGGCCTCCTGCCGTCCGGGCGCCGCCGCGTGGCCAGCGCCGCCCGCGCCGCCCGATCGCTGCGCGCGAAGGCGATCAGCAGTCCGACGGCGAACATCGTGGGCAGCAGCGCGGACCCTCCGTAGGAGAACAGCGGGAGGGGGACGCCGGCGATGGGCAGCAGCCCGAGCACCGCACCGATGTTGATGACGACCTGCGCCATCAGCCAGGTGGTGATCCCTCCCGCGGCATACCTGACGAACGGGTCCTCCGTGCGTCCGGCCACGCGGATACCCGCATAGCCTAGAGCGGCGAAGAGGCCGAGGACGGACAGCGTCCCTGCGAGGCCGAGCTCCTCCCCTGTGATGGCAAAGATGAAGTCCGTGTGTGGTTCGGGGAGTTCGCCCCATTTCTCCACGCTCGCCCCCAGGCCTGATCCGAACCACCCGCCGGAGGCGAGGGCGTAGATGCCGTGGGCGGCCTGCCAGCACTCGTCGCCCGGCCCCGGGTCGGAGGCCATGACGCAGGAGAGCCGCTCCATGCGGTGGGCGGCGGTGGCCATGAAGACCGCGCCGATCGCCACCGTCGCGCCGAGGACGCCGACGAACAGCCTGGTCGGGGCGCCGGCGAGCCAGAGCAGGCCGAAGACGATGGCGACGAGGATCATCACGGTCCCCATGTCCCCGCCGACCATGATCAGGCCGCAGACCAGCAGCCCGCCGGGGATGAGCGGCACCAGGAGGTGGCGCCACTGGTCCAGGGTGCCGCGCTCGCCCTTGCGTGCGAGCAGGTCCGCGCCCCAGAGCAGCAGCGCCAGCTTGGCGAACTCACTCGGCTGGAGCATGAACGGACCGCCGACGGAGATCCAGTTGGTGTTGCCGTTGATCTCGACGCCGATGCCCGGGATCTGCACCGCGATCAGCAGCACGATGGAGACGGCGAGGAACGGGTAGGTCAGCGCTCGCAGCAGCTTCACCTGCATCCGCGCGGCCAGCACCATCAGCACGCCGCCGATGACCGCGGCCACCAACTGCTTCTGGAAGAAGTACGTCGCGGGGAGGCTGTTGCGCAGCGCCTGGATCTGGGACGACGAGAAGACCATCACCAGGCCGAGCAGGATGATCAGCAGCGAGGTGCCCAGGACGACGTAGTAGGCCGTCAGGGGGCGGTCCCAGGCCCGCTGGAAGCGGGCCACCCAGGACGTCAGCAGGGTGGGCGGGCGGGCAGGGGGCTCGCCGCCCGCGCCGCGCGGCGGCCGCCGGCGTGCCGACTGCCCCGAGCGGTCGCGCCGGTCCCGGTCGCGGGACCGCTGTTCGCCGGGTGGCGGGCCGCCACCGGCGGGTACGCGGTCCCTCACGGGGGGCCGCTCCCGGCCCGCGGCCGCGGCACCGGCGCGGGCAGCGGCCGGTCGGGGGGCGTGCTCGCCCGCGGCGCGGGCCTGCGA
>NZ_JAAVJD010000092.1 GCF_012033735.1 Streptomyces lonarensis | reverse complement strand
CGTCCGCGCCGCCGCGCGGTGCGACGGGCCTCCGCCCCGGTCGGCTCGCCCGAGGCGTCCGGTGAGGTCGAGGTGCTGGTCGTCGAGACGGCCGCGCCGGCGGCCGGGGACACCGCGGACGCACCCGCTGCGGAGCCCGCGCCGGACAGCGGGTCGGCCGAGGAGGCCGCCGCGCCGGTGAGGAAGACCACGCGGAAGGCCGCCGAGAAGAAGGCGACGGCCAAGAAGGCCCCCGCCAAGAAGGCCGCGGAGAAGAAGACCGCGGCCAAGAAGACGGCGACCAAGAAGACGGCCGAGAAGAAGACCGCGGCCAAGAAGGCGCCCGCCAAGAAGGCGGCGGAGAAGAAGACCGCCGAGAAGACCGCCGAGAAGAAGACGGCGGCCAAGAAGACGACGACCCGGAAGACGGCGGCCAAGAAGACCGCCGCCGAACCGGCCGAGTCGGCCCCCGCCGAGTGAGGCGGTCGGCGGCCCGGTGAGCGCCTCGGTGGCCCGGCAGAGACGTCCGCGTCCCTGCCGGGCCACCGGTCCGTGCCGCCGCCCCGAGCGCCGGCCGGGAGGATTTGACCAGCTCCCGGCCGCCTCCGTATGGTTGACAGTCGGTGTGTCGAGTCAACGTCACACCGCGCTCCCGAGCAACCTTCCTCCCGCTGGCCGGGAGAGGGCGGGCTCAGCCCGTCGCACCGGTGTTCTTCCCGGCGCGACCGGTCCGTCTGGCATCGGGGGCTCCGTATCGAATGAGAGAGAGTCTGCGCGTGTACGCGATCGTGCGCACCGGCGGTCGGCAGCAGAAGGTTGCCGTCGACGACGTCATCGAGGTCGACCGTCTTGCGACCAAGGAGGTCGGCGACACCGTCGAGCTCTCCACCATCCTCATCGTCGACGGTGACGCCGTCACCAGCGACCCGTGGGTGCTCGCCGGCGTGAAGGTCCAGGCCGAGGTCCTCGACCACCACAAGGGCGAGAAGATCCGGATCCAGAAGTACAAGAACAAGACCGGCTACAAGAAGCGGATCGGTCACCGTCAGCTGCACACCCAGCTGAAGATCACCGGCATCCCCGCCCCGGCCGCGAAGTAAGGGACTGAGTAGAGATGGCACACAAGAAGGGCGCATCGTCCACTCGGAACGGGCGCGACTCCAACCCGCAGTTCCTGGGCGTCAAGCGCTTCGGCGGCCAGGTCGTCAACGCCGGCGAGATCATCGTCCGCCAGCGCGGCACCCACTTCCACCCGGGCACCGGCGTGGGGCGCGGTGGCGACGACACCCTGTTCGCCCTCCAGCCGGGCGCGGTGCAGTTCGGCCGCAGCCGTGACCGCAAGGTCGTCAACATCGTTCCGGTCGAGGGCTGATCCGGCCCAGGGCCGGCTCGTCCCACCGGGGACGTCTCACGAGGGCGGATGCGTCGAGCGCATCCGCCCTCGTCGTTGCCCGGTGCGCCGCCCCCCCGGGACGGCGCACCGCCGGCGACCGCACCACCGCAGTACCCGTAAGGCCCCGCACCACCCGCGCCTCGGCGCGGTTCACCCGTTCCACCGTCTCCCGGCGTCCGGTCCGACCACGACCGTGCGGCGCGGGAGGCCATCACAGCCCGGAGGCCACCATGACCACCTTCGTCGACCGCGTCGAACTGCACGTCGCCGCGGGCAACGGGGGCCACGGCTGCGCCTCCGTGCACCGCGAGAAGTTCAAGCCGCTCGGCGGCCCGGACGGCGGCAACGGCGGCCGCGGCGGGGACGTGGTCCTCCAGGTCAGCCGGGACGTCACCACGCTGCTGGAGTACCACCACGGCCCGCACCGCAAGGCCACCAACGGGCGGCCGGGCGAGGGCGACCACCGCACCGGCAAGGACGGGACCGACCTCCTGCTGCCGGTGCCCGACGGCACCGTCGTCCTGGACCGCGCGGGGAACGTGCTCGCCGACCTCGTCGGCGAGGGCACGGCGTTCGTCGCCGCCCGCGGCGGACGCGGCGGGCTCGGCAACGCCGCGCTGGCGTCCGCGCGCCGCAAGGCGCCCGGCTTCGCCCTCCTCGGTGAGCCCGGTGACGACGGCGACATCGTCCTGGAGCTGAAGACCGTCGCCGACGTCGCGCTCGTCGGCTACCCGAGCGCCGGCAAGTCCTCGCTGATCTCGGTGCTCTCCGCCGCGCGCCCGAAGATCGCGGACTACCCCTTCACCACCCTGGTGCCCAACCTCGGGGTGATCACGGCGGGGGAGACGGTCTACACCATGGCCGACGTGCCCGGCCTGATCCCCGGCGCCTCCCAGGGAAAGGGGCTGGGCCTGGAGTTCCTGCGGCACGTGGAGCGCTGCGCGGTGCTCGTGCACGTCCTGGACTGCGCCACGCTGGAGTCCGACCGCGACCCGGTCAGCGACCTCGATGTCATCGAGGCCGAACTCGCCGCCTACGGCGGCCTGCAGGACCGGCCGAGGGTGGTCGCGCTCAACAAGACCGACATCCCCGACGGCCAGGACCTCGCCGACATCATCCGCCCCGACCTTCAGGCGCGGGGCTACCGCGTCTTCGAGGTGTCCGCCGTCTCCCGCAAGGGGCTGCGCGAGCTGTCGTTCGCGGTCGCGGAGCTCGTCGCCACGGCACGTGCCGCGGTCCCGGTCGAGGAGGCCACCCGCGTCATCATCCGGCCCAAGGCCGTGGACGAGTCCGGGTTCACCGTCGTCGCCGAGGGCGAGGCGATGTTCCGCGTGCGGGGCGAGAAGCCCGAACGCTGGGTCCGCCAGACCGACTTCAACAACGACGAGGCCGTCGGCTACCTCGCGGACCGGCTCAACCGGCTCGGCGTGGAGAAGGAACTGCTGCGGCTGGGCGCCCGGGAGGGCGACGGCGTGGCGATCGGCCCCGAGGACAACGCCGTCGTCTTCGACTGGGAGCCGACGGTGACCGCCGGTGCCGAGATGCTCGGCCGACGCGGTGAGGACCACCGGATGGAGGCGCCCCGGCCGGCGGCGCAGCGCCGGCGCGACCGGGACGCCGAGCGGGACGACGCCGAGCGCGACTACCGGGAGTTCGACCCCTTCACCGAGTGACCGCCGGCTGCGGCGGGTGAGTACCGACCGGCCTGAGCACCGTCCGGGCGCCCGGCCGGAGCACCGGCCGGCCGCGCCCCTCGGAGGCCCGGTCACCGTCGCGGCGGGGGAGAAGGGTGCGTCCCCGTGCGGTCGCCGGCGCGCGGGTGGCCGGTGGCCACGGCAGGTCCGCCGGCCCGCCGGGGGAGTGAGGCGCCATGGTCGCGCCGCTCCGCACGGCTCCTTCCCGCTTGGCGCGGCGCATGCGGCGCCGGATGCGCCCCCTTCCGGTGCCCCCGGTCGATGCGGCGGAGGGCGGCGGACACCACCGGGCCACCGCGGCACCGGACGGGTCGCGCGGTTCGGCCGCGGCCGAACCGGGACGGCTGACGCCCCGTCGGGCGCGTCAGCGGGGGCGCAGGGGCTCGGTGGGGCGGGCGACGGCTGCGCCGCCCCGGGTGACGCCCGGTGCCCCTACCCCGTCGAGTGACGGAGTGTGCAGCGCCACACCGACGAGACGTCACAAAGGCATAACGCTTGGCAACGATCGCCTTCGTTGGCGAGTCACTGTTGTGCGGGCGTTAATCTTCTTCACGGCAGACGTTCGTATCACAGTCACATCGGCGGGAGCGGGATTTGTCCATCCAGAGCAGTGCGGCGCGTCCTCGGACCACGGCGGTCGTACTGGCCGGGGGAACGGGTCAGCGGGTGGGGCTGTCCATACCCAAGCAGCTCATCAAGATCGCCGGCAAGGCGGTCATCGAGCACACGCTGGCGGTCTTCGAGAAGGCCGACGACATCGACGACGTCATCGTGCTGATGACCCCCGGCTACACGGCCGAGATCGAGAAGATCGTCGCCAAGAGCGGTCTGACCAAGGTCAGTCGGGTCATCGAGGGCGGCGCGACCCGCAACGAGACCACCGAGCGCGCCATCGCCGCGCTGAGCGAGGGGCTCGCGGACGGCGAGGAGCGGCACGTCCTCTTCCACGACGCGGTCCGCCCGCTGCTCTCGCAGCGGGTCATCAGCGACTGCGTCGCCTCACTCGCCCGCCACCAGGCGGTGGACGTCGCCATCCCCTCCGCCGACACCATCATCGTGACCCGCACCCACGGCGACGACGGCGAGTTCATCACCGACGTCCCCGACCGCTCGCGGCTGCGCCGCGGCCAGACCCCGCAGGCGTTCCACCTCTCCACCATCCGCCGCGCCTACGAGGTCGCCGCCGGCGACCCCAACTTCCAGGCGACGGACGACTGCTCGGTGGTCCTGAAGTACCTGCCGGACGTGCCGATCCACGTCGTCCAGGGCGACGAGTGGAACATGAAGGTCACCCAGCCCGTCGACGTCTACATCGCCGACAAGCTGTACCAGCTGGCCTCCACCGCCGCGCCGGCCCAGTCCGACGAGGCCGCCTACCGCGAGCTGCTGACCGGCACCACCATGGTCGTCTTCGGCGGCTCCTACGGCATCGGCAAGGACATAGCCGAGCTCGCCGAGAGCTACGGGGCCACGGTCTACGCGCTCGGTCGCTCCACCACCGGGACCCACGTCGAGAACCCGGACCACGTCGCCCAGGCACTGGAGCGGGCCTACGCCGAGACCGGCCGCATCGACCACGTGGTCAACACCGCCGGCGTGCTGCGCATCGGGCGCCTCGCCGAGACCGACCCCGAGGTCATCGAGGAAGCGCTCCGCGTCAACTACCTCGCCCCGGTCCACATGGCGCGCGCCGCCCACAAGTACCTCGCCGAGACCGGCGGCCAGCTGCTCCTCTACACCTCCAGCAGCTACACCCGCGGCCGCGCCGAGTACAGCCTGTACTCCTCCAGCAAGGCCGCCATGGTCAACCTGACGCAGGCGCTGGCCGACGAGTGGGCCGGCGACGGCATCCGCGTCAACTGCGTCAACCCCGAGCGGACCGCCACCCCGATGCGCACCAAGGCGTTCGGCCAGGAACCCGCCGGCAGCCTGCTCTCCTCCGAGGCCGTCGCCCGCACCTCGCTGGACGTGCTGCTCTCCACCCTCACCGGTCACGTCATCGACGTCCGGCAGCAGGACCCCACCGCCGACGCCTCGACCGCCGGCAGCTTCGACCGCGCCCTCGCCGCCTCCCTCGACGTGGGGGCCGTCGGTGAGTGACCGCCCCGCGGGCAGCGGCTCCGCGCAGCACACCGTCGACTCCCCCGGCGACGAGCGCTCCACCCTCACCCGACTGATCGACCGCTACGGTCGGCTGCCCCTGGTCACCTCCGTCGTGTTCGGCGTCAGCGCCGTCCTGCTGGCCGTCGCGGCCATCAGCGACAACCCGACGCTCTTCTTCGCGGCCTGGGCCGTCAACTACGTCACCGACTGGCACCTGCGGCTCCGCGGCCGTGTCGCCAACGCGGTGCTCCGCCGGTTCGGGTTCGGCGACCGGCTCCGCGAGTTCAACCGGCTGATGCTGCTGGTGCTGCTCGCCGTCGTCAACGAAATGTCCGGCGTCACCGTCTTCGCGCTGCTGGTCACCGTGTACTTCAGCGCCAACGGCAGCCACGCGCCGCTGATCGGCTACCGCAACAAGCGACGCAACGTCCCCGTCGCGGTCCTCAACATGGACATGAGCGAGCTGAAGGTGCCCGCCGCGCCGAACTCCGCCAAGTGGCGGCAGCGCGGTCTCACCCGGGTACCCGGCCCCGAGATCCTGCTGGCGGCCGCTGCCGCCGCGGTCCTCGCCGGCTTCGGCGTCGGCTGGCTGGCACTCGCCGGCCTGGCGACCCTGGTGACACTGGTCGCCGCGGCGCAGCTGGCGCTCTACGCCCGGCAGAACCGGCGCATCCCCGAAGCTCCCGAGATCATCGAGGTGCTCAACCGGCGGCTCGCCGAGTACCGCCCTGAGGTCGCGCTCTACTTCACCTTCGCCGCCACCGGCCAGGACTTCATGTACCAGGTCAACATGTGGATCGACACGTTGGAGAAGCTCGACCGGCGGGCGATCATCATCCTCCGCGAGACCGCGGCGATGACCCAGCTCGACCGCACCCGGCTGCCCGTCGTCTGCATGCGCAAGGCCGACGACCTCGCCCTGCTGGACCTCTCCGATCTGCGGGTCGTGCTCTACCCCGGCAACGCAGGCAAGAACGTGCACATGTTGCAGAAGGCCGAGGCCAAGCACGTCTTCATCGGACACGGCGACAGCGACAAGCTCGCCAGCAGCAACCGCGTCAGCCGGGTCTTCGACGAGATATGGGTGGCCGGGCAGGGCGGCCGCGACCGCTACCAGCGGGTGCGGCACGCGATCGACCCGGACTCGCTGGTGTCCGTCGGCCGACCCCAGCTCTCCGAGGTGCTGCCCGCGCCCGCCGAGCGGACCCCCGGGCCGTTGACCGTTCTCTACGGCCCCACCTGGGAGGGGTGGACCGACGAGGCCTGCCACACCTCGCTGCTGCCGATGGGCGAGCGGATCATCGGCGGCCTGCTCGCTCGCGACGACATACGCGTCATCTACAAGCCGCACCCCCTCACCGGCAAGCGGTCCCCCGAGGTCGAGCGGATCGACGCACAGGTCCGTCGACTGCTGCACCGCGACAACGAGCGGCGCGCTGCACGCCGCGACCCCGAGCACGTCGCGGCGACCGACCGCCGACTGGCGGAGATCGAGGGCCGTATCGCCGAGATCTCCGGCCGCTCCGAGGACGGCGACTGGCTGCAGTGGACCCGCGACGCCCGTTGGGAGTCGCGCGATGTGCGGGCCGAGATCGCGGAACTCCGCACCCGTTGGAGCGAGCTCTTCTGGGACGAGGCGTACCAGGGCGGATGCCACCTGGTGGTCACCGACCGGCTGCCCTCGCTGTACGACTGTTTCAACCACGCCGACCTGCTGATCAGCGACATGTCGAGCGTCATCTCCGACTTCGTCGCCAGCTGCAAGCCGTACGTGGTCACCAACGCCCACGACGAGGACGCCGAGCAGTACCGGCTGCTCAACCCGACCGCCGGCGCCGCCTACCTGCTGGGCAGCGACTGCGCCGAACTCGACGACATCCTGGGGACGGTCGCCGCCACCGCGGACGACCCGCTCGCCCAGCACCGCGTCGAGCTGAAGCGCTACCTGCTCGGGCCGGACGAGCCCTCCGCGATGACCCAGTTCAACACCGCGGTGGAGTCACTGCACGCCCGGGCGCTGCACGCGTATCCGCTGGGAACCGCCGCCGAACCGGTGCCCGCCGCACCGGCCTACTCGCGACAGGCCACCGGCCTGATCCCGCGGCAGGCCACCGAACGCGTCCCGGAGACGCTCGCCTGACCTCGGCCGGCGCCGCACCGCGTCACACGGAGCCCCACCTCTCGTCCTTGGGCTCTGACGGTCCTTGCAACACCCGCGATCTGTGGGAGTTGCAAGGACCGTGGTCGTTGGACGCGATGAGCGCGCGGGCGTGCGGGAGCGTTTCCTTGCGCGGCCGCATGCCGTGGGGAACGTGACCGTGGTGGCGCGTGAGCTGGGATCGAACCGGACCACCGCCAGCGGCTGGGCTCGGAAGGCCGGACGGAGCTCGGTACGCCTGCCCCGGTGCCACCCCGGACGGGACGAGTACGAGCGGCTGCGGGCCACCACCACCGGTGCCACCGGGCGCGGACCGGTCGAGCCGTCCCGCCGAACGGACGGGAGCCCCTGGCTCCGGGCCGCGGCATCACACCGGGACATCGCGCCGCGCCGGCCGAACCGCAGCTCAGCGGGGTGTCGCGCTGCGGGCCGCCGCCCCGGAGGACGACGGCCCGCGCATCCCACGCACCTGCCGCGCCGATCAGCGGCTCCCGGAGCCGGCCGGCTGCTGCTCGCCGACGGCCGGAGCCGTCACACCGTCCGACCGCTCCGCCGTGGCCGTCGTCGTCCCGGTACCCGCCGGATCGGCCGACCCGGCGGACGCCACCGGCTTCCGCACCGAGGAGTCCCGCACCTCCCGTGAGAACAGCCACGGCACACTGGGCTGGACCAGCGGTTTCATCACGGCTCGTACCGGTGGCGAGGCCAGGACAGCGGCCAGCGCCACTGCCGCCAGCACCGCCAGCACCTGCTCCTCACGGCTGCCGACCTGCTCGAAGATCCCCGTCTCGCGCAGCGGCCGCAGTACCAGCGGGTGCAGCAGATAGATGTACATGCCGCCGGCGCCCAGGTAGGTCACCACCGGGATGCGCCGCCGCGGCACCAGGTTGATCAGGCACAGACCCAGCACCACGCCCCAGGTCAGCAGCGCTGCCCGGAACACCCAGGCCCACGCGAACCCGAAGGTCTCGATCTGCGAGACGTACGGGGCGGCCAGCGTCGTCCAGCCGATCCGCACGTCCTCGCGCACCAGCCACGCCACCACCCCCGACCCCAGCAGCAGCCCGACACTCAGCCAGCGGGTCCACCCCCGGCCGAACACCCCGGCGAGGAAGCCCTGCCGGATCTTCCACCCCAGCACGAAGAACGGGAACAGCGCGACGGTCCGGGACGCCGAGAACTCCGAACCGAACTCGTTGAAGTAGCCGATGGCCAGCGACGCCAGCACGGTCAGGGTGAACGGGAACCGCAGTGCCACCACATAGGGCAGCGCGACCCGCCACACGATGAGCGAGAGGAGGAACCACAGCGTCCACTTGGGCAGCCCGAGGTAGATCTTCCACTCACCCTCCAACCACCGCACCTGCAGTGTCTGCAGCACGGTGAAGAAGACGTACGGCAGCGCGATGGACTCGATTATTCGCCGCGCCTCCCGGAGGTTGAGCGGGCCGGCGCTGCTGAAGTAGCCGCAGACCATCACGAACACCGGAAGCCGCAGCGCCCACGTGACCAACCAGAGCCAGAGCGGCCCTTCCATGTGGCGGAGCGGCTCGATCGTGTGCCCCACCACCACCAGCGTCCCGGACGTGTACCGGACGTTGTCCCACCAGGGGTCGCGGGACTTGCTGCGGGCTCTTCTGCCGAAAAGCCCCTTCATGATGCGCGCCACGTAGGCTCCGAAGTCGTTACGAGTCGGTGATGAAATGCCCATCGGGTGTGTCGTCGACCACAGGTGCGGCTCACGCGTGTGGACATCCGGCTGATCATACCGGTATCCCGGGCAGTGACAGCTAACGGATACGTAACCGGCCGCGGCCGGTTCGCGTCCCCGTGCCGGGCGATACGCCGTTCTGAAAGCGGACCGGCCGGTAGGCTGGTCGCACGCTGAGCAGGGCTACCGGAGGTTCGTCGTGCAACCCGATGTGTCCGTTGTCGTTCCCGTCTACAATTCCATGCCGTACCTCGTCGAATGCCTCGACTCTCTGTTCGCGCAGTCTCTGGACCCGTCGCGTTACGAGGTCATCGTGGTGGACGACGCCTCCGACGACGGCAGCGAGCTCGAGTTGCGGCGGCGCGCCGAGGCCCACCCCAATGTGCGGCTCATACGGCGCGATGTCGGGTCGGGGGGTCCGAGTGCCCCGCGCAACCAGGGAATGGACCTCGCCGCCGGCCGTTTCGTATTCCTCATGGATGCCGACGACATGCTCGGGGAGAAAGCCCTCGAACTCATGCTGGAGGCAGCTGACCGCGACAATTCCGACATGGTGCTCGGCAAGCTCGTCGGCGTGGGTAGGAGCACGTCCGTGAAGGCATATGCGAAGAGTGGGAAGGTCGATCTCTATGCCTCGGAGATATACCGAGCCCTTAGTCCGCAGAAACTCTACCGGCGATCCGTCCTCACCGATCACGGAATTCGCTTCGATGAATCTCTCTGGTGGGGCGAGGACCAGGTCTTCGTGACCGAGTTCCACCTCGTCTCCGGCGGGACTTCCGTCGTCGGTGACTACGACTGCTACTACCTTCGGCAGCGCGACGACGGCGGCAACATCATGCAGCGCAGCCGCAACGTCGAAGAGGTCGTCCGCTACGTCGAGACGCTCATGGACCTCGTCGCCGACGGCGTCGACGACGGTGCCGGCCGCACCCGGCTCCTCGGCCGGCACTTCCGCACCGTCGCCCAGGACATGCTCCCCGTCGGGCTCACCCACCCTGACGCCGCCTTTCGCGCCGAGGTCTGGCGGCGCGCCCGTACCCTTCACGCACGCCATTGGGCCCCGGAGATCCAGGGCGAACTCCCCGCCTACGAGAGCCTGCAACTGCGGCTCCTCGCCGACGACGACATCGAGCGGGCCACCGAGGTGGCGCGGCGGTCCGGCGAAGCCTCCGACGCGCCGATCCACTTCGAGGACGGCCGCGCCTACCGCCGGTACCCCTATTTCCGTTCGGCCGAACAACCGCTGCCCGACGAGTACTTCGACGTCACCGACCGTCTCCGCCTCAAGGCGCGGCTGCTCAGCTCCTGCTGGGACGACGACCTGCTGCGACTCACCGGCGACTGCCGGGTCACCGGCGTCGACCTCGACTCCGCCGAGGCCGCCCTTGTGCTGCGCCACCGTGAGAACGGCAGCGAACTGCGTGTCGACGCCGACCCGGCCCCCCACGGAACTCCCGGAACTGCCACCCGGTGGCATGCGGCCGTCGACCCCGCCGCCGTCGACCCCGCCGCTGTCGACCCTGCCGCTGTCGGCGCCGGGGTCTGGGACGCCTACCTGGCCGTTCGCTTTCACGGCATGGACCGCACCGTGCGACTCTCTGCGGCCCCCGACACCACCGGTCTCGCCGTCCCCGCCGGTCGACTGCTCGCCACCCCCGCCGGCGGCGTCGGCGCCGTTCCTTACGTCACCACGTCGCGCCGGTTCTCCCTGGATATCGGCGGCACCCACCACCCGGTGACCGCCGGCGCCGTGGTCACCGACCTGTCATGGCAGGACGACCGCCTCACCGTGACCGGCGCCGCCTGGCTCGCACACATCCCCGGCGACCTGCTGCACCTTTCCTTGGCGCTGCGCCCGCGCGAGCCCCGCCCCGCCCCCAGGGCCGGCCTCGGCACGCTGCGACGCCTCATCGGCGGACGCCCTCCCCAGCCGCCCACCGAACCCCTCGCCGCCGTGGTCGCCGACCTGCCGCTCACCGCAGCGGTGCCCACCGCGCCCGCCACCGCCGGGCCACGGGGTTTCACCGCTGCACTCGACCTGACCGAGCCGGGGGCGACGGCGCTGGTCACCCGCGCCGTGTGGGACGTCTGGCTGACGATCGAGTCCGGCGGCCGGCACTGGGACGTCCGCCCCAAGCCCGCACCCGCGCCGGTGTTCGCGACGCCTCCCGAGATCCGCCACCGTCCCCGGCACGCTCGCGGGGTCACGACGCTCTACACCACCAAGGGCGGCTACCTCGCGCTCGACGGTCCGGGCGAGCACTTCCCCACCACGGGCTGACAGCCGACACGACAGCCCGGCGCAGACCGCGCCCCCGGCGCCGCCGTCGCGGGAACCGCGTTCCGCGCATCGGGACGCTCCCGCGACGGCCCCCGATTCCGCCCACCGGGCACCGCCACCGCGCCACCGGTCAAGATGCGCCATCCCCGCACCGTGATCCCGCCGTCACGCAGCCGTCGCTCTCGGCGCGCGGCACCCTGCCCACCACCCACTCGGCGGAGCGCACACCGGCGCGGCGACCGACGCGGAGACATCCCCCACACCGGCTCCGTACCCGCCGGTCGGCATCGACCACCGCGGACACCCGCCGGCAGCCCCGCGACACCGGCCGGAGACAGCGGATATGGCGGTGATGTGAAGCTCTTGGGAGGCTGGGACGCAGAGCGGCCCGACGTCCCCGCGCCGCCGGGACCCGCCCGGAGAATGAAAGCGCCGACCGTCCGGCCCGGCAGGTCCCGAAGGTTACGCTTTGGTGGCACGTGTGCGCCCGCGAGGCACCCCAGCGGTGAACCACGGGGACCCGCCCGGCCGCACGGCGGTACCGACGCCCGACCAGGACAGGACGAGATGAACGCACCGTTTACCGCCGGAGACCACTCGGGACCCGCTCCGGCGGGTTCCTTCGTCCGTCGATACAACAAGGTGCCACTGCCGGTCCGCCGGATGCTGAACCGCGCCACCCCCGAGGCCGCCCGCCGCCGCGCCAAGGGCTGGCTCTCGACCCAGCTGACGCCGGGCGAGCGGCTGCGCCACCGCCGCGCCCGCCACCTGCGGCGCCCCCTGCTCGCCGCCGACCCCACCGTTCGCGAGTTCCTGCACCGCGGCCGCGTCCTCCTCGGCCGCGAGGTCACCTCGTTCTCCAGTGCCGCCGCGGGTGCCCACAACCTGGACCTCGTGGTCCGCGCCCTCGACCACGCCGGCATCACCTACTTCATGGTCCCCGGCTCCTCCGGCATCCGCCACCAGCTCGGCATCCGCGTCGCCGACCGCGCCGCCTTCCTCGACGCCATGGACGAACTGCACGGCTCACGGCCGATCTACGTCGGCCTGCCGCAGCGCTCCGGCGGCGTCACCCAGTTCCAGTTCCGCATCGACGGACGGCTCCCCGACTCCCTGGCGAGCGCCGGGGTCCTGCGGTTCGGCGAGTTCCTCATCGGGCCGCGCAACCAGCTGCTCGCCCACACCCGGTCAGGCTGCGACGTCGAGTTCTGGGCCGACGGCGCCGAACTCCTCGCCGCCGGCGACCCCGAGGAGCAGCTCCCCAAGGGCCTCCCCGAGGACGTCCTCGCCGAGTCGCTGATCGCGCCGCGCCGCAACGCCGTCTCCGACTTCCTCCCCCGCGGAGAGCAGGTCCCCGCGCTGCTCACCGTCCGCGAGCGGGACTACCCCACCTACCAGGCGTTCACCCTGCCCCGGGTCAACGAGGTCCAGTTCCCGGTCGACATCGTCTACACCTGGGTCGACGGCGACGACCCCGCCTGGCAGGCCCGGCGCGACGAACACCGCCCCGGCGCTCGCAAGGACCCCAGCTCCGAGTCGTCCCGCTTCGTCAGCCACGACGAACTCAAGTACTCCCTGCGGTCCCTGGAGATGTACGCCGGGTTCGTCCGCCACATCTACCTCGTCACCGACCGCCAGGTGCCCGAGTGGCTCGACACCGAGGCTCCCGGCCTGACCGTCGTCGACCACCGCGACATCTTCCGCGACCCCGGCGTGCTGCCGGTCTTCAACTCGCACGCCATCGAGACCCAGCTCCACCACATCGAGGGCCTCTCGGAACACTACGTCTACTTCAACGACGACGTCATGCTCGGCCGCCCCATCGGCCCCGACCAGTTCTTCCACGCCAACGGACTCGCCCAGGTCCCGTTCTCCTCGGCCCAGTTCGGCCTCGGCGAGCCCCACCCCCTGGAAGCGGCCCCCAGCGCCGCCGGCCGCAACGTGCGCCGCCTCATCTGGGAGACCCACAAGCGCAACATCACCCAGAAGTTCATGCACGTCGCCCACCCCCAGCTGAAGTCGGTCATGACCGAGCTGGAGGAGCTGTTCCCGGACGAGTTCGAGCGCACCGCCGCCTCCCGGTTCCGCTCCGTCACCGACATCGCCCCCGGGGCCTCCCTCCACCACCACCAGGCGCTGCTCACCGGCCGTGCCGTCCCCGGCCGCTACCGGCTCTGCTACGTCGACATCAGCCGCCCGGAAGAGGCGGAGATCCGGCTCGGACGGCTCCTCGCCGAACGCGGCCACGACTTCATCTGCCTCAACGACGTCGCCACCGCGGACGAGGACCGCGAACAGGTCGGACGGCTGCTGAACCGGTTCCTCGACGAGTACTTCCCGTTCCCCAGCGCCTTCGAGAAGCGCTGACGCCACCCCGCCCCACCCGCGGAACGTCGGCGCCGCCCGGGTGGCGCGTCGCCCGGTCCGCGGTGCGTGCCCCGGCGTCCGACGGGGCCGCCGCGCCCGGGGCCCGTTCCCTCACCGGCCCCCGTGCCGGGTGTACGTTGCTGCCCGGGCGCCGCTCCCGGCCACACGGCGGCGCCGCGCCGCCCGCCGGGCGGCTGCCGGGCCGACGGCCCGAGGGCCCGAGTCTGTGAGGAGTGGGTGGGCGTGAGCTGGATGATCACCGGCGGTGCGGGGTACATCGGGGCCCACGTGGTGCGCGCCATGCGGGCCGCCGGGCAGTCGGTCGTCGTCTACGACGACCTCTCCACCGGAGACGCCGCACGGGTGCCGGACGGGGTGCCGCTGGTCACCGCGAGCGTGCTCGACCGCGCCCGTCTCGACGCCGCGCTGGCGGAGCACCGGGTCCGCGGCGTGGTGCACATCGCCGCCAAGAAGCAGGTCGGCGAGTCCGTCGAGAAGCCGCTGCTCTACTACCGGGAGAACGTCACCGGCCTGCAGACCCTCCTCGGGGCGATGGTCGACGCCGGCACCGAGCGGCTGGTCTTCTCCTCCTCGGCCGCGGTCTACGGCATGCCCGACGTGGAGACCGTCACCGAGGACACCCCCTGCGCGCCGATGAGCCCCTACGGCGAGACCAAACTGGCGGGGGAGTGGCTGGTGCGGGCCGCCGCGCGGGCGCACGGCATGCGCGTCGCCTCGCTGCGGTACTTCAACGTCGCTGGCGCCGCCACCCCCGAACTCGGCGACCCGGGCACCCACAACCTGGTGCCGATGGTCCTGGAGCGGATCGAGGCCGGGCTGCCGCCGCTGGTCTTCGGTGACGACTACCCGACCGCGGACGGCACCTGCGTCCGCGACTACATCCACGTCGCCGACATCGCCGATGCCCACCTGGCCGCCGCGCAGCACCTCGAGACGGCCGCCGAGGGCACCGGGCTCACCCTCAACATCGGTCGGGGCGAGGGCGTTTCCGTCCTGGAGATGATCGACCGGGTGCTGCGCGCCACCGGCCGCACCGAACTGCGGCCCGAGGTCGTGGAACGCCGCCCCGGCGACCCCGCACGCATCGTCGCCTCCGCCGACCGCATCGGGGCCCAACTGGGCTGGCACGCCTCCCACGACGTGGACGCGATGGTCGCCTCCGCCGTTGAGGGCCGCCGCCGAAGCCACGGGTGAGCCGACGCGGCGAGGCCCGGACCGCACCCGTCCGTGCCTCGCCGATCAGGCCTCTTACGCAAAGCGCACATCTCTTGCCCTCAACGCTTCGCGCTATGCGCGGAATTGTCGTTCCGACACCTGAACGTAATGAAGATGATCACCTTCAGGGCTTCTCTCTGTGTGCTGTTCGTGCGGAGAATGCGAGGTCGATGTGAGGGGTGATGCGGAGATGCCGCCACAACACGCCGGGGTGGCCACCGCCACACCCGCGGTGCCCACCGGGGGCGCCACCGAGAAGACCGCCCGCGGCGGTGCGGCGACCGGCGGGGCGACCCCCCGACCGGCCCGCACCGACCTCCTGCCCGCCACCCGACCCGACGCCCTCCTCGGCGCCCGCGTCGCCGGCGCGGCCCGGGACGGCGCTGCCGCCCTGCTGACCTTCGCACCCGAGCACGGCCCCGCGCTCCGGCTCGTGCTCCCCGCCGCGTTCCGCCTGGCCCGCGGTGAACGCACCCTGCTCACCGACGCGGACCTCACCGCCCCGCCCGAGCACCGGCCCGCCGGTCCCTTCGAGCAGTGCGCCACCCGCTACGACGCCCGCGCCCTCGCGCTCAACGCCGTCCTCTCCGCCACCCGGCCCAGCGTCCGCGAGATCACCGCCCTGCCGGACGGCGGACTCCGTGTCGCCTGGGGCGCCTCGTTCCTCCTGGAGATCCCCGGCCCGCCCGCCTCCACCGTCACGGCCTGGCGGCTCGGCGACCTCGGCTGACCACGGCATGCGAGGCCCGGCAGACCGGGTGAACCCGGGCGCCCGGGTTCACCCGGGTGTCGCCGACCCGCCGCACGGTGCCGCTGAGCCGTGCCGCGCCGCCGTGCCGGACCGACCCGTCCGCCCGTCGGGCACGGCGGCGCGCGCGGCCCCGCGTCCACGGAACGAGGACCCCCGGCCCCACCGCCGCGTCGTGCCGTAGATTGAGCCGGACCGGTCCGGAAACGGACGGCGGAACGGACGGAACAGGGGCGCCAGGCAGTGACAGCGGCACGGCAGGACGTGGCGGACGCCCGCAGGATCGTGGTCAAGATCGGATCGTCCTCGCTGACCACCGCGGCAGGCGGCCTCGACGCCGACCGGGTGGACGCCCTGGTGGACGTCCTCGCCAAGTACCCCGAGCGGGAGATCGTCCTCGTCTCCTCCGGCGCCATCGCCGCCGGGCTCGCCCCCCTCGGTTTCACCCGCCGCCCCACCGACCTCGCCCGCCAGCAGGCGGCGGCAAGCGTGGGCCAAGGCCTGCTCCTCGCCCGCTACACCGCCTCCTTCGCCCGCCACGGCCGACGCGTCGGCCAGGTCCTGCTGACCACCTACGACACCAGCCACCGCGTCCACTACCGCAACGCCCGCCGGACGCTGGAACAGCTGCTCACCATGGGCGCCGTCCCGGTCGTCAACGAGAACGACACCGTCGCCACCGACGAGATCCGGTTCGGCGACAACGACCGACTCGCCGCCCTCGTCGCCCACCTCGTCCGCGCCGACCTGCTCGTCCTGCTCTCCGACATCGACGGGCTCTACGACGGGGACCCGCGCCGACCCGGCGCCGCTCGCATCTCCGAGGTCACCGGCCCCGCCGACCTCGCCGGCGTCGAGATCGGCTCCGCCGGCAGCGCCGGGGTGGGTACCGGCGGCATGGTCACCAAGGTCGACGCCGCGGGCATCGCGACCGGCGCCGGCATTCCTGTCGTCCTCACCTCCGCCGTCCACGCCGGCGACGCGCTCGCCGGCGCACCCACCGGCACGCTGTTCCGTGCCACCGGCCGCCGCGCCGCCGGCCGGCTGCTCTGGCTCGCCCACGCCTCCGCGCCGCGCGGGGCTGTCACCTTGGACGCCGGAGCCGTCGAGGCCATCACCGAACGCGGCAGCTCACTGCTGCCCGCCGGCATCACCGCCGTCGACGGCGACTTCTCCGCCGGCGAGCCGATCCTGCTCCGCGACGAGAACGGCCGGACCGTCGCCCGGGGCCTCGTCAACTTCGACGCCCGTGAGATCCCCCGACTGATCGGACGTTCGACCCGGGACCTCGCCCGGGAACTCGGCCCGGACTACGAGCGCGAGGTCGTCCACCGCGACGACCTGGTGCTCACCCGCGGCTGAGGGGTCGTGTGCCGTGGTGTGGGATGTTTTGTCGCCGGGCGCGCCACCGGACCTGCCGCCGCGCAGTGACGCCGGTCCGCGCGCCGCGCGCGCCGGAGGACAGAGCCCGGGATCGGCCAATGTCCGCGCCATACGCCGGAGGTTCCGGCAAACGGCCCGCACGACCACCCGGGACCTGGCAGCTTGGAGCCTGGCCGCCCGGTGCAGGAGACCGGGCAGCGGCGCCACGGCGGGCGCCGGGCCCCACCAGACGATTTCCAGTTCGGGAGGCTGCCGGTGAGACGACTGGCCAGCGTCGAAGGAGGCAAGGGACCCGCCGCCGGTCCGACCGACAACAGGGAGGAGCAGCCGGAGTCCCGCCTCTGGCACGTCACGCTCAGCGTCTCCGGTGACCCCGCGCCACCGGCCGACGTGCGGCGCGCCCTGGAACAGCTCGCGCACGACCACCCCTTCCTGCTGACCAGCCGCTACGCCGCCGACCACGCCGAGATCCGGTACTGGGAGGAGGCGCTGGACCTGCGGGACGCGGCAGCCGTCGCCCTGCGGCTGTGGGGCGAGCACCGCCGCACCGCCCAGCTGCCGCCCTGGGAGATCGTCGGGCTGGAGGTCATCGGCCGCGAGACCTACCACCAGCGGCTCGCCGAGGGCCACGGCCCGGCACCGGCCTCACCCGTCGGCGTCCACCCCTTCTGACCCGCCGCACCGCTGCGCCGCAGAGGGGCCACCGGGTTCGCCTGCGGGCTGCGGCCCGCAGGCGCACCACCGCTGCGCCGGTCGGCCGGAAACAGCCGCAGTTCGCCCGTGGGCGCGAGGGCGGCCACCGGCGGCCCGGGCCCGGTTCGGCCCCGCCCGCCCCTGCCGACCGTCCGGCCCCGCTCGCCCCGCCTCTGCCCTGCTGACCCGCTCGGCCGACTCGATCGGTTCCGTCCGCGCCGCCGGAGCCGTCCGCTCCGCCGTGCTCCGGCGCGGCCCCCGGCCCCGCCGGTGCGAGCCCGGCCGGCGCCCGCCATGCGGACCGCCGCCGGAGCCGTGCCCGGCAGGGCTAACCTTGGCGGGCATGAGCCCTGCAGCCGAATCCGCCCAGCTCCGCGCAGCCGCCCCCGAGGCCGACGGGGCCGCCGCCACCGCGCCGTCCCCGGGCAGCGCCGAATCCCCGGTGCCGGCCACCGCGCGCCGCGCACGGGCCGCCGCCGTCGAGCTCGCCCCGCTGCCGCGGACCCCCCGCGACACCGCGCTCCTGGCCATCGCCGACGCCCTGGAGGCCAGGGTCGACGAGATCATCGCGGCCAACGCCGAGGACGTCGCCCGCGCCCGTGAGGCCGGCACCTCCGACGCGATCGTCGACCGGCTCACCCTCACACCCGACCGCGTCGCCGCCATCGCCTCCGACGTCCGGGACGTCGCCGCGCTCCCCGACCCGGTGGGCGAGGTCGTCCGGGGCTCCACCCTCCCCAACGGCCTCGACCTGCGGCAGGTCCGCGTCCCCCTCGGCGTCGTGGGGATCATCTACGAGGCGCGCCCGAACGTCACCGTGGATGCCGCCGCGCTCTGTCTGAAGTCGGGGAACGCCGTTCTGCTGCGCGGCTCCTCCTCCGCCCACCGCTCCAACACCGCGCTGGTCGCCGTCGTGCGGGACGCCGTCGCCGGGGTCGGCCTGCCCGCCGACGCGGTCCAGCTCGTCCCCGGGGAGAGCCGCGACTCCGTCCACGAACTGATGCGCGCCCGCGGCCTGGTGGACGTGCTCATCCCGCGCGGTGGCGCCGCACTGATCCGGACCGTGGTGGAGAACTCCACGGTCCCCGTGATCGAGACCGGGGTCGGCAACTGCCACATCTACGTCGACGAGCGTGCCGACCTCGACCGTGCCGTCGACATCGTCGTCACGGCGAAGGCGCAGCGACCGAGCGTCTGCAACTCGGTCGAGACCGTACTGGTCCACCGCGGCATCGCGGACGTCTTCCTGCCGAAGCTCCTCGCCGCCCTCACCGAGGCCGGCGTGACGGTCCACGGGGACAGCACCTGGCAGCAGGCGGGCGCCGCCGCCGGGGTGTCCGTGGCCGGGGCCACGGACGAGGACTGGGCGACCGAGTACCTCGGTCTCCACCTCGCCGCCGCCGTCGTCCCCGATCTCGACGCCGCCGTCGCCCACATCCGCCGGTGGAGCTCGGGCCACACCGAGGCCATCCTCACGGCCGACACCGCGGCGGCTCGCCGCTTCGTCTCCCTGGTCGACTCCGCCGCCGTGATGGTCAACGCGTCGACGCGGTTCACCGACGGCGGTCAGTTCGGATTCGGGGCCGAGATCGGGATCTCCACCCAGAAGCTCCACGCGCGCGGCCCCATGGGGCTGCCGGAGCTCACGTCGACCAAGTACGTGGTGACGGGGGACGGTCACACGCGTGGGTGATTTTCCGCCGAACCCCCCATACGGCGCTCATTCGTCCTAGGCTGGGCCCGTGCCGGACGACGTGGGGGGCCCGCCGTACCCGGACGGGGAAGGGCCCGACAGCCGTGACCGCGGGGCAGCCGACGAGGCGTTCGCCGACGTGGTCTTCGACGACGCCTTCGTGGAGGCCGCGCGCATCCACGAACCATCCGCCCGAGAGCGACTGCTCTACGCCGGATGGGACCCGGAGGCCGATCCGGGTGACGACGAGCAGCAGCCGCCGGGAACCCTGCTCGGCGGATACGGGGGCGGCGCCTCCTTCGGCCCGAGCGGGTACGGCCTGCCCGGCCGAGCCGCCCCGTACGGCCCCGGCGGGCCGGTGGCCCGGGGGAAGGGCCTTGCCGCCCCGACGACGCGGGGCTCCGGCTCCTCACCCGCCGCCGGCTCGCAACCGGCGGGTGGGGCCGACCCTGCCCGGGGACGGCCTCCCCGCAGACGCACGGGCGGCGGGCCGGGAGTCGGCGGGCTACCGGGCGCCGGCGGGCGTGCCGGTCGATGGCAACGACCGGTGGCGTGCGTGCTGGCGATGGTGATGGGGTTGAGCGTCGTCGCGTTCGCTCTCATCGCCGTGCAACGGGCCGGCTCCGCCCAGCGTGTCGACCAGCCGCCCACACCCCCGGCCAGCGACCCGGGGAAGGGCGGCGCCGACCTGGTCGGTACAGGCGACACCACCCGCACCACCGGCACCGGCGACCTGCCGGGAGCCGACCCCGGCGGCACCCCGCCGACCGGTGCGGGCCCCGAGCGACCGGAGGTCGACCGCCCGGTGGCCCCTGTCGAGGGCGTGGACGCCGTCGTGCCCCGCGCGGGCGAGGCCGAGCCGGTCACCGACGTGCTCGCCGAACCCGCGGCCGGGACGACCTGACGGCCGGGCGCGACCGGAGGCGGCCGCTGCGCGGCGGGCCTTCCGCGAGCTGCGGCGCCCCGGAGTTCCGGCAGTGCCCGGCCCGGCGGCCGCCTGTGCGTGCGCTGGGCGGTCTCCCGGCGCCTGGCGCCGGTGCCAGGCGAGCCGGAGGCGCCGCGGCCGTCGTGCAGGTGGGCAACCGGCGAGCCCCACCGTGCCGCCGGTGGGCGGCGCCTGCCCCGCCGTGTGTGGGGG
>NZ_JAAVJD010000091.1 GCF_012033735.1 Streptomyces lonarensis | reverse complement strand
GCCCGGCGCGGGCCGGAAGGGCCGCGCCGGGGCGGCTCACGGGCGTGCTCCGGGCGGCGGTGTCCCGTCGGGGCCGGGCTCGGACAGCAGCGCGGTGTGGACCGGGGTCTGCTTGCGCCGGGTGATGTTCATGCCGCGGCCCGGGATCAGGTTGCGGCCCTTGACGTTGCCGAGGACGTAGCCCTCGGTGGGCGGGCAGGACAGCAGGATGGTGGGGCTGTTGGCCTCCAGCATCCGCCGCAGCAGCGGGTCGTTCAGCCCGCGGCCGGCGCCGGCCGCGGCGCGGGTGGCGACGATGTGCAGGCCCACCTCGTAGCCGAGGGTGAGGTGGTCCAGCAGCGGGACGAACGGCTGGTGCAGGGCGCTGCCGGTGGCGACCATGTCGTAGTCGTCGACCAGGACGAACAGCCGCGGCCCCTTCCACCAGTCGCACCGGCGCATCTGGGACGGTGAGATCTCCGGGCCGGGGACGCGCTTCTGCACGGCGCGGCCCGCTCCCTCGACGAGGTCCTTGAGCCCGTCCATCGACACCGCGTGGCCGAGGCGGTACTCCTCGGGGACGGCCTCCACCAGGGTGCGGCGGTAGTCGACCACCATGATGCGGGCCTCGGCCGGGGTGAACCGGCTGGTGATGCCGCGGGCGATGAGCCGCAGCAGGTTGGTCTTGCCGCTCTCGGTGTCGCCGACGACCACCAGGTGCGGGGTGGTCGCGAAGTCGTGCCAGAGCGTGCCCATCTTCTCCTCCTCGATGCCGAGGGGCACGCGCAGCCCGTCGTCGGGGGCGGGGAGGTCGGCGGCGTCCAGCATGGTGGGCAGCATCCGCACCGGCGGGGCGGGCGGCCCGGTGTGGTGCTCGCGCACGCGGGCCACCAGGTCGGCGACGCCCTCGCTGAGGTCGTCGCCGCTGGTGCGGCCGTCGATGCGCGGCAGCGCGGTGAGGTAGTGCAGTTTCGTCTCGCGGGTCAGGCCGCGGCCGGCGACGCGGGGCACGCCGGCGGCCTTGCGGACGTCGACGTTGGAGTCCATCGGATCGCCCATCCGCAGTTCGAGGTGGGTGCCGGACTGGTCGCGGACCGCCGCGGAGAGCTCCACCCAGCGCGCGGTGGTGGTGACCAGGTGGATGCCGTAGTTGAGGCCGCGGGCGGCGATGGCGCCGAGGGTGGGGACGTAGCTGTCGAAGTCCTGCCGGAGGGTGGACCAGCCGTCGACGACGAGGAACGCGTCGCCGTGGGCCTCCTCGGGGAACTCCCCGGCGGCACGGCGGCGGCGGAACGACGCCATGGAGTCGATGCCGTGGGTGAGGAAGAACTGCTCGCGGTGGGCGAGGAGCGCCGTCACCTCCGACACCACGCGGCCGACGCGTTCGCTGTCCATGCGGGCGGCGACTCCGGCGGTGTGCGGCAGGTCGCGGAGGCCCGCGAGGCTGCCGCCGCCGAAGTCCAGGCAGAAGAACTGCACTTCGCGCGGGGTGTGGGTGAGCGCGAGGGCGCACAGCAGGGTGCGGACCAGGGTGGACTTGCCGCTCTGCGGGCCGCCCGCGATGGCGAGGTGTCCGCCGGCGCCGGAGAGGTCCACGACCAGTTCGTCGCGCCGCTGGTCGAAGGGCCGGTCCACGACGCCGACCGGGACCCGCAGGTTGCCGCCGCCCGGGGCGCGCAGGCCGCGGCCGGGGACGGGCTGCGGGGTGCCCATCAGCATGTCGAGGGTGTCGGGGTCGCGCAGCGGCGGCAGCCACACCTGGTGGGCGGGCGGGCCGGCGTCGAGCATCCGGCCGACGGCCACGTCGAGCAGCGGCAGCGCCGGCTCGGTGTCCTCCGTCTTCTTCTGCAGCATGTCGGGTTCGGGGTGGTGGCGCGGAGCGGTCCACTGCGCCGTCCACGGCACCACCTGGGCGGCGACCCGGGCGCGGTGGGCGGAGCCGCTGCGGCGGGCGTAGGGGCCGGAGACGTAGGCCGCGCGGAAGCGCGTCAGGGACTCCACGCCGCTCTTGAGGAAGCCGGCGCCCGGCTGCGCGGGCAGCTCGTAGGCGTCGGGGACACCGAGGACGCCGCGGCTCTCCATGGCGGAGAAGGTCCGCAGGCCGATGCGGTAGGAGAGGTGGCCCTCCAGCTGGTGCATGCGGCCCTCGTCCAGCCGCTGGGAGGCCAGCAGCAGGTGCACGCCGAGGCTGCGTCCCAGGCGGCCGATCATGACGAACAGCTCCAGGAACTCCCGGTGCGCGGACAGCAGTTCGCTGAACTCGTCGACGACGACGAAGAGGCTCGGCAGCGGGGCGAGCGGTTCGCCGGCGGCGCGGGCCTTCTCGTAGTCGAGCGCGGAGGTGTAGTTGCCCGCGGCGCGCAGCAGTTCCTGGCGGCGGATCAGTTCGCCGTGGAGTGCGTCGTACATGCGGGCGACCAGCTCGGTCTCGTCCGCGAGGTTGGTGATGACCGCCGAGGTGTGGGGCAGCGTGTCCAGTCCGAGGAAGGTCGCGCCGCCCTTGAAGTCGACGAGGACGAAGTTCAGAGTCTCGGAGGAGTTGGTCAGCGCGAGCCCCAGCACCAGGGTGCGCAGCAGTTCGCTCTTGCCGGAGCCGGTGGCGCCGATCAGCATGCCGTGGGGGCCGGTGCCGCCCTGGGCGGACTCCTTGATGTCGAGCTCCACCGGCCGGCCCGCGGTGTCGACCGCGATGGGCACCCGCAGCCGCTGTGCGGCGGTGCGTGCCTGCCAGAGCTGGTGCGGCTCGTGCCGGTAGAGGTCGGTTATCCCGACCAGCGTGGTGAGTTCGGTGTCGCCCTCCAGGACGTCCCCGCCGGTGTCGCTCGCCATCGACAGCCGGTGCGGCGCCAGTCGGCGGGCGAGGCCGGCCGCGGCCGCGGCGGACATCGCGTCGGGGGTGCCGAGGTCGGTGAACTGCTCCTTGCGGTCGCGGTCGGTGCGCACCAGCCGCAGCTGCGGCTCGGCCAGGTCCAGCCGGAGCGTGGAGCGGCCGGGGCGCCAGTTCAGCGCGGAGTCGACGTCCACCACGACGGTGTTGCGGAAGCCGGGGCCCTGGGCGCGGTGCCCCTCGGGGACGATCGCGCCGTCGAGGACGAGGACGACGTACGGCTCCTCGCGGCTGGGCACCGCGTCGCTGGCGAAGGTGGTGCGTTCGGCGAACTCCGGCCCGAGCAGGTCGTCGAGGTCGTTGACGGTCGAGCAGACCATGCGTGCGGGGCCGGCGCCGTCGGTGCGGCTGCGGTGCTGGGCGTGCGGCAACCACTTCACCCAGTCCCAGTCCGCGGCGCGCTCCTCGGAGGTGCAGACCGCGACCCAGAGGTCGTCCGGGGAGTGCACGGTGACCAGTTGGGCGAGCAGCGCGCGGGTCAGCTCGCGGGCGCGGTCGGTGTCGCCGCGGAACAGCACCTTGGACCAGGCGCGGAGGTAGACGGCGATCGGCTGGGCGGGAACGGTGGAGTAGGCCTTGATGAGCCCGCGGAGCGCGTGGGCGCTCAGCGGTTCCAGGTCCTCCACCGGCTTGGCCGACTCCGGGGCGAGGCGCAGCCCGAGCTTCTGGTCGCCGACGGCGACGCGGATCTCGGCGAAGTCGTCGTCCTCCGGGCGCCGTTCCCACATGCGGGTGGTGCCCGCCAGCGAGGCGAGGCCCGAGGGGTCGGGGTGGCGCCAGGCGAGCGCGCGCTGCTGCTCGGCGACGGCCTTGCGGACCTTCCGGCGGGTCTTCCGCAGGTACCGCAGGTAGTCGCGGCGTTCGCCCTTGAGCTTCTGCTTGCGTTCGGCGTTCTTGCGGAACACGTTGCCCAGCAGCATCACCGACACCGACACGACCATCATGCCGAGCATCAGGTAGACGAAGTTGTCGCCGCGCTGGCCGCCCGGGGGGCGGATGAAGACCAGCATCATCGAGACCGACATGAGGGCCATCGGCAAGTAGTTCCACACCTGGGAACTGTCGTTGGAGACCTCGGGGAGCGTCGGCGGCTCCTGGAGCGTCAGCTCCCCCTCGGGCATGTCCGGGCCGCGTCGGCGCGCCGGACGGCGGAAGAGGACGGTGGTCACAGGCGCTCTCCTCGGTGCGTGGTCCGCCCGCTGCGGGGTGGACGGTCCCGGGCGGGGCACGGGACGGGGACGTCGCTACGGGCGCGGGGGCGGCTGTGGGCGTGCGGACACGCCTCGACGGCCGACAGCGCCGCGCGGTGCCCGCCACGGGGGAGCGCGATCCCGTGCCGGACGGCATGAGTCTACGATCCAGGGAGACGAGTGGGAACGTAAGTCCCCCTATCGCCGTGGAGCTTCGGCCACCCGTGCCGTCGTGTCCCGTGCGGCGCCCCGGTCCGCGCACCGCCGCGCGGGCCGACCGCCGCCCCGAGCTGCCCGGTTCACCGATGAGCGGAACCCTGCCGTTCCCGCCGAGAAGCCTGAGTGTGCTGATGACTGATTCCGTAGCGCCGAGCCTGTGCCGCGTCACCGTACGGACCCCCGAGCGCATCATCGATCTCGCCGTTCCGGCGGACGTGCCGGTCGCCGACCTGCTCCACACCGTGGTCGAGCACGCCGGGGAGACGGTCGCCGAGAACGGTCTGGAGCACGGTGGTTGGGTGCTCCAGCGGCTGGGCGGCCCGCCGCTGCCGGAGGAGCGTTCGCTGGAGTCGCTGGGTGTGCTCGACGGGGAGACCCTGCACCTGCGGCCCCGTTCGGACGCCCTGCCGGAGGTGGTGCTCGACGACCTCGTGGACGGCGTCGCGGACACCATGGAGAACCAGCCGTTCGGCTGGACCGCCGGCGCCGCGCGCCGGCTGCTCGTCGGGATGCTGCTGATCACGCTGGCGGGCGGCCTCGGTGTGCTGCTGCACCCGCCGGCCGGCGGTGTCAACGCCCTCGCGGCCGGTGTCGCCGGGCTGGCGCTGCTCGGCGGCGCGGCGGCCGCCAGCCGCGCCGTGGGCGACGCGGGCGCGGGCGCCGCGCTCGGTGTGGCCGCGGTGGCGTACATCGGGCTGGCCGGATGGCTGCTGCCGGGTGGGGAGTTGGGCGGGGAGCACCACGCGGAGATCCTGGGGGCTCGGGCGTTGGCGTTCGGCGCGGCGGCGCTGGGGGCCGCGATGCTGGCGGTGGCGGCCGTCGCCGCCTTCGCCTCGCTGTTCCTGGGGATGGCGGTGGTGGCGACCGGCGCCGCGATCGGCGGTGCGCTGATGATGACCACCGATCTCGCGGTGGGCGAGGTGGCGGCGGTGCTGGCGCTGGTCTCGGTGATCTACGGGGCGCTGGTCCCGTCGCTGTCGTTCCGGTTGTCGGGGCTGAAGATGCCGCCGCTGCCGACCAACGCCAAGCAGCTCCAGGAGGGGATCACCCCGCACTCCCCGTCGAAGATCGAGAAGCGGACGGTGCTGGCGGACGGCTGGATGACCGGGCTGTACGGGGCGATCGCGGTGCTGTGCGGGGCCTGCCTGTTCGGCCTGGCGCTGCGGCCGACGCTGGCGCAGGTGCTGATGATGGTCGCGCTCTCGCTGCTCCTGCTGCTGCACGCCCGGGCGTTGGGCAACACGGTGCAGCGGATGTCGGTGGTGGCGCCGGGGCTGGTCGGCACCGGACTGCTGGCGTACGGCCTGGCGACGACCACCTCTCCGTCGGGCCGGCTGCTGCTGACGGCGGGGCTGCTGGCGGTGGCCGCGGCGCTGGCGATCGCCTCGTGGACGGTGCCCGGCCGGCGGCTGGTGCCGTACTGGGGGCGCGCCGGTGAGCTGCTGCAGTCCGCGGCGGCGGTCAGCATGCTGCCGCTGACGCTCTGGGTCCTCGGTGTCTACGGCGCGCTGCGCTCCATCAACGGCTGAGGGGGACGGCGATGCAGACCAAACGTGACCAGGTCCAGGCCCACATGTTCCTCATGGGCCGGTTGACGTCGGCGATGCTGCGCTCCGACCCGGACGCGCCGGAGAGCCCGCAGGCGCGGACCAACCGCGGCATCCTCTGGGGAGTGGTGATCGCGATCATCCTCACCGCGGGCGCGTTCGTGCTGGGCATGTTCAGCCCCGGCAAGAAGACCTCCTGGCAGACCTCCGGCGACCTCGTCGTCGACAAGGACACCGGCGCCCGCTACCTGTACCTGGGCGACGAGCTGCGGCCGGTGCGCAACTACGCGTCGGCGCGGCTGCTCTCGGGTGCCGACATCGGCACCACGACCGTCGGGACGAAGTCGCTGCGGGACACCCCGCGCGGCACCCCGGTGGGGATACCCGGCGCTCCGGACCAGCTGCCGCAGGTCGAGGACGCGACGCAGACCCGCTGGCTGGTCTGCGCCGCGTCCGACGCGGCGGCCGAGGACGAGGAGGCGACGTTCACCACGGTGGTCGTCGGCGGTGAGGCCGAGGGCGACGGCATCGGCGCGGACGAGGGCGGTCTGGTCTCGGGCCCGGACGGCGAGGAGTACCTGGTCTGGCAGGGCAACCGGCTGCGGCTGGACAGCGAGACCGGGGCGCGCGAGTCGCTGGGCTGGACCGCGCACGCGGCGGTGCCCGTCTCCGCCTCGTTCCTCAACTCCCTGCCGGCGGGGCCGGATCTGACGCCGCCGCCGGTGGCGGACCTGGGCGACGCCGGGCCGGCCGGTGTCGGCACCGTGGGCCAGGTCTTCGAGCAGGCGGTGACCGGAGGGGCCTCGCGCTACTACCAGCTGCACGCCGACGCCCTGGTGCCGGTGACCTCGACCGAGGTGGCGCTGATCCTCGGCGACCCGGAGGTCCGGGAGTCCGCCTACGGCGGTGGGACACCGCAGGCGCTGCCGCTCGCCTCGCAGGCGGTGCGCGACCTGGCGTCGGAGGACGGCACGGCGAACGGCGCCCGCCTGCCGGAGGCACCGCCGACCGCGGTGCCGCTCCTGGAGGACGAGTCGCTGTGCGCCAGCGTCACCCCCGAGGGCGACGGCACCCGCATCTCCGTCTCGGTGGTGCCGAACGCGTTGCTGGGCACCCCCGCGCAGCTCTCCTCGGACCTGGCGGCGCCGGCGTGCTCGCCGGTGGACGCACTGGTGGTGCCGCCGGGCGGCGGGACGCTGGTGCGGGCGGTCGGCGCCGGCGGCGGGCGGATCGGCCCCTCGCTGTACCTGGTGACGGAGGCCGGGGTGAAGCACCGGGTGGACGGCGACGGGGCGGCCGCGGCGCTCGGCTACGGCAGCGCCACGCCGGGTGAACTCCCGGCCCCGCTCCTGGCGATGGTCCCCTCGGGGCCCGACCTGTCGGAGCTGGACGCCCGTGAGGGACGCGTCACGTTGACCGAGCCGTTCTGCGAGGCGGACGACGGTTCCGTGCACCGCGAGCAGTCGGAGGAGACCGGCGCTGACCAGGGCGGCAGCGACTCCGGGGGCACGGTGAACGCCTCGGGCACGACACCGGGCCGAGGGGGCGCCGGCGAGCCCGGCAACAAGGAGACAAGCTGACGACAACATCGCGCGCCGGGAGGCGGCCGCGGTGCCCTTAGCCTGATCGCCGGCACCCTCCCGACCGTCCGGGCATCGGACCGTCAGGCCGGCGTGGGCGCCCCCTCACCCAGACCGGACGCGGCCGAGGAGCGCTCAGGCCGCGCCGCCGACCGGAGGTCCTGTCCATGTCCCAGGAGATGTCTGCCTCAGAGCAGTCAGCCACACGCAGCGGTATCCAGACGCTGAACTCGACGGCGAGCAGCATCGACCAGTGCCTCGCGTCGGTGCGGAACATCCAGCACAACCTGCTCAGCTCGTACCAGGGCAGCGACGGCAAGGCCGCCGGCGACCTCATCGCCAAGTGGATCGGCAACGCCGAGATCGTCCTCGGCAACCTGCGCTCGATGGAGCAGACGCTGGAGCACACCCTCGTCGAGTACGGGGCGCAGCAGGCCCAGTCGCGTGACGAGATCCAGCAGCAGCAGCGGCAGGGCGACGCCGTGTTCGACGCGCTCTCCGGCTGACGCCGCAAGCGCGACCGCACCGCCGCCTGACCCGCCCGCCCGCCCGAACTCCCCGAAGAGGACGCACTCATGAGCCAGTTCGACGACGGCAACATCTACATGGACTACCGCGGCGTCGACAACGTCGTGGAGGACCTGCACGCGCAGACCCGCGCCATCCGCCAGATGCTGGACCAGATGGACCAGGAGCTCCAGCCGCTGCGCAACAGCTGGGTCGGTGACGCCAGCGAGCAGTACGCCATCAAGCAGGCCGCGTGGAACAACGCGATGACGGAGATGGACCGCCTCCTGACCCAGGACGCCGCCCTCCTCCAGAACCTCGGCCAGGGCTACCGCCGCCGTGAGGCCGGCCTGGGCCAGACCTGGTCCGAGGTCAAGATCGGTCGCTGAGCCGCCCGTAACCCGGCCGACAGGGCAGAGGAGGAGATCTCGTCGTGAGCACCGACGACTCCGGCGAGGACGCCGGAACCCTCAAGATGAACAAGGACGGTCTCCAGAGCTTTCTGGAGAACGAGGTCGACACCGTCAAGAAGAAGATCAAGGAGATCCTCTCCGGCAACGGCGCCGAGCCGATGTCGGTTCTCGCGGGGCGCGACCGGCCGGAGGACACCGACATGGCCGACCGTCAACGTCCGCTGGCCCTGGGGCTGATGGTGTCCGGCAACGGGCCCGGCACCGAGGTGAACAACAGCATCAAGACGGTGGCCGGCGCCGTGGACGACATCCTGGACCACCAGCTGACCCTGTTCACGCAGATCATCAGCAATCTGGAGTCGACCATCGAGGAACTCCTCACCGAGCAGGGGAAGAGCCTGGAGGACATCGACGGCCAGGCCCTCCTGGACGTCTTCTCCGACGTCGAGACCGAGCTGACCGGCGACTACACCGTGTCCGGTACGAACGACTGACCGCTGACACCCATTCCCGCGGAGCCCCCACGTGCCAGATCAGGACGACAGCAACTCGTCGAGCGACGACTCCTCCGAGGAGAACGGCTCGTCGGACTCCGGGGGCACCAACAGCCACGGGATGATGGACCAGGACGACGCCTTCCGGCGGTTCGTCACCACCATGACCGGCTACCGGATGCCGAACCTCAGCGAGGTCTTCGACGACCTCAAGGGGAACAGCGAGATCCCCATGATGCGGGTGGAGATCTCGAGCGGCTCCTCGGACATGTGGACCACCTCCCGCTCGGTGGACGACCTCAGCGAGCTCTACGCGAAGAGCAGCAACCCCTGGTTCCGTGTCGAGAACACCGACGTCGTCATCCCCTTCTACTCCGGCGGTTCGTCCCCCGGGGACACCGTGACGATGAAGCGGGCGCGGATCACGCTGCTCGGCCGCCGCGGGACGGACGACGCGCCGAGCGAGAGGGGCTACGAGAACGGCAGCGAGTTCAGCTCCGACCTCAAGATCGGTGACCAGGAGGCGACGACCTGGGACAACCGTCCCGTCGCCCAGTACGTCAGCGGTTCCGGGGCCGCGCTGGACAAGGTCCTCGACGGCGACAGCTTCCGGATGGGCCACAACGGCTCGGACACCGTCACCTACGCCGACTCCGTCAAGCTGCGGAGCCTGGACGACGTCGCCGACTCCTTCGACCGGCTCGCGACGTTCTTCGCCATGCGCAGCAAGGACTTCGACGCCTGGGCAAGCAGCCTCGGCAAGGAGTCGATGGCCTGGAAGGGGCAGGCGGCGGGGGTCTTCCACGACCTCGTCGCCGGCCTGGGCCGGATCTACGACTCCTACGCCTCCCAGTTCAAGTCGGCCTCCGGCGGCGGTTCGGAGTACGGCGACGAACTCCGGCAGGCGCGGAAGGACATCGAGGACGCCGTCCGGGACGTCCGGAACACCTGGAGCAGCTGGAACGCGACGGACGGCAACCCGCTGCGGTACGTCTACGACGAGCTGATCGACACCGCCGAGCACATGTTCGACAACAACATCTTCAAGGTGCGGTTCCACCAGTCGACCACCTCGGGTCGGTACGGCGGCGGGGGCGGCTCCCACAAGGTCGAGGAAGCCGGGTTCACGGAGTCCGTGAAGGACGGCCCGCTGACCGAGATGTCGACCTGGAAGGGCATCGGCGAACGCGCCCGCGCCAAGTGGGAGAAGACGATCGAGGACACCCTCGTCGCCGCCGCGCGCGAGGCCGAGGGCAAGGTCGCCGACGCGTTCGCCAAGATCGACATCAGCCCCACCGTGCGGACGGTCAACGTCAGCCTGGAGGCGGAGTACGCCAAGGACGTCAACGCCCGCGACCGCCACGAGGCGGAGCAGGAGCGGGAGCGGCTGGAGAAGGAGAAGGCCGAGGCCGAGGAGAAGGCCGAGCGCGAGAAGGCCGAGGCCGAGGAGAAGGCCGAGCGCGACAAGCGCGAGGCCGAGGAGAAGTACGAGCGGGAGAAGGCCGAGGCCGAGGAGAAGGCCGAGCGCGAGAAGGCCGAGAACGAGGCCCGGTACGAACGCGACCGCGCGGAGGCCGAGGCCCAGCGGGCGGAGGCCGAGGAGAGGTACGAGCGGGAGAAGGCCGAGGCCGAGGCCAAGGAGCAGGAGGCCCGGGAGCAGGCCGACGCGGACCGCGCACTGGCGGAGGAGCGGTACGAACGCGACCGCGCCGACGCCGAGACCCAGCGGGAGGAGGCGCAGGCCCAGGCCCAGGCCGACCGCGAGGAGGCCGAGGCGCAGCGCGCGGAGGCCCAGGCGCAGGCCGAGCAGGACCGCGCCGACGCGCAGGAGCGGTACGACCAGGAGAAGGCCGAGGCCGAGGCCCGCGCCGAGCAGTACCTCGGCGGCGGGGACTCCCGCGCCATGGCCCTCGACGCGGACGCCGTGAACCGGGCCAACGACCTGATGAACGGCGGCGGCCCGGCCTTCATGGCGGGCATGCGGACCCCCGGCGCCACCCTCGGGCAGGGCTCGGACGACCGTGAGCGGCGCGACTACGACGCAGCGCAGCAGGAGCGTGCCGACCAGCAGCAGCGGGAGGCCGAGGAGCGGTTCCGCGAGCAGCAGAACCGGGCCGACCAGCAGCAGCAGGACGCCATGGAGCGCCAGGAGCAGCTGCAGCGCGAGCAGCAGGCCCGGGCGGACGAGGTGCGGCAGGGCGCCGACCAGCAGCGCGTCCAGACCGAGAGCGACTACCAGGAGCGGCAGAACGAGGCGCAGCGCGAGGCCGAGCAGCGCCAGGAGGAGATGCGGCGCGAGCAGGAGGCCCGCAACGAGGAGGCCCAGCAGCGCGCCGACCAGCAGCAGCGCGAGGCGCAGGAACGCCAGGAGGAACTCCAGCGGCAGCAGGAGGCGCGTCAGGAGGAGGCCCAGCAGCGCGCGGACGAGCAGCAGCAGGTGGCGCAGCAGCGCCAGGAGGAGATGCGGCGCGAGCAGGAGGCGCGTCAGGAGGAGGCCCAGCAGCGCGCCGACGAGCAGCAGCAGCAGGCGCAGCAGCGCCAGGAGGAGATGCGGCGCGAGCAGGAGGCCCGCAACGAGGAGGCCCAGCAGCGCGCCGACCAGCAGCAGCAGGAGGCGCAGGAACGCCAGGAAGAGCTCCAGCGGCAGCAGCAGGTCCGCGAGGAGGAGGCCCGGGAGCGCGCCGAGCGGCAGCAGCAGCTGTCCCAGGAGCGCCAGGAGCAGCTGCGCGCCCAGGGCGACTACCGCGGCGCCGAGGCGCAGCGACAGGCGGACGAGGCGCTCGCCGAGGCGCAGCGCCGCTACCAGGACCAGGTCCGCGGCATGGGGGGCGGCGGGTTCGGCAGTTCGACGCCCACGGTGACGACGCTCAACCCCGACGGCACACTCGCGGTGGAGTACCCGGACGGCACCTCGCGGACGATCGACGGGGAGATGACCACCCGGCTCCCCGACGGGACCGTGCGGACGGTGGACCCCGCGACCGGCGAGGTCACGACGGTCTACCCCGACGGCAGCACCCGCACGGAGTTCCTCTCCCCCGGCGAGTCCATCCGGGACATCGCGAGCGCCACCGGCCCCGGGGGCCGGTCGGTGTTCAGCCCGGTCTCCCCCGGCTGGGGGTCGGAGCTGTCCCCGGGCATGCCGTCCCAGGAGGGCCAGGCGCTCGGGCGCGGCATGCCGCCCGGTGGCGGGATGCCGATGATGCCGCCGGGCGGCCGGATGGGCGGCGGGGGCGGGCCCGGCGAGATGGAGCGCTCCCGCATGGTGCACGATGACCAGGTGTCGCAGCGTCAGGTGCGCCGCCCCGGGATGGACGCCGAGACGATCCACGCCGCGCGCGGCATGCCGACCAGCGGTGGCATGCCGATGATGCCGCCGCCGATGGGCGGCGGCGGTGCGCCGGGCGGCGGCCAGCAGACGGAGAGCGGCGGCCGGGAGCGGGCCTCCTGGATGGAGGAGGAGGACGACGTGTGGGGCAGTGACGAGGGCGGCGCGCCGTCGTCGATCGGACGCTGACGGCCGCGGTCGTCGAGGCAGCGGAGAGGGTCAGGGAGGCCGGCGGTATGGAATCGATCGAGTCACGTGTGGCTGCGGCCATGGAGCAGTTGCGGCAGACGGAGGAGGCGGCAGCGCGCGCGGAGGGCGACCTCAGCGCCATGTCGGAGACCGCCCGTTCGCGCGACGGCAGCGTCGAGGCGACCGTCTCCGCCCAGGGCCGTGTGGAGAGCATCCGCTTCCTGGACAACCGGCACCGGGCCATGAGCGGTGAGCGGCTCTCCGCCGCCACCATGGAGGCGGTCGACGCCGCGCAGGCAGCGATGGCGCAGGTGGTCATGGAGACGCTGCGCCCGTTGACGGAGATGGCGGACTCGCTGTCCCTGTCCGTCGGCGACGAGGCGCGCGAGGCCGCGGCCGCCGACTGGGACCGCATGTTCGCGCCGCTGCGCGAGACCGCCGCCCGCGGCCGGGACCAGCAGGCCGGCCGCGGCTCCCGCCTACGCGACGAACTGCACGAGGGCGAGTGAACCGGTCGTGAACAGTGACAAGTTCGAGGCGAGCCCGCAGCGACTGGCCGTCTTCGCCGAGGAGTTCAGGTCGACGCGTCGCGACTTCGAGAAGGCGTCCGACGACTTCTTCCGCGACGAGCGGCGCACCGGCGGCTGGATGGGCGGCGGTGCCATGGACACCTACGCCCAGCAGGTGACCCCGCCCTACGAGCAGGGCGTCGAGGAGACGACGATGCTGCTCGGCCTGTTCGGCGACGCGGTCGACAACATCGGCGAGATCATCTTCGGTGACGCGCAGGACCTCACGGACTTCCAGAACGAGGCCGTGGAGGGCATCCACGACCTCGGGTCGTCCACGGACGGCACCGGCCCGGTCGGCGGCGGCAGGTTCTGACCCGTGGTCCCCGACAGCATCGAGTTTCCCCCGGACGTGCGGCGCATGCTGTTCGTGCTGATCGGTCACATGCCGTTGACCGGCTCCTCGGACATGGCGTACGCGAACCGTTCGCCGTTCGAGCGGCTGGCCGACGACGTGGACCGGGTCCGGGGACGGCTGCGGAGCATGATGACCCAGGTCGACGGCGCGCTCCCGCCGCACGTCGCCCAGCAGTTCAAGGACGCTGTCCGCGTCCTCACCGACCCCACCGGCAACGACCGGCTCGGGGACTTCTCCGCCCAGTTGCGCGGCGGCCTGGCGCAGAACCAGGTGACGCAGTCGCGCAACATCATGGAGGCGAAGTGGCAGATCATCGCCGAGATCATCATGCTGCTCGCCCAGTTGGCGCTGCTGGCCGCGCTGTCGTTCTTCACGGGCGGCACCTCGATGACGCAGGCGATCATCGCGAAGACCCGCAGCACGCTCACCGTGCTGCTCGTCATGCAGCGGCTGTCGGCCAACGGCATGCTGTTCCCGACCATCACCAGCGCGCTGCAGGAAGCGGTCATCACCTTCGCGACCCGCATCGCGATGATCAGGCTCAACAAGGGCGACCGCGCGCCCGGCGGCATCGACTGGGGCGCGGTCGGCAAGGCGGCGCTCTTCGGTTTCGCGGGCGGGCTGCTGACCGCCGGGATCTACAAAGCGCTGCCCAACCCGTTCCGCGCCGGCCCCGACAGCAGCGGCTGGGTCAACTTCACCGGTGAGGTGCCGAAGGCGTTCGTCTCCGAGGGCCTCGGTGACGCCACGTCGGAGACGCTCATCAACGGACTCTACGACGGGGTGTGGGACTTCAACCCGATGTCGCTGGTCGGCGGCGGCCTGGCGGGGATCAGCGGTCTCGCGATGGAGACCGGTATCTTCCTCGCCGGGCAGAAGGGGTTCGACCACTTCTTCAAGCCCCGGCCGGACGGCATGGACGTCAACGGCGGCGTGAACGACCCGTCCCGGGTCGGCCTCGGCGGGCCGACACCGAACGGCGTCCCGGGCGGCGGCCTCGTCAACCCGGCGCCGACCGCCCCGGACGGGCTCGGTCCGAAGGCCACCCCGCCCCCCGTTCCGGCGCCGCCCCTCACGCCGCCCCCGGTGGTCCCCTCGGTCGGCGACATGCCGCCGCCCTACTCGGCCACCACGTTCCCCTCGCCGTCCCCCGTGGACCCGGCCGTCGCGGAGAAGAAGACCGCGATACCGACGCCGCCCCCGGTGACCACCCCTGTGCCGCCGCCTCCGGTGCCGACGCCGTCGCCGCCCCCCGGGTTCGTCGCCCCGCCCCCGTACACCGCGCTGCCGCCCGTCCCGCCGGCCTCGCAGGCACCCTGGGTCAACTCCCCGGTCGTGGACACCGCACCGGCACCGGAAGGGCCCGTCAACCGCGCGCCCGGCGCCGAGCCGATACCGGGCTCCGTGCCGCCCCCGGTGAACCTGGCACCGCCGCTGACCGTGCCGACGCCGCCCCCGGTGTCGACTCCGTCGCCCGCCGACACCACCGTGCCGAACCCGCCACTGGTGAACGGCCCCGGTGCCGTCAGCCCGCCCACGGCGCCGCTGCCCGTCGGCGCGCCCCCGCTCCTGCCACCCGCGACCCTCACGCCGCCGCCGCTGGTCACCCCGCCCGCAACTCTCACGCCGCCGCCGGTGACACCGGTGGTCGCCCCTCCGGTGACCACGCCGGTCACGACGCCGCCGGTGGTCACGACGCCGGTCACCACCCCGGTCACGCCGCCGCCGGTGGTCACCGCCCCCGGAACCACCCCGCCCGCCGTCACGACGCCGCCGGCCACCGACCGCACCGCGCCCGGGCCCGTCCCCCCGGAGACCGTCGCCGACATCCCGCCGGTCACCACGGAGCCGCCGGCCACCACGACGCCGCCGCCCGTCGCGGACAGCGGCCCGGTGAACACGCCCGAGCGCGCTCCCGTCGCCACGCCCCCTCCCGCCGAGACCGGCGGCGAGACGGCCCGTCGGCCGGTCACCGAGTCCGCGGGCCCGTCGACGCTGCCGCCCCCGCCGGTACGGCTCGACACCCCGGACCAGACCCCCGCCCCCGGCACGCAGCCGCGCGGCGACCAGCAGAACCCGAACCACCCCGCCGACGTCCGCCCGTCGGACCCCGCGCCCGACCGGACCGCCGACGACCGCGCGGACCGCGGCCCGGACGAGGCGGCGGCACCATCCCCGCGGACGCCCGTCCCGGTGGCGGCGGACGGCACCGCCCTCCCCGTGGCCGACCCCGTCCGCCCCGAGCAGTGGCAGCCGCACCGCGCCGACGCCCCCGCGCCGACCGTGGTGGTCGTGCCCGCGCCGGGCGACGCCGCCGCGACGCAGCAGCCCGGGCAGCGCCCCGAGCCGATCGCCCGCACCACCGTGCAGCGCGTCCAGGCCGACGACGGCCGCTGGGTGCGCACCGTCACCGTCGAGATACCGGTGCACACCGGCGACGGCGTCACTCCCGGCCAGGTGCCGGAGATCGAGCAGCGGCTGCGCGACCTCACCGACCAGCACGTCAACCACGGTCTGCTGCTGCCTGAAACCGGCGACCAGCTCCACGTCGATCTGCGGCTGGTGCCCGCCCCGAACGCCACCACCGACGCCGTGGTGCTCACCGCGAGCCCGGTCCCCACCGCGTCCGACAGCACCACCCTCCACACCTACCTGCCGGCCCCCGGCACCCCGCCGGCCGACGGCGCCCGCCTCCGGCTGGGAGCCGACCACGCCGCCCTCACCCAGGTGCTGCGCCACGCCGGGCTCGACACCACCGGCCCGGCCGCCACGCAGAGCGGCCCGGCGACCCCGCCCCCGGCAGTGCGCCCGGAGCACCTGCGGACCGTCGACACGCTGACCACCCCGGCGCAGAAATCCTCCACCGCTCCCACAAGCAACCGGACACCGGAACCGGTGGTCGAGCCAACGGGCCCAGCAACCCGCGTCGCCACCGCCACTATCTCGACGACGGCGTTGGCGGCGCCCGGGCCCCACACCAACGACTCCTTCAAGGACCTGCTGGCGGACGCCGCGGGGCCGGACATCACCAGCTACGCCTACTACAGCGAGCTGATCCAGACCCTCGGCGATGTGAAGTCCGCGTTCGAGCCCCACCAGTACAACCTCGAAGCCATCACCCGACAGATCCTCGGCATGAAGGCAGACGCACCGGTCGGCATGGCCGACATCATCGAGGCACTGGAATGGTCCGGCCAGGCCCACATGCACAACGAGGCCGGCACCGTCGCCGACATCGCCTCCTACGTGCTGGACATGAAGACCCAGCCCAACAGCCCCCGCTCCGAGGTCGACGAAGCCGCTCTCGCACAACAGCACATCGAGCAGCACGTCCCCGAGCTGGCCACCTGGGCCGACACCCCCGCCGCCGACGCCGCCTACACCCACATGACCCGCGACGGCAACCTCTGGCAGCTCGCCCGCGCCCGACACGGATACCCCCAGGGCCGCGCCCTGATCGCGCAGATGTCACAGGAAAACCTGCGGGACCTGAACAACGAGATCGGCACCGCCCAGGACTGGCGCCAGGACGTCCGCACCCGACTCGAACAGGCACTGACCAACCGCGTCCTGCACCACTACACCACCGCCGACCGCGTCACGACCATGCTCGCCCCCGGCAACGGCGTCATGAAGTCCAAGCTGAAACTGATGCTCGACACCGCCGGCATGGCGGAGAACAACACCCCCGAACTCGACAAGGTCGAATTCGCCAACGACGGATTCGTGTTCTTCTTCCTCGCCGACCCGAACGCACCCTTCCGCGACAGCCGCTTCGCACAGGGCTCCGGCGGCCCCGCCCGCATCACCGTCCCCCAGAGCCGACTCACCGACAGCGGCTGGCTCATGGTCACCGACTTCTACGACCGGGAATGGCCCACCCTCCGCGCCGACGCCGACGGCAACCTCCTCTCCTACCGCCGCGACACCGAGTCCAAGGCCCACTCACCCGAAGCAAAACTCCACGACGCCGGCATCCACACCAAGAACCGCTGGAACCGCGGAAAGAACGCAGAGTTCAACGACGGAGTGAAACTCTCCGCAATCGACCTCCACAACGCGGCCCGCAACAACCCCGACTTCACCCCCGGTGACATCAAGGACATCGTCGCCTTCGCCAAGACCTACCAGGAGACCAAGGACGGACTGGCCGCCACCGGCGACTGGGAAACCCTCCAACAGCACAACACCGCACGCGACCAGCACCTCGCCACCAGCCAGCGCTTCGACCGCCAGGTCCGCCGCTACTACCCCCACATCACAGGATTCATCGACTACTCGACCGAGGGCGGCACCACCCGCCACATCGACGGCGAGGCACGCGACGGGAAAGAACCGGCACGCACCAACAACCAGTTCACCGACCGCGCCGACCAACTCCGCAACAACATCCTCGCCGGCCCCCACATCATCCCCGGACTCGCCGCCCGCGGCGTCCTCGAAATCCTGCGCATCGAACAACAAGGCGGCCACCAAACCCTGGTCGACCAACTGAAGAACATGACCGGCGACCAACTCGTCGACACGCTGATGAAAGACTTCATCCGCCCCCAGGTCATGATTTCCGACACCGTCCCCATCACCCACGACAACATCCAGTACCCACCCACCACCAACACCACCACCTCCACAACAGCGCTGGCCGCCCCCGGCCCCCACAACAACGACACCTTCAAGGACCTCCTCGCCGACGCCGCAGGCCCCGACATCGTCGACCATCCGCAGTTCGATCAGATGGTCGAAACGCTCGAGCGACTGCGGCCGGCTTTCGAGCCCCACGGGTACAACCTGCCGGCGATCACCAGGGAGATCATCAACGTCGAGGCCGATCACCCGATCGGCCAGACCGAGGTCGCCTACGCACTGATGTGGGCCGCCCAGGCGAACACATACGGCAAGGCCGGGTCGGTCGCGGAGATTGCTACCCACGCGCTCGCTCAGGAGGCGCTCGCGCAGGAGCACATCGTGACGCATGTCCCTGCGCTCGCCGACTGGGCGCAGTCCCCAGCCGCCCAACTCGCCTACAACCAGATGGCCGACTGGGGGAACCTCTGGCGTGACGCGCTGTTCGGCGGCTACCCGGGCGGACGGGCCCTCATCGCCCGGATGTCCCACGACAATCTCTGGGACATGAGGCTGGAGATCGGCCCGCAGGAGGGCTGGCACCAGGACCTGCGCGCGCGGGTCGAGCAGGCGCTCAGCAACCGGGTGCTGCACCACTACACCACCGCCGATCGCGTCGAGACGATGCTCGCCCCGGGACAGTCGCACGAGATCAAGTCCAAGTACCAGTTGGTGCACAACGCGCCGGAGAGCTCGAATCCCGCCGAGAACAACACCCCCGAGTTCGACGAGATCGAGTTTGCCAACGACTCCTTCGTCTTCTTCTTCCTCGCCGACGCCGACGCACCGTTCCGCGGCAGCCGCTTCGGGGAGGGTGGCGCCGGACCTGCCCGCATCGCCGTGTCTCAACAGCCGTTGTCGGACGAGGGCTGGATCATGCTCACGGACTTCGCCGACCGCGAGTGGCCGACCCTGCGCGCCGATGCCGACGGCAACCTCCTGTCCTACCGTCGTGACGCCCTGCCGGAGACGGCCTCGCCCGAGGCCCGCATGTGGGCGGCCCAGCAGGAGATCATCGATATCTGGAACGACGGCCTGGGGGCCCTCTACCGGACTGCGTACGAGCTGAGCAGCGATCTGTCCGACAACTTCGCGACGGACGCCGATCATGTGTCGCCCGAGGCCACGGCGAAGATCGTCAAACTCGCCGAGGTCAACCGGGAGATCCGCGAGAAACTGCTCTCCTACGACGACGGTCGGGGGCGGTTGGACCGGATCGCCCATGACCTCAGCACCGACTTGTCCGACGCGTTCGCGGACGACTCCGGCTACCTCTCTCCCGAGATCGTCGGGAAGATCGTCGAGTTCGCCGCGATCAACAGGGAGATCCGCGAGCAGCTGCGCGCGACGGGGGAATGGGACACGCTCCAGGGGCTTGCCTCAGAGCGGGAGGCCAACCGCGACCTCGGGCTGCGGTTCGACCGTCAGGTCCGGCGCTACTGGCCGCAGATGATCTACAGCGCTGCCAGTAACTGGTCCTATCCGATGCGTGGGGGGACGACTCGGCACATCGACGGCGAGGCACGTGACGGGAAGGAGCCGGCGCGGGCGAACAACCAATTCTCCGACCGTGCCGACCAACTCCGCAACAACGTGCTCGCGGGCCCCCACATCGTCCCCGGCCTGGCGACGCGCGCCCTGCTGGAGATCGTGCGCATCGAGCGGCAGGGCGGGAACCAGGCGCTGGTGGACCGCCTGAAGAACATGACCGGCGACCAACTCGTCGACACCCTGATGAAGGACTTCATCCGCCCCCAGGTCATGGTCCCCGGCCCCGTCCCCATCACCCGCGACGACATCCAGTACCCGCCCGGCACGTCGCGGCCTGCGGTGACGCCACCGGATGGGACGTCATCCCCGTCTCCGTCGCCGGCTCCAGGTCGCAGCGACCGTCAGGTCGCGGACCACGGCGTGAGTGCTTCCGGTATCGCGGCCGGCCCGGACCCGATGCGCCCGCTGTCCACCCACCCCGACGTCCTCGCCGTCGACTCCTGGACCCCCACCGAACGCGAAACCCACGCCACCGACCCCACCTGGGTCCACACCAAAGCCCAACAACTCCCCCCCGAGGACTTCGCCCACCTCGCCGCCGCCCTCATGGTCACCACCACCACCGGCGTCGAACAACCCATCTCCGCCACCCGCGAAACCCGCCGCGTCCTGGCCGACATGCTCCGCAACACCGACCTCACCACACAACTCCTCCTCGACGGCCGCGCCCGCATCATCATCATCCCCCGCCACCAACGCCTCACCGACACACCCGAATTCGCCCACCTCGCCGGCACCCACACCCCCAGCGGCGACCCCTGGGACACCACACGCGGCATCACCCTCGACAACGGCCTCCTCGCCATCGGCGAAGAAAACGTCCTCGGCACCACCAGCACCCTCCCCACCCACACCGACGGCTACAGCACCCTCACCCACGAAATAGCCCACACCCTCCACCACCACCTCCACACCACCCCCACCACCACACCCGACACCCTCCTCCCCCACGCCCCCACCATCATCCGCGCCGCCTTCCAAGCCGCCCTCACCCTCGGCGACTCCCCCAACGGCCCCACACGCGCCCAAAACCCCGACGGCACCTGGACCGAAACCAACTACGTCCTCCGCCAACCCACCGAACACGAATTCTTCGCCCAACTCACCAACACCTGGCTCGGAACAAACGCCGGACACGACCGCTACACCGGCCTCCCCATGCACAACACCCAACAATGGGTCCAC
>NZ_JAAVJD010000090.1:13542-20756 GCF_012033735.1 Streptomyces lonarensis | reverse complement strand
CGGCGGGCCCGCCGCGTGACCGGTGCGCACCGCAGCCCCGTCACGGCCGGTACCCGGCCCTGTGGCGCGGCGGCGCCGCGGGCACGCCGGTGGGGCGACGCCGGCGCGTACGGGGCTGAGAACAGTGCCTCGCACCGGCGCGCGCGCCCGGCTCGGTAGTTACACGGAGTGAGATTCGCGCGGGGGTGGGCAGGGTGGCCGCGGCCGGCCAGACGGCGGCGGATGCCGGACTCGCGCGCCCGTGACGAGGGGCGATGTGCCCGCTCTCTGCCCGGACCCGGACATTTCCCTGTACCTGCCAGGCAGTATCATCCGCGCACGGTGCAACTCCTCGTGTCAATCGTATGGTTACCGGAGTGACATTCGAGCGTTCGAGGCTTGGCGCGTACACAGCCGTTGGCTGTCACCTCAGGACGGAGCCCGATCCCAGATGCGCACGCCCCCCACTGCCGCACCCGCCGAGGTCCGGCTGCACGACGCGTTCGACCACCGGTCGCGGCTGGTCCAGTACGTCCAGCGGCTCACGGGCGACCGGCACCGCGCGGAGGACATAGCCCAGGAGGCCCTCTTCCGGTTCTGGCGGCTCTCCCCGGACGCGGCGCCCTCCGACGCGCATCTCGCTCCCTGGCTCTACCGCGTGGCGCGGAACCTCGCGGTGGACGCCCACCGCCGCGACCGGGCGGTGCCCATGGGGGAGTACCCGCCGGAGCTGGTGCTGCGACCGGACACCACCGACGTCGCCGAGTCGGTCGCCACCCGGCAGGCCGTCGCGCGGGCGCTGGCCGGCCTCAGCCCCGACCACCGCCGCGCCGTCGCCGCGGTCATGCTCTGCGACCTGTCGTGCGCCGACGCCGCCCGCGAACTCGGCGTCCCGCCCGGCACCGTGAAATCCCGTGTCCATTACGCGGTACGGGCGCTGCGCCGGGAGCTGGGTGTGAGCGACGATGACCATCCCACCCGTCCGGTCGCGGCACGCCGCGCGTCCGGGCGGCCCGCCCACCGCGCCCCGGAGAAGAGCGCCGCATGAGGACCGTCGACCCGTTCGCCTTCTTCGCCGAGCACCGCGACACCATCTTCCGCTGGTGCGGCATCCTCGGCACCCTGCTCGTCCTCTTCCTGCTGGTGCGCTGGCAGGTCATGAAGCGCGGCGGCTGGCGCGTCGTCGGCCGCCGCATCAAGCGCGAGATGAAGGCCACCGCGCTGGCCTTCGCCGCCCCGCCCCGGGCCTGGCTCCGGTACCGCCGGGCGCTGCGGCGGCTGACCGGGCTGCTGGGCGACACGAGCACCTGGCGCGACGCCGAACTGGCCGTCCTCACCGCTCGCGAGGCCGCCGCCGGCTCCTCCGTCCCCTACGCCGTACGGGTCGACGCCGACTGGGTCCGCGTCATGCTGGCCGGGCACGCCGCCGTGCCCGGCGCCCCCGAGCCGCCCGGCCCCTGGTACCCCGACCCCGACGCGCCGGGGGAGTGGGTGGCGCAGCGCGCCGACCTGCCCGCCATCGCCCCCGCCCGCGGCGGCCCCTGCCCGGTGCTGGTCGCCGTCGGCGAACGCCACCGCGGCTGCGTCTTCGTCGACCTCGCCACCGGGCCCACGGTCACCTCCGTCACCGGCGACGCCCGCAACGCCTCCGTGCTCGTCCAGGTCCTCGGGGCGCAGCTCGACGCCCGCATGCCCAGCGGCATGGTGACCGTCGCCGCCGACGTCCACCCCCGGTTCCCCGGCGAGCCCGTCCGCGACGCCTACCGCACCGCGCTGGCCGCGCTCGGCGCCCCCTCCACCCCCCGGGACGACGTCACCGGCATGCCGGTGCTGCCCTCCGTCCTCATCGCCGCGACGCTCCCCGACCCGCTGCCGCCGGAGCTGACCGCCGCGCCCGACGCCGGCCGCCCCCCGATCCGTGTCCTCGTCAACGGGCCCGGCCGCGGCCACACCCGCCGCGTCTTCACCGACCGCCACAGCCGGGTCGCGATCAGCGGAGCCCCGCTGCTCGCCAACGGGGCGGCGCTCAGCCGCGCCGTCGCCCGCACTCTGCGCGGCTTCCCGCCGCTTCCCCCGCCGCCGCCCGCCGGCGCCGGGGCCGGCGGCCTCACCGGCAGCGAGCTGTTCCAGGAGGAGGGTGTCGTCACCGGCGTCCCCGCCGCCGCCGTCCAGGACCGCCCGGCCGCCGCCCCCGCGGCCCCCGTCACCGCCGTCGAGGAGACGAGCGAGCCCGCCGTCCTCGCGGAACCGGAGGAGGCGCCCGCCGCGGCCCGCAGCGCCCGCACCCGCCGCACGGGCCCGGTGGTCGACCCCCGCCACCGGATCGCGCTCTCCAAGACGACGACCGCGCCCCCGGCGCCCGTGCCCGCCCCGGCGGCGCCGCCCCGCGGCACCGGGGACGAGGAGTCCTCCCTGCCGCCCGGCCGCAGCTCCCGCTCCACGCACCGCCCCTGACCGCTTCGGGCACCGCCCGCCCCACTGGAAGCAACCGTGGACCTCACTCTCACCACCGCCGACCCGCAGGGCCGGCACACCGACCACCTGCTGGACCTGCCGGCCGACGCCACCGTCGCCGGCCTGGCCACCGCCCTGGCCGGCGAGCCGCAGGAGGAGGACGGGCCGCCGCCCGTCCTGTACCTCGACGGCCGTGCCCTGCGGCCGGAGACGCCCGTCGCCCACAGCGGCATCCGCGAGGGCGCCGTCCTCGGCCTCGGCGCGCCCGTCCCGGCCGCCGGCCGGCTGCCCGCCTGGACCCCGCCCGAGGCCGAGCCGGCCCTGGTCGAGATCCGGCACGTCTCGGGCCCCGGCTCCGGCACCGTCTGGCGACTGGGCCCCGGCAGCCACGAGGCGGGCACCGACCGGGGCTGCGTGCTGCGGCTGCCCGACGGCGGCGCGCCCGAGGGCGGGGTGTGGATCACCGTGCGCACCGACGGCACCCTCAGCTTCCTGCTGCCGCCGGACGCCAACCCGGCCCGCTGCGGGCTGCGCTCGCTGACCCCGCCGCCGCCCGTCGACCCCGAGACCGGCACCCCGCTCACCGACGAGGAACCGGCCGGCCCGCACGACGGCGGCCCCGGCGGCCACACCACCGCACCCGACCCGCCCGGCCCCGACGGACTACCCGTCCCCGAGGAGCCCCCGCCGCCCGGGGTGCTGCCGCCGCCCGGCGACGACTCCGAGGAGTGGCCGCCCTACGCCGACCTCGCCCTCGGCGACCACCTGCTGCGGTTCGGCCCGGTCAGCGAGCCCGACGCCGCCGTCAACCCGGCCGCGGACGGCGTGGGGCTGGAGTACAACCGACCGCCGCGCATCGCCCCGCACCTGGACGCCGACTCGCTGCGGATGCCCGGCCCGCCCAGCAAGCCGCGCGACCGGGCGTTCCCGCTGCTGATGGTCCTCATGCCGCTGATCATGGGCATGGTCATGGTCAGCCTGTTCCGCAGCTTCTACTTCCTCATCTTCATCTTCTTCACCCCGCTGATGGCGCTGGGCAACTGGATAGCCGGCCGCCGCAACGGCCGCCGCGCCCACGCGGACGCCCTCCGGCTGTTCCGGCTGCGCCGCGCCTCGCTGGAGCGCGAGGTACGCCAGGCCAGCGTCGAGGAACGCGCCCTGCGCAACGTCACCTTCCCCGACCCGGCCACCGTGCTGCTGACGGCCACCGGTCCCGGCGCGCTGCTCTGGCAGCGCCGCCGCCACGACCCGGACCACCTCGCGCTGCGGTTCGGCACCATCACCCGCGCCTCGCTGCGCCGCATCACCGACTCCGCGCGCGAGAGCAACCACCAGACCGTCCACTGGCGACTCGCCGACGTGCCGTTCGCGTTGGAGATGACCGACCGCGGCGTCCTCGGCCTCACCGGCCCCGACGACAGCCACCGCGCCGTCGCCCGCTGGGCCGTCGCCCAGAGCGCGGTGCTCCACAGCCCGCGCGACCTGCGGATCGTCGTCCTCACCTCCGACACCCACCGCGAGGACTGGGCCTGGGTCCGCTGGCTGCCGCACCTGCGCAACCGCCGCGGCGGCTCCGACGACGGCCCCGTCATCCACCTTGGCAACGACCCCGAGTCGACCGCCCACCGGGTCAGCGAACTGCTCGCCGACATCAAGGCCCGTACCGACGCCGCCCGTTCCCCGATGGGCGCCGCGCTCCACCGCGACGCCGACGTCCTCGTCGTCCTCGACGGCGCCCGCCGGCTGCGCGACGTCCCCGGCGTCATCGACATCCTCACCACCGGTCCGGGCGTCCGCGTCTTCAGCCTCTGCGTCGACGAGCGCGAGCGACTCCTCCCCGAGGAGTGCACCGGCGTCGTCACCGCCACCGCCGGCCGCATCTCCGTCCGCGTCACCGGCGCCCCGCCGCTGGACGACCTCCGCGCCGACCTCGTCACCCGCGACTGGTGCGAGCAGGTCGCGCGGGCGCTCTCCCCGGTCCGCGACGTCACCCCGGACGGCTCGTCCGGCCTCCCCGACGAGGTGCGACTGCTGCCGCTCCTCGACCAGGAGCCTCCCAACGCCGAGGCGCTCCTGAAGCGCTGGAGCCGCCGACCCGCCGAGACCGCCTTCGTCCTGGGCGCCGGTTATGAGGGACCGTTCCGGCTCGACCTGGTCCGCGACGGGCCGCACGGCCTGGTCGGCGGCACCACCGGCGCCGGCAAGTCCGAACTCCTCCAGACGATGATCGGCTCCCTCGCCGCGGTCAACCGGCCCGACGAACTCACCTTCGTCCTCGTCGACTACAAGGGCGGCAGCGCCTTCCGCGAGTGCTCCCGGCTGCCCCACACCCTGGGCATGATCACCGACCTCGACGGCCACCTCGTCGAACGCGCCCTCGCCTCACTGGCCGCCGAACTCCGGCGCCGCGAGCGGGTGCTGGCCGCCGCCGAGGCGAAGGACCACACCGAGTACCGCGCCCGACGCGCCCGCGACCCGCAACTCCCGCCGCTGCCGCGCCTGCTCATCGTCATCGACGAGTTCGCCACCCTGGTGCGGGAACTCCCCGACTTCGTCCCCGGCATGGTCAACCTCGCCCAGCGGGGCCGCTCGCTGGGCCTGCACCTCATCCTCGCCACCCAGCGCCCCGGCGGCTCCGTCAACAACGAGATCAAGGCCAACACCAACCTGCGGATCTCGCTGCGGGTCACCGACCGCGCCGAGAGCCAGGACATCATCGACGCGCCGGACGCCGCCAACATCTCCGCCGCCACCCCCGGCCGCGCCCTGGTCCGCCGCGGCGCCACCGCGGCGGTCCCCGTCCAGTCGGCGTGGGCCGGCGCCGAACGGGCCACCGACGGCGCCTCGGACGCCCCCGCGGAGACCAGCGACTCCCGCCCCGTGCGCGGCACCCGCCTCACCTGGCAGGGGCTGGGCCGCGCCCCGCAGCACACCGGCGACGACCACGACGAGGAGCTGCCGCCGACCGGGGCCGAGGAGCCCCCCACCGACCTGCGGGCCCTGGTCAACGCCATCACCGAGGCGACGGAGCGGCTCCCGGACTTCGCCCAGCAGCCCAGCCCCTGGCTGCCCGCGCTGCCCCGCCTCATCGACCTCGACGACCTCCCGCCGGCGCCCCCGCCGCGCGCCGGGGCCCTGCCGGTGGTGCCGTACGCCCTGCTGGACCTCCCGGACCTCCAGGAACGCCGCCTGGGCACCATGGACCTGGAGAACTTCGGCCACCTCTACGTCGTCGGGTCGCCGCGCTCCGGCCGCACCCAGACGCTGCGGTCCATGGCCGGCGCCGCCGCAGCCGTCCTCAGCAGCGCCGACCTCCACATCCACGGCATCGACGCCGCCGGCGGCGGCCTGCTCGCCCTGGAGGAGCTGCCCCACACCGGCGCCATCGTCCCCCGCCACGACTCCGAGCGGCTGGAACGGCTGTTGCTGCGGCTGGCCGCCGAACTCACCGAACGGCAGCGGCAGCTCTCCTCCCGCGGCTGCGCCGGCATCTCCGAACTGCGCGCCGCGCTCCCCGAGGCCGAGCGGCCCGCGCACATCCTGTTCCTCATCGACGGCTGGGACGCCCTCAGCGCGATGCTCGACGACTACGACGGGGGCCGCCTCTACGGCGAGATCGTCCGGCTCCTGAGGGAGGGCGCCGCCGCCGGAATCCACGTCGTCGCGACCTCCGAACGCATCCTGCTCGGCGGCCGGCTCGCCGCCCACAACGACCGGCGACTGCTGCTGCGCCAGGCGGAGAAGACCGACTACCAACTCGCCGGCATGAACCGCCACCAGGTGCCGGACCATGTCCCGCCGGGCCGCGGCTGGCACGCCCCCGGCGGGGTCGAGACACAGATCGCGCTGCTGCCGGGCCCGCCCGCCACCACCGACGGCGCCGACGAGGCCGGGGAGATCGAGCAGGCGCTCCTCGCCGGTGAACGCCCCGCGCCCGACCAGGCGGAGGCGCTGCGCCGCATCGCCCGCACGGCGCGCGACCGCGACCACACCGTGCCCGCCGCCCGGCGCCCCTTCCGGGTCGCCGAACTCCCCACGCTGATCGGCTACCAGGAGGTCGCCGACCGCATCCCCGAGAAGCTGCGGCGGCCGCTGTGGGCGCTGGTCGGCGTCGGCGGCGACGGCGCCACCCCGCTCGGCCAGGACCTCGCCGCCGGCGGCGGCAGCTACCTGGTCGTCGGGCCCGCCCGCTCCGGGCGCTCCACCACCCTCGCCACCATGTGCGTCTCGCTGCTGGTCGGTGGGACCTCCCTGGTGGTCATCACCCCGCGCGACTCGCCGCTGCGGCGGCTGGGCGTGCACGACCTGGCGCGTGTCCTGCCCGATCCGGACCCGAGCGTGGACGAGCTCCAGGCGGCGCTGGACGCGCAGCAGGGCCGCCCGACGGTCGTCGTCATCGACGACGCCGACCTGCTGATCAACGCCCGCGCCGACAAGCTGCTGCGCAAGCTCGCCGTCTCCGGACGCGACGCCGGGCAGGGGCTGATCCTCGCCGGCTCCGCCGACTCCTTCGGCGCGCTGGGCTGGGTCTCGGCCGCCCGGCGGTCGCGGCAGGCGATCCTGCTGGGCCCGAAGTCCATCACCGAGGGCGACTTCATCGGCGCCCGGCTCTCCGCGGACCAGGTCCGCATGCCGCTGGTCCCCGGTCGTGGTTGGACCGCCGGGCCGGGCGGCCTGGCGGTGGCGGTGCAGGTCCCGCTCACCGTCTTCGAGGGCTGACACCCGGCGGGGGGGGGGGGGGGGGGGGGGGGGGGGGGGGGGGGGGGGGGGGGGGGGGGGCA
>NZ_JAAVJD010000090.1:0-13535 GCF_012033735.1 Streptomyces lonarensis | reverse complement strand
CCCCCCCCCCCCCCCCCCCCCCACGAACGCACCGGGGCCGGTGCGGCTTCCCGCCGCACCGCCCCCGATCCCGTTCCCCGCCGAGGGGGAAGCGGTCACTGCATGTTGGCGCGCACCGCCTGGGCGATGTCGGAGTCGGAGTCCTGCATGCCCTTCGACAGGCTCTCGAACGTCTCCGCGTACTGCTTGATCGCGCCGGCCGACTCGGTCAGCTGCTGCGTGAACTGGGTGTACGCCTCGGTGAGCGCGGGGCTCGCCTGGTCGAAGACCATGCCGTTCTTGAGCAGGGCGTCGACGTCGTCGCGCAGGGTGCTGAGTTCGTCACTGATGTCGTCGAGCTTGGTACCCATGACCGAGGTGGCACGGGTGATCTCGGCGTAATCAAATTTGACATCGGCTGCGTCCGACACGGTTCCTCCGTCGGATAGGTGACGTGCCGGTGGTCACCGGTGCCACGTCGGTTCGGGCAAAGGGAAGAGCGGGGAGGGCGACCGGCGCCGCCGGCCACCGGGGTCAGGCGCTGCGGACCTTGTCGGCGACTTCCTTGTCCATGTTCTCGACCTGCCGCTTGATCTCCCGGAACTGCTCGGCGTACTGGGTGATCGCGTCCGTCGCCTTGGTCAGCTCGGTGGTGAAGCGGTCGTACTGCTGCTGGAGGGCCGGGCTGGCCTCGACCAGGACCAGTGCGCTGGCCAGCAGGTTGTCGACCTCGGTCTTCGCCTCGGTCATGCGGGGGACGAGTGTCTCCTCCACCGCGCTGTCCAGCTTGTTGGAGACCCTCTCGATCTCCGCGTAGCTGAGGCTGATGTTCGCCGCCATGGCAAGTGCTCCTCGTCGTGCGGTGCCGTTATCGGGGTGTCCGCCCCGCGCCCGAGGGGCGCGGGGCGGCAGGTCAGTCGTCCTCTTCCCACTCGTCGCCGGGGCCCGAGCGGGTGTAGCGGGTGACCTCGCCGTCGCCGTCGGTCGAGGTCATCACACCCGAACCGTCCTCCTCGATGGTGACCTCGGAGGTGATCGTGGTGCCGTCCGCGTATGTCGTCGTGGTGGTGAAGTCGCGGGCGTCGAAGGTGACACCGTCCTTGGTGACGTACTGCGGGGACGTCTCGTAGACGGTCTCGGAGGTGAACGACTGCCCGTCGGTCGTCGTGACCTCCGTCGTCTCCTTCATGATGTTGTAGTCGTCGTCGAGCTCGACCTTGACGTTGGTGACGCCGTTCTCGTCCTCGAAGGAGAACTCCGTCGGCGGCTCGTCCGAGGGCCGGTCGCCGTCGGGCCTGTCCCCGGGGGGCGACGGCGCGTCGGTGTCCTCGCGCCAGGTCTCGCAGAACTCCGGCGGGGAGTCGGCGCGGCAGACCTGGCCGATGTCCGCGTCGGGGTTGGCGTCGAAGTACTCCTTCGCGCCGATCTCCTCCAGGTAGTCGTTCCACTCCTCGGTGGCCGCGTCCCACGCGTCCCACTGCGCCTTGGAGTTGCGCCAGTTGCTGATGCCCAGCGCCTGACTGGTGACGCCGCTGCCGCCGGCGAGCTGCGCGTCGGCCTCGAAGAAGACGTTGGAGACGCTGGCGAAGATCTCCGCCAGCTCGTTGAGGCCGTCCTTCGCCTCCTTGGCGCGCTTCGCGGAGTTCTCGTAGAAGCGGTTGAAGGCCGTACCCAGCTCGGTGCTGCCGAACACCGCGCGGCGCTCCGAGGGCGTGGACTCGCCCACCGTCTTGAACTCCCCGGAGGCTCCGCCGCTCTCCGCCGTGTTGGCCAGCGACTTCATCTGCTCCTGGGCGCGGTGCAGGGCGGAGTAGTCGATGGAGAAGTCCGCCACGGTCGGCCTCCCGCCGGTGTCGTACGTGTCGGGCGCGGCCGCGTCCCGGCACGCCCGGCCCGCCCGTCGACGGGCCCGTTCCACCCTCTCTACGCACCGGCGCGGCCGCCGGTTCAATTCCCGGCGCGGTTCACTCACCGCGCCCGCCCGACCGCGCTGCGGCAGCGTCCGGCACGTCCCCGTGAATCTTTCGCGATCTCCGTTGAACCGGCGGGGCCTCCCGTGCGTAGATGCTTCAGAGGAGACGGAAGCGGTCGCCGACGGCGCGGAGGAGGGAACCGGCACGATGCCCAGGCCCGACGACTGGAGCGCTCTCGGCCGCAGCAGCGACCCGACCCCCGGTGACGCCGACCGCATCGACCAGTTGATCACCGATCAGGAACAGCTGATCGAGATGGCCAAGACCATCGACCAGGGCTTCACCGACGTCCTCCAGACGACCAACGGCGCCTTCGTCGGGCACACCGCCGACGCCCTGCGCGACGCCATCGACGGCAAGCTCCGCAACTACGTCGCCTCCTTCCGCACCGCCCAGGAGACCACCCAGGGCGCCCTGCGCACCTACGTCGAGGTGCTGCGCACCGAGCAGCGGCGGGCGGACGACGCGCTGTCGGAGGCGGCGGGGCTCGACGAGGACGACGAGTCAGGGCGCTCCACCCAGCAGGGCATCGCCGAGGACGCCGAGAGCAACGTGGACGCCGCCGCCGCGGTGGCCGCCGCCGCGATCCGCGAGGCCGCCAGCAGCATCCAGACCGTCATCGACCCGTGCGACGAGTTCTGGAAGGCGCTCCAGTGGATCGCCATCATCCTCATCATCCCGGCGATCCTGCTGGGCGGGCCGGTGGCCCTGCTCGCCATCGGCCTCAACATCGCCCTGCTCATCAAGACCGCGGTCGACTTCTCCCGCGGCAACGCCAGTGTGACCGAGCTGGTCCTGGCGATCGTCGGTGTCATCGCCCCCACCACCAAGGGGCTGAACATCGGCAAGCTGTGGACCGGTCTGCGCGGTCTCGGCAGCTCCGGCATCAACGGCATGCGCACCTTCTTCGGGCTCGGGGCCAACGGCTTCGGCCTCGGCAGCCGCCTGATGTACGGCATGGGGAACTCGTTCCGGGCCGCCGCGATGTGGATCCGCGGCTCCAACGGCATCTTCACCATGGGGCCCATCGCGCCGTTCCGGTACATGCACCAGGCGGCGAACTTCTCGGTCATCACCAACATGGGCGGCTTCACCTTCGCGGCGATCCGGGGCGCCATCACCATCGGCCGGTTCGGCGCCAACATGGGCCGCTCGATGATCAACGGGGTGGCCGGGTGGAACTGGCTGCGGCTGGTGACCCCGGTGGCCGCGGACGAGATCGCCGTGCTGGGCCTGCGGGGCGCCGCGCGTGTCGGCTTCATCGACCGCGGCCTCCTCGGCCGGTTCCGCTACGGGTACGACGGCGGGCAGTTCCTCGGCGCGACGAGCAAGGTCTCCGGCGTGAGCGCCGGCGCGATGGACCTGTTCCGGGTCGGGCCGGGCACCGCCGGTATCCGCACCGACCTCGCGTTCGGGTCGATCCTCGTCCCCTCGGGCGTGACCACCATGCCGCCCGGGCTCGGCGGCTTCGGCGGGCTGGGGCAGGTCGCTCGCCCCACCGTCCCGCAGTTCGGCGGCGGCGTCGGGTCGTTCACCCCGCCGACCGTGCCGGGCGCCGGCGGCATCGGCGGTGCCATCACCCCGCCCGCGCCGGGCGCGTTCACCCCCGGCACCATCGGTGCGATGCCGCAGATCGGTGCCATCGCGCCCGGGTCGGTCACCGTCCCCTCGATCGGGATGAACATGAACGGCACGCCGATCATGGCGCCGCCGCCCGGGACCTCGATCGTGGACGTCAGCATCGGCGGCACCCGCATCCCGCCGACGCTCGGCAACTTCTCGCCGGTCGCCCCGAACGGGAACTTCGTCGTCGCCCCGGCGGGCGGCTCCATCGGGATCGGCCCCACCACCACCCCGGTGACGATCAACACCGCGGACCTCGGCGGCACGGTCGGCGCCGGCCGCATCGAGATGCCCGCCGTCTCGACTGCCATCGTGGACATGCCGTCCACGGTCCGCCCGGTCACCGGCGGGGTCGACAACCCGGCGCTCTCCGGCGTCGGCCAGGTGTCGGTGCCGACCCCGGCGGGCGCGGTCACCGCCCCCGTCCAGGTGCCGACCGCCTCGGTCACCACCCCGGCCATCTCCATGCCGGCGGTCAACGTCGCCGCGGGGCTGAACGGTTCGGCGGTCGGCGTCGGCCAGGTCAACGTCGGCTCCGCCTCCGCCGTCCAGATCTCCGTGGGGCAGATCGACATGCCCGGTGTCGGGGCGCGGATCGTGGACACCCCGCCGGCCGCGGGCGGCGTCTCCTTCACCCCCGCGATGCCGGCACCCGGCGCGGTCGGCGTCGGCAGCATCGGCGTCGGCGGTATCGCCCCGGGCGGGGTGGCGCCCGGCGCGATCACCCCCGGGGCCATCACTCCCGGCGCCGTCGTACCGGGCACCTTCAGCCCCGGCGCGGTGGCCACCGGCACCTTCGCCCCCGGGGCGGTGGCACCGGGCGCCTTCACCCCGGGGACGGTGGCGCCCGGCAGCTTCGCCCCCGGCGGCGTCACCCCGGGTGCGCTCGCCCCCGGCGGTCTCGGGATGACGACCCCGCCGGTCGTCGGCATCACCCCGGCCTCCGTCACGGTCGGCGCGCTGAGCCTGGGCATCTCACCCGGCGTCTTCACCCCGGGCGCCCTCGCCCCCGGCTCGGTCGCCCCGGGAGCCGTCGGTACGGGTGCGCTCCCGCCCGGGGCGATCGCACCCGGCGCGGTGGCGCCCGGCGGCGTCACCCCCGGCGGGCTGTCCGGCGCACTCACGCCGGGGTCGGTGCCCTCGGGCGCGGTCACCCCCGGCGCCATCGCCACGCCGAACGTCACGCCGGCCGCCGTGCCGCAGGCGGTCACCGACCTCGGCGTCCCGACGCCGGGCGCGGTCGGCGTCGGCGCGGTCACCCCGGGGCTGACGCCCGGCGCGGTGACGCCGGGTGCCGTCACCCCCGGCGCCGTGACACCGCCGACGGTCACCCCCGGCGCCGTCGCTCCGGGCGCCGTCGCTCCGGGCGGTGTGACGCCGGGCGCGGTGACTCCCGGCGCGGTCGTCCCCGGCGCGGTGACTCCCGGCGCGGTCGTCCCCGGCGCGGTGACTCCCGGCGCGGTCGCCCCCGGCGGGATCGCTCCCGGCGCGGCCCTCGGCGCCGTCACCATCACCCCGGGCTCCGTCACCCCCGGTTCGGTCACCCCCGGTTCGGTCACCCCCGGAACGGCCACCCCCGGCACGGTCTCCATCCCGGGCAGCGTCCCCGGGCTGACCAACGCCTCGACCCCCGGTTCCGTCACCTCCGGCGCCGTCACCCCCGGGTCGATCACCTCCGGCTCCCTCACCCCGGGCGCCGTCAGCCCCGACTGGCTCAACCAGGTCAACCAGAAGCTGTCCCTGGTCGACGTCGGCGCGGTCACCCCCGCCACGGCACGCGTCGGGGACGACATCTCCGTCGCGGCCCCCGGCGTGACCAAGCCGCTCGCCGACGGCTCCGTCGTCGGGGTCCCCGCCGTCCGCGGCGCGGACGGCACCGTCGCCCCCGCCGCCGCGCCCGAACTCCCCGCGGTCCGGCCCACCGACGGCGTCCCGACACCGGCCGCACCCGGCGGCTCCCTCGGCAGCACCGTCGCGCCGCCCGGCGCCGTCCTCCCGCCCGCCGCCGCGGGGCCGGTCCCCGGCGCCGGCGGCACCGTGGTCCCGCCCGCCCCCGGCGGCAAGGTCACCGACATCACCGGCGGTGGCGGGCTCGGCCACATCGACCTCGCGGCGCTCGCGTCGCTGGGACGCCCCGGCCGCGGCGGCCCGCCGGCCACCACGGCACCCGTCGCCAACTCCACGCCCGCGCCCGCCGTGCCGACCCCCACCGGGAAGGACACCACCGGCACCGTCGGCGCCCCGACCGGCAACGGCCTCACCCCCGAACTCCGCGACCTGCTGGGCCTCGGCAAGCCGCGCACCGGCGACGAGTTCGTGCAGCAGCTGCGCCAGACCCGGCCCGACCTGTTCCAGCCGCAGGTGTGGACCGTGCTGGACGGCACCCCGCAGGTCACCCCCGGTCGCGTCGAGGGCGGGCCCTCGGGCACCACCACCGTCGAGACGGGCGGGACGACCCCGCGGGACATCCGGGTCGAGGGCGCCGAACTCACCACCGTCACCCGGCCCACCACCGCTCCCGTCACCGGCGGCGACGTGCCGGCGCCGCCCCCGGCAGGCGGGGTGCACCCCGCCACGGGCGAGGGGCCGCCGAACCTCTCCGTCTCGGTGGGAGGCCGGGACGTCACCGTCGGCATGGGCACCAGCGGTCGCCCCGAAGTGCTCGGCGGCGCCCCGACCATGCGCGCCGAGCAGATCGACGGCGGCGGGTTCCGCATCGTCGAGGACCTCGGGCCGCGCGCCGGCCGCAGCTGGGAACTGGTGCCGGGCGCGGGGAACAACCCCGTCACCATCACCGGCCACGCCGACCTGCGCCTGGCCCACCCGGGCGGCGAGGTCCGGATCACGGCGCCGATCAACCAGGCCGGCGACCTCGCCGACGCGTGGCGCGTCAGCGACCACGGCGGTCTCACCGCCGCGCCCGCCGTCCGGACCGTCGACGGCCAGATCACCCTCTCCACCGGCCCCGGCACCTCCCGGATGTTCGACCCCGCCACCGGCAACCACACCTTCGACGTCACCACCCTCACCGGCGGCGTCGGCGACCTGCGCATCCTCCGCTCCGCCGCCGACGGCGGACTGCACCTGCGCGGCTCCGACGGCGTCCCCACCGGGGGCTGGCTGGCCACACCCGAGGGCGGCCACTGGGTCATCACCCCCAACCGCGGCCCGGCCGCGCCGGCCGGCGGCGAACTCCACGTCCACGCGCTGGACGGCTCCCTGGTGCAGCACGCCGTCCGCACCACCGGCGGCGACCTCCCCGGCGGTTTCCTGCGGTACCCGGAGGCACCGGGCGGCGCCCACGTCCTGACCCACCTGGACGGCACGCCCGTCCCCGGCCAGCGCATCGACCCCATGGCGGGCGGCGCCCACCGTGTCGACCTCACCCACGACGGGACCTCGCACACGGTGGTCCTGGACGGCGGCGGCCGGCACACCCACGACGTCAACGCCCTTCCGCAGTTCGGGGCGAACGACCCCGTCCGGTTCCTGCACCGGCCCGTGGACGGCGGCGGCCCGACCGTGCACACCGGCGCGGGTGTCCCCGTGCCGCACCGCGAGATCGTCCCGATGCCCGGCGGCGGGCACCGCCTCCACTTCGGTGACACCCACATCGTGGTGGGGCCCGGCGGGCGCCACACCCACGACGTCACCGTCCTCACCGGCGGGGGCGGAGCCCCGCACCACGTGCACACCACCGTCGGCGACGGCTCCCTCCAGCTGCTGCGCGGCGACGGCACCGCCCCCGGTGCGACCGTCAGCATCGACAACGGTGTCCTCCACGTCTCCCGCCAGGGCACCGACCTGGTCGACGTCCACGCCCCCGGCGGCCCGTTCCACCAGCACGCGCTGCCGCTGCGCGGCGACCTCCACGGCCAGTACGTCCAGCCGCCGGTCGGCGGGAACCCGCCCCGCCTCACCGAGCCCGACGGCTCCGTGGTGGGCGGGTCCGCCGTCACCCGCCTCGACGGTGACCTCGGCTACCGGGTCACCCGCACCGACCTCGACGTCGCGGTCGACGGCCACGGCGCGCGGACCCACGACATCGCGGTCCTGCCCGCCGGCGCGGGCGGCGACATCCGGCACCTCTACCAGCCGGTGGGCGGTACCGCCCTGCCCGAGGTCCGCACCGGCACGGGCGGTCCTGTCGCGGGCAGCCAGGTCGCTGCCGTGGAGGGTCTCGGCCACCGCCTCCAGTTCGGCGACACCCACATCGTGGTGGGCCCCGGCGGGCGTCACACCCACGACGTCACGGCGCTGCGCAGCACCGGCGGCGCCGACCTCGACCTGCACCTGATGCGGCCGGTCGGCGGCGGGGAACTGACCCTGCGTGCCGGTAACGGCGGCCCCAGCGGCCACACCCTCAACGTCCGCCCCGACGGCGGTTTCGACATCACCGGCGGCGGCCGCATCCGGCGCTTCGGCCCGGACGCCGCCCCCCAGGTCGACGCGGTGCGGACCACCGGCCTCGGCGGCGCCCAGCTCAACCAGGCCGTGGAGATCATGCACGGCGGCCACACCGTGCGCCTCGTCGACAACGGCCTGGTGCCCGTCCCCGACGCCCGGGCGGTGCGGGCCGCCGGCGGCGGCTACCGCGTGGACAACCCCGGCGGAGGCGTCGAGTTCCGCGTGCTGGACGGCAACGGCGCCACCACGCACGAAGTCCGCGCCGGCACCGTCGACGGCACCCTCGCCGTCACCGCCCGCGACGGATCGACCTTCACCGTCGTCAAGCTCTCCGACGCCACCGGCAACGGCTACATCAGCCCCGGCACCGGCGGCGCCAACCCCACGCTGCTCGACGGGAACCTCGGCACCGTCAACAACGTCACCGTCACCCGCGAGGGCGCCGACGGCTTCCGCGTCACCTCCAACGGCGGTGTCACCAGCGGCGAGTTCAAGGTCTACGACGCCGGGGGCAAGCTCCGGACCCAGCAGATCAACGTCCTCCACAAGGGCGCCCTCGACGGCGGCAACCTCCGCCTGGAGATCACCCACGCCGCCGACGGCACCGGCACCTGGAAGGTCGCGGGCGCCGGCAACGGCCTGCCGTCCTGGTACAAGTCCGGCACCGTCGACGTCAAGGGCGCCGAGAACGGCCGCATCCGCCTCAACACCGCAGGCGACACGCTGTACTTCGAGCGCCGGTTCCTGCCCGACGGCAACCACGTGGACGTCAGGCTGCGCGGCGACGGCGCCGGGCCCGTCCGCAGCTGGCACGAGGTCGACCCCCAGGGCGGCGTGGTGCGCCACGGCGACCGCACCGTCGGCTCCAGCCAGCGCAGCTGGATGGACAACGACGGCTTCACCCGGGTCCGCCACACCCAGCAGCTCCCCGACGGCGGCCACGTCGTCGCCGACGCCGGGCGCCCCGCCGGGCTGCTCGGCACCGGGCCCACCACTCCCTGGTACCGGTACGACGCCGACTTCAACCTCGTCGCGCGCGGCGACCGCACCTGGGGGCCGGGCGGCGGCTTCACCGACCGGATGGTCCACCCCTCCACGGGCAACACCGTCACCGTCCACGAGAAGTGGGGCCGACTCAACACCTTCGACAACGTCGGCCAGCTCCGCGCCGTCGAGATCAAGATCGGCGGCATCCCCTCCGACGACTTCCTGCGGCACTCCGCCCACGGCAAGGAGACGCAGCTCTCCAAGGCGCTGCCCGACGGCACCCGCCTGGACAGCATCCGGCTGTACGAGCAGCGCCCGCCGGCCTGGTGGCGCGAGATGACCCTCTCCCACCACAACTCCCAGCTCTTCACCGAGATGCCGCACCTGCGCCACGACGGTGTCCTCCAGGTGCACAGCTGGCGCGCTACGCCCACCGGCGGCGGCGCCACCGTCGACGGCCTGCGGTTCGTCTCCCGTGACGCCGCCACCGTCGACCTCGCCGCCAACGGCGAACTGATCCGCTCGGTCCGCAAGCTCCCCGACGGCAACACCCTCACCCACGGCGACCTGGTGAAACTCCCCGACGGGGCCACCACCGTCACCCCCGGCGGCGGCCGCCCCTACCGGGCCTGGTCCGAGGGCGACGGCAACCTCACCGGCCACCGCACCTTCCAGCAGGGTGACTTCACCGTCGGCCTGCCCGGCCGCGGCGACGGCGGCATCACCGCCGGCGACATCCGGTGGCAGGACCGCTTCTCCCCGAGCGCCACCGGCGGCGGCGACTGGTACACCCCCGGCGCCCACACCGACTGGCGCGTCGCCCGCACCGGCCTCACCGACGGCTCTGTGGTCGAGTACCGCCTGCCGCCGCAGACCCGCGCCACCGACGACGCCGGCAACGCCGTCGTCATCGACCGCCGCGGGCAGCTCGACCCGACCACCGCCGACTGGACGCGGCTCGACCACCACGGCACCGTCATCGGCCGCGCCGACACCTGGGACGGCAGGCAGGTCACCGCGCTCGACAACCGCACCTGGAACGACGGCGTCAACAGCGGCCCGCGCAAGCTCGCCATCGAGAACGAGATCGGCGGAAAGCGGTACTGGGACCCGGAGTCCTACCAGGACTTCACCCCCGGCCCGAACGGCCAACTGGTCCGCGAGTTCCGCATGCTCGGCGACGGCGTCACCGTCCGCGCCTGGCGCACCGCCGACGGCACCTGGACCTGGAACAAGTACGACGCGCACGGCTCGCTGCTCGACTTCGGCGGCAGCCAGGCCGCGCGGGTCCGCGAGTGGACCGGCACCCCCGGCGCCCCCGGCAGCACCTGGAAGGACGTGGTGGTCTCGGACGGCGCCGGCCGCGTCACCATCCAGGAGATGCCGGTCAAGAAGGTCACCGGCACCGTCTCCGACCTGCTCAGCGACCCGGCGGTCCGCCCCCGCGAGTACCACGCCACCCCGGGCGACAACCTCGTCCAGAACCTGGGGGAGTGGAAGGAGTTCCACAACGGCACCGTCATCCGCTCCATGAAGAAGCAGCCCGACGGCAGCTTCCTGGAGCAGGAGATGTTCCACAACCAGCTGCGCCGCTACGCGCCGTCCAGCACCGACAACTCGCTGCCCGGCTTCGTCATCGGCGAGCGGACCGTCTCCGGGATCGTGCGCGAGGTCGACACCTTCGGCCGCATCACCATCCGCACCGACGGCACCGCCCCCGGCGTCAGCCAGCTCGGCGACTCCCAGCCCAACCTCAGCGGCATCGGCCGCGACAACGCGCCGGACACCTTCTTCCAGGAGTACCGGGGCCACAACCGCAAGTTCAAGGACCCCAACCGGCAGCAGTGGTCCTCGCCCACACCGGGGGAGTCCGCCTACACGCCGTTCGCCCCGAAGGTCGGCTCCACCCTGGCGTCCGAGTTCATCCAGGAATGGCTCGTCGACTTCACGATGTCGCTGGCGGTCAACGGCATCGTCGCCGCCGTCAACGGCAACGAGTTCACCTACAACGACGTGCTCAAGGCGCTGTTCGGCGCGACCGTCGGCGCCACCATCAAGACCAGCATCTCCGGCATGCACTTCGCCGCCAACCGCGGCGGCTGGCGCAACCACATGTCGCAGACCGACACCGGCTTCCACCCCAACCGACCCACCGGTGACGACAACTTCATCGGCGAGTGGGCCGGCCGTGAGAAGCCCGGCCGCTGGCGCGGCGCCACCTACGAGTTCGGCCTCGGCATCGCCTCCGGCGCCATCGGCGGCCTCGTCGTCGGCAGCGCCAACGCCGCGATCTTCGGCGTCAAGGACGCCAACGGCAACACCGTGTACCTCACCGGGCTGGACGCCCTCCGCGAGGGCGGCTTCGCAGCTGCCTCCGGCGTCATCGGCGGCATGACCACCGGCCTGACCCGCACCGTCTTCCAGCAGATGACCGCCGGACGCCAGTGGCACCGGGCCGGGTTCTTCGACGCCATCGTCTTCCCCGCCCTCGGTAAGCTGCTCGACAAGAGCCTCGGTGCCCTGTTCATCTCGCCCGCCGTGCGCCTCGACAACCCGCCCGAGTGGTACGGCACCCCCGACCCGACGGCCGGCGGCCAGTGAGCCGCACGACCCCGTGAGCACCGCACCCCACCCGCACCACCGAAGCTCCGAAAGGCGGTGACCGATGGCCCTCACCGTCCCCACCACCCAGATAGCGGCTGACCTCACGCTGACCGTCGCCTCCCGCGGCCGGTCCGCCCACCGCACCATCGCCCGCGCGCTGGCCGCCGCCCCCACCACCGGCTCCGTCGCCGTGGCCATCGCCGCCGGTGAGTACCACGAGAGCCTGCGCCTGGACCGCCGCGTCAGCCTCTACGCCGCCGACGGTCCCGGCACCGTCACCCTCACCGCCCCCGAGGGGCGCCCGGCGCTCACCGTCGCAGCCCCCGGCTGCCTGGTCACCGACGTCGTCCTCCACGGCACCGACCCCGGCGAGCCCGTCATCGTCGTCACCGACGCCGCCGGCCTCATGCTGGAGGACTGCCTGGTCCGCCACGGCCGCATCACCGTCGCCGGCAGTCCCGCCTCCCGCGCCGCCGACCCCGGGCCCGAGATCGACCCGCCGGACCTCCGGGCGCTGCTGGACGCCGACACCCCCGGCGGCGAGGACAGCCTCGCGCCCGGTCTGGCCGCCGCCCTCGACGACCCCGTCGGCGGCGGCGTGCTGGTGCTGCGCCGCACCCGCCTCCGCAACGCGCGGCACGCCGCGCTCCACCTCGACGGCGACGCCCGCGCCCGACTGGAGGAGGTCGTGGTGGAGTCCGTCGACGGCCTCGGCGTCGTCCTGGCCGGCGCCGCCCGCCTCACCGCCGACGGCCTCCTCACCCGACACGTCTCCGGTACCGCACTGCGCACCCGCGGCCGGTCGCTGCTGTCCGCCCGCGAGGCGCGCCTGCTGGCCCCGGGCCGCAACGGGCTGCTCGCGCAGGACGGTTCGGCAGCGCTCCTCCTCGACGGCCGCGTCCACGCCGCGGGGCGCTCCGGCGTCCAGGCCGAGCACGACTGCGAGGTCGAGGTCGCCGGCACCCGCGTCGACGCCGCCGTCGGCAGCGCCCTGGCCGCCACCGACCGCGCCCGGCTCACCGCGCGCGACTGCCGGCTGCGGGAACCGGGCGCCAACGGGCTCGTCGCCCTCGGCGACGCCGACGCCCGACTGGAGGGCACCACCGTCTCCGGCAGCGGCTACAGCGCCGTCCACGCCGCCGACCGGGCCCGCGTCACCCTGCGCGGCTCCCGGCTGGAGACCAGCGCCGAGCACGGCCTGGCCGCCGCCGACGAGGCCGGCATCGAGGCGGAGGAGTGCGCCGTCACCGAAGCCGCGATGAGCGGGGTCCAGGTCGAGAACCAGGCGCACGTGACGCTCGTCGCCACCTCCGTCGACGGCGGCGAGCACGGCGTCCGACTGCTGTCGAGCGCGCCCGCCGTGCTCACCGACTGCGCGGTCCGCGGCCAGCGCCGCAGCGGCGTCGAACTCGGCAGCGGAGCGGACGCCACCCTCACCGCGCTGCGCGTCGCCGAGACCGGCAGCGCCGGGCTGGTCGCCACCGCCGGCTCCCGACTGGCGCTCGACGGCGGCGACATCACCGGCACCCACGGCACCGGGCTGGTCGTCTGGAAGGGCGCGGAGGCCCGGGTGCGGGGGCTGCGGGTCCGGAAGCCCGGCAAGAACGCCATCCTCGTCGCGGACGGGGCCGCCGGCCGCTACGACCACTGCGACCTGCACGGCGGCGGTTTCCCCGCCCTGCACGTCGGCGCCGACGCCTCCCCGCGCTTCACCGGCTGCCGCGTCTTCGACTGCTCCCGGGACCTCACCGTCGCGGACACCGCCTCCCCCGTCTTCGCGGACTGCCGGTCGATCCGCGTGACGACGCCCGCGATGCCCACCGACAGCCCCGACCCCGACGGCCCCGACGGGCCCACCCGCCCCGGCCCGGTGCCACTGGCGTCCGGCGGTCATCTGCTGGAAGACGGTGCGGGTCAGGCCGGTGGTCATGCCGCCGATGACGCCGGAGGCAGCTGCGAAGC
>NZ_JAAVJD010000008.1 GCF_012033735.1 Streptomyces lonarensis | reverse complement strand
CCGCGATGGAGCTGGGCGCCCTCGCCGTCGTCCAGGGGGCCGGGCCCATCGGGCTGCTGACAGCCCAGCACGCGCGCAACGCGGGAGCCGGGCGCGTCATCGTCTCGGAGGCGTCGCCGACGGAAGCCGTGCCGACCGCTCGGCCTGGCGGGGCCGCGCTGTCACCCCTCGGCCCGCGCCGGGCGGCTGCCCGGCAACGCGCCCGGGGACCAGCGGTGTGGAGGCTCGCCCGCTTGCCCGCCCGCCGGAGGACGGCCCCCCCGGAGGGTTCAGCTGCGCGGGTCCACAAGCACCTTGGTGTGCGTGCTCCTGCCGGAGTCGAGCTCCTCCAGGAGCTCGCCGAGCCGTGACAACCCGATGGTGCCGGTGTGCAGGGCGGCGACATCGATCCGTCGCTCGGCGATGGCGCCCATCGTCCCCACGAAGTCCTCGTGGTTGTAGGCCAGGGACCCGACCACCCTCAGCTCCCTGCTCTGCCAGTCCCCGTAGCTCACCGTCGACTCGGTGAGCGGGAAGCCGAGCAGTGCGAGGGTCCCGCCGCGCCGGACCAGTTCGGCGGACGGCTGCAGGAGCGAGGCGACCCCTGCGCACTCGAACAGCACATCGGCGCCGAGTCCGTTGCCGGCCCGCTCCAGCACCTCGGCGAGGCCCTCCGGAGCCACCACGTCGTGGAAGCCCAGCTGCGCGGCCGCGTTACGGCGAGCCGGCGACGGCTCCGAGACGATGACGCGCCCGGCTCCCGCGTTGCGCGCGTGCTGGGCTGTCAGCAGCCCGATGGGCCCGGCCCCCTGGACGACGGCGAGGGCGCCCAGCTCCATCGCGGTACGGCGCACCGCATGGAAGGTCACGGTCGCCGGCTCCACGAGCGCCGCCTCGACGTCCGAAAGGGCGTCGGGCACGGGGATCACCCGGCGCGCGGCGACGCGGAGGCGTGTGGCGAAGGCGCCGTGCGGAGGGGCGGCCGCGTCCACGCCGTTGGCCTCGGCGAACACCGTGTCGCACTGGCGGGCGTGGCCGGCCACGCACTGGCCGCAGGCTCCGCAGGCGGGCCCGACACCGCCCACCACTCGCTGGCCGACACGAAGGCCGGAGACCTCGTCCCCGACGGCGCTCACCCGCCCGGTCCACTCGTGGCCGAACACGGCTGGAGGCAGCATGTGCCCGTCGGTGTAGCCGTGGACGTCCGTGCCGCAGATGCCGCCGTAGGTGATGTCGACGACCACCCCGTCGGGGGCGGGGGCCTGCTCGTCCTCGGTGAGCTCCTCCAGCCGCCGCGGCCCGGACACCCTCACGTAGCGCAGTTCAGCAGTCATGACCCACATGCTGCGTCGGTTCCGGCGCCCGCGCCGTGGAACGAGCCCGGCAGGCGGACAGGAACAACACCTTCAGGCGAAGGGACACGGCGGCGGTCGCACACGACAGATGAGCCCGGCGTCTTCCCGGCGTCGGAAACCCCGTACGTCCCGGCGGACGTCGTAGCGACGAGCGGTCGGAGCCCGGCCCGACCGCTGCCGGTCGTCCCGTGGGCAGGTCGGCGCCGGCACCGGCAGCCGCCCGCTCAGCGGGAGAACGTCGTGAGGGGGAGGGTGGCGGTGACGCGCTTCCCGCCGTGGTTGCGGCTCGCCTGGAACGCAGTGCACAGCGCGTGGACGATGTGGAGGCCCTGGCCGCCGATGCGCCGAGGGTCCCGCGGCTTGGCGGCGGGGATCTCGGCGCTGGTGTCCAGGACACTCACGATGACGACGCCGGGCGCGTGCTCGAGGGTGAGCGAGTAGCCGCCGGAGGTGTGGGTCCGGGCATTGGTGACGAGTTCACTGACGACGAGGCGCAACGCGTCCCGGGAGTCGGGAGAGACGGCCTCCCGCAGCTGGACGTCGGAGAGGAACCGCCGCGCCAGCGCGCGAGCCTCGGCAATCGGCTCCGTCCCGTCGTAGACGGCCCGGGCCCGGACCGGGGCGGGGCCGTGCGGCTCCGCTCTCTGTGCGGGAAGACCGGCGAGCAGAGGGCTCCCCGTGCGGCGGGGATACTGATGGGACATCACGTTCGCCTTCCTCCACCCGGCACGGGAGCTGAGCCCCGATCATCGCCCTTGATCGTTTTGGGGTGGTTCCTGGCGCTTACCCACCGCCGCTGACTCTAGCCGGTAACCGGTCAGGAAGGGCCCGGGTCGGCCGACAGCCCCCACAGGGGGCTGTCGGCCGCCAAGCGCCGGGGCCGGGGCCGCGCGCCCGCGGGTGCGCGGCCCGCCGGGAACGGGAGCCGGTTCCTCAGGCTGTGCTCGGGGCGGTCGGCGGCGGTGTGCCTCTGTCCCGTCCGGGGCCGTCGTCGTCGGAGCAGCCGGCCAGGCGCCGCGCCGCCGCCAGATCAGGGGCCAGGGGCAGTACCTCGTGGGTGCCGGTGACGGTGAACAGCCGGTGGATCTGGGGGGTGAAGGGGCCCGCGATCGCCCACGGCCGACCCGCCGCCTCGTGCGCGCCCAGCGCTTCGAGGAGCGTGTTCAGGAGGGTGGAGTCGGCGAACCCCACCCGGGAGAGATCGAGGATCGTACAGCGGGAGAGAGACCGTGCCGCCTCGGCCAGGGCGTTCTCGAACGGACCGGCGCCATCGAGGTCGATCTCGCCGGCGGCAGTGATCAGGTAGGTCTCGGCTGTCTGGGTCACCGTGACAGTGACACTGGAAGAGGAAGGCACTCCCCGATTCTTCCAGATTTCAACCTTTTCGGGCACCGTCTAGTGATCGAAAACATTATGCACGATGTAGCGAGGCGAGGTCCTGTCCCGCCGCCCCACCGTGTTCCGGATGCTGCAGAGGCCCGACGTCCGCCGTGTCACGTGGGCCGCCACCCGCGCAAACTCCAGCGGGGGATCATCGAGGTGAGCCATGGGAGCACGGCGGGCGCGCCGCAGCCGGCGGAGGCACGACCGCCGGTGCAGTCGCCCGCCGGCCCGGGAGAGGGCGTCGGGCACGGGCCGGAGCCCGGCTGACCTGACGCACCGTTGCACGGCGCGCACCGGAGACGTCGACGCGATCCCCCGGCAGCCGGTCGGTCGACCTGCTCACCCGAGGCCGCGGCGGGAGGGCGGCGGCCGCAGCCCCGCGTGAACCTGTCGGGCGGACCGGGGCGCGTGCGGCGCGGGCTCCGTCACCGCAGCTCCGGTCGGCCTCACCGTCCTCGTGCCTCCCGACGGTCGAAGAGAGTGACAGTCGGCAGAGGCCCGCCGGGGTGGCAGCTCCGGAGCCGACCTCTATCGCTGGGTGGAGAGCGGGGTCCTCCGCCGGGCCGAAGCGGAGCCCCGTGCCGCGGCCATAACCTCGTCCCATCATGAAGCGAACCGATGACCGGTTTCTTCCGGCCCTGTTGGTGGCGGCGCAAGCCGCGGTGTGGCCGGTCGGAGCCCTCCTGAGCGGCCGACTGCCCACCGGCTCCCACCTGCTGGCCGCGACACTCGCCACGGCTGTGGTAGCCGGCGCACTCACCACCCGGCGCAGGCACCCGGTGGCAGCCCTGGTCCTCACCGTGGCGCCCTGCGCGCTGGTCGCCGGGGCACTTCCGGTCGGAGCGGTGGTGGTGTCGGGGACAGCCGGCGTCGCGCTGGCGCTCTACGAGGTGGCGCTGCGCCGCGACACCTTCACGACACTGCTCACCGTCGGCACACTCGCGCTGTGGCAGCTGCTCTACCAGGTGACGCTCCACGGTGTCGGGGACCGCGACAAACTGGTGCTGGCCCTGGTGACAGTCGTGTACGCCACCTCCTGCGGTTGGGGCATCCGTCGGCGGCGCGCCGTGGCGTCCGCCGAGGCGGCCGCCCACCGGCTGCGTCGCACCGAGGCCGAGCGGCACCGCCTGGCGGCGGACGAACGCCGGCGGATGGAACGAGAACTCCACGACGTCAGCGCCCACCACCTGACCGCCGTCGTCGTCTCCGCCGGGGCCGCCGAAGGGCTTGCCGAGCGCCGTCCCGAACTGCGGGAGGACGCACTGACGCTCGCGATCGCCGCCGGCGGAGAGGTCGCCGCCGCGCTGGCCGCAGTCCCCGAGCCCAGCCGCGGCACCGCCGACACGGCCCAGCCGCGGGAACGGCTGCTGACACTGGTGGACGGCATCCGGCGGCTCGGCCAGCCGATCAGCTGCGAGCTGACGGTGGTACCCGAGGGCAGCGCCGCCGAAGCGGCGTTCGGCATCGTCCGCGAGGCGCTGACCAACGCCGTACGGCACGCCCCGGGCGCGGACACGCGGGTCGTCTGCCGCGCCGACGGCGACGGCCATGTCGTCGCCGTTCGCAACGGCCCATCGCCCGCTGCGGCCGGTGGCGCCGGCGGGCTGGGCGGCGGGCGTGGGCAGGCGTTCCTCCGCAGCCGGGCGCAGGAGGCGGGCGGCTCGGTCCGCAGCGGACCCACGGCCGAGGGCGGCTGGGAGGTGGAGGCACGGCTGCCGGGACCGGGTGGCACCCGGCCCGAACCCGCGGTGCCGCGCCGCCGCAGGGCCGCCCAACTCGTGGTGGCGGGCGGCCTCGGCCTGCACCCCCTGTTCCCCCTGCTCGTCATCCGGGCCAACGACGTCCCCGACGGGGAGGCGGTGTCGCCGGGGCTGGTCTTCGCGCTGGTCGCCGGCGCGCAGGCCATGACGCTGCTGTGGTCACGGACCGCCCCCCGAGCGGCGCTCGCCGTTGTGCTGGGACTGGCGCTGCTGTGGCCGGCGGCCGCAGGCGTCGGCGGGTACGGAGGGCCTCCCGTCGTCCCCGCCCTCCTCGCCACGGCTGCTGCCGCTGTCGGCGTCACCGTCCACGGCGCTGCCGCGCGCGGCAGGACCGCGGCGCTGTTCGCGGCGACCGCCGCGGTGGTGCAGACAGCGGTCGGTGTGGCACTGGTACTGCGGGCCGACGCGCCGGCAGTACCGGGAGCAGTGACGGCGCTGCTGCTCCCGCCCGCCGTGGTGGCTGCGGCCTGGGCACTGGGACGCAGACACGGGCGGCACGCGCGGGCGGCGAGGGCGGCGCAGGAGGCGCGGATCACGGACGTCACGGGGGCGGCCGTGCGTGACGCGTGGGCCGAACGCAGCCGGATCACCGCCGGGTTGGAGACCACCGTGCTCACCCGGACCGCGGACATGGTCACCGAGGCGCAGGCGGGGCGCCTCGCGGAGACCGCAGAGCGGGCCCGGGAGGCGCTGGCCGCGATGCGCGCGCTGTTGGACCGGGAGGGTGCCACTCCGGAGTTCGCCGAGCGGCGACCGCAACCGACGCTCAGCGCCCTCGACCTGCTGGTGCGGCAGAGCCGCGCCGCGGGGCGGCGGGTGCGGGTGCACGCCGAGGACGACGCCGTGCGCCGGCTGCCGCCCGCCGTGGACCTGGCCGCCTACCGCGCGGTCGAGACACTGCTGTCGGGAGCGGGTGACCGACCGCTGGAGCTGAGCATCATCCGGCAACAGGAAGCCCTGGTGCTGCGCGCGACCGGGCCCGGCGCTGCGAGCGGAGTGCGACGCGCGGAGCTGGAGGCGTGCGTCTCCGCGCTGCGCGGCAGCCACCGGATCGCACGCGGCGGGGTCACCGAACTGCGGCTGCCGCTCGCGGCCGCACCGCCGGGCCTTTCCCCGCGTGACGACGCGGCCGCGGGTCGCCCACGGCGGAAGGCGGCCGGCAGCCACGAGCAGGGCGCCCACGGGAACGGGGCGGAGGAGGGCCGGTGATGACCGTCAGCGAGGCGGCACCGGACGACCGGCTCGGGGCGCCGTCCGGGCGCGCCGCCGCGCCGGAGGCGCCGGATTCGGCTCTGGCCGGCGGGACGGACCGGGCACGGGGCCCCGACCCCGACCGCACACCGGCAGCACCTCCGCGCCCGGTACCTCGCGCCCCTGCGCCGCCCCGCCACGATCCGGCGAGCCGTCGCCCCGATCCACCTCTCAGAAAGGCCGTACCCGTGTCCCTCTCCGCATCCGGCAGCCCCACGCCCCCTGAGCGCCGGTCCTTCCTCCGCACCGTCCGCGTCACCCTCACCACCCCATCTGCCCTGATCTACCTGGGCGGCTTGGTCGCGCTGCTCATCTGGGCGATCGCCTCCACCGTCGCCCACGCGCCCGACGACGCCTCGCTCGCCATGATCTGGCCGATGCTGGCAACCCTGCCGCTGAGTCTCGCGGCGCCACCGATGCTGAGCGAGCACCCCGCGGTCCTGTTCGCGCCGATCCTGCTCGGCGCCCTCGTGAACGCCTACGTGATCGGCTGGTGCCACCGGGTGCTGACGTCGGAGCGCTGAGCCACCTCGCCGACGCTCCGCACGCCCGGGGCCCGGTGCAACCGGAGCGTCGGCGAGGTCAGTCGGTCCGGGGGTGCGGCTCCCACGCCGTGTGGGACGTGTACGCGTACCGCCACGCCCCGACTCCGGCGCTGGTGCGGAACGGACTGCCGTCGTTGTCGATGCGTGTGGTGCCGGTACGGCCCTGACTCGTCCAGCGCAGGGTCAGATCCCAGCTGACGTCGTGGTCGGTGGTCCGCGCGTTGATGTGGAGGATCTCCGGGTCGGACTGGTCGACCGTGAAGGGGAAGCCCGGCTGGTCCGCGCCCGGTTCGACGACGGGGCGGTCGCTGTCCAGATCCACGGAGAACGGCCGGGGGTGGAGCGCGCCGCCGCAGCCGTACAGGTTCAACGCGTACTCGTTCCAGCCCAGCGGAGCGCCCCGGCGGGTGACGCGGACGTCGACCGACTCCAGGATGACGGCCTGCGGGCCGGTCCCCTGAACCGTGATCCCGACGCGCTGGGCGAAGGCCGGGACGGCGCCATGGTCCTCGATCCAGGGCGCAGCCCCCGGGAACGGCGGCGCGGGTGCCACCTGCTCGGGCGGCAGATCGACCAGCAGGTGCTGGTCGCACGGCCCCTCGTAGTCGTGGGGCTTCACCAGGACGGTGAGCGGGGCGCTCGCGGCCTGCCCCTCTCCCTGTCCCTCTCCCTGCCCCGGCACGGGGACGTCCGCAGCACCGCGGTCCGCCCCGCTTGCGGGGTCCTCGCCCAATGCCCCGTCCGGATGACCGTCCCCCCGCTCGGGCGGCGGGGCGTCCGCCGTTGCGCCCGCGATCCCCTCGGTGCGTTCGGCGGTCCCCGACCACAGGAACGCCGCGAGCGCGGACGCGACGAGGGCGGCGGCCGTGACCAGCAGTGGAATCCGTCGTACCCGGGCGGGGGAGCGGTCGGCGGGACAGGGCGCTCCGCGGTCCGCCAGCACCGCGGCCTCGCCGGGCCCTCGGCTCGGGGCATCCCGCTCGGGACCCGACGGGGCCTGTGGGGTCGGCGGCACGGCGGGTCCGACGCCCGCGGACCGGTCGGTGCCCCCGGGCAGCTCGCCGCCGGTGGCCCGGGACGATCCGTCCGCCGACTCCGCCGGCTTTACCGACGTCACACCGGCCGAGGGCGGGCCGTGCGCCTCGCGGTCGGCGCCACCGGGGGGAGCGGCGGGCGGAACACCGGACGCGGGCCGGGGAGTCGACGCAGCGCGACGGCTCTCCCGTCGTCGCTCCTCGTCCGCCAGGATCCAGCGGCGGTGGCCCTCCTCGACCTCCTCACGGGTGCCGCGGCAGACCCGGATGAACCGTTCGATCGGCGCGTACTCCTGCGGGACAGCGGCGCCGCGGCAGTAGCGGTGCAGTGAGGAGGTGCTGCTGTGCAGTCGCTCGGCGAGCGCACCGTAGCTGAGTCCGGAGCGTTCCTTCACGTCGGTCAGCAGCTCCGCGAGCCGCCGTGCGTGCTCGGGCGTTTCTGGCACCTCTGGCATGACGCGGCTCAACCTCGCTGTCCCGTGGGAGTGGGGCGTCGGAAGGTCGGGAGCAGCTGCTGCTCGCGCCGGTCAGGACACGTCCCACCCTGCCGGTAATCACGTTACCGCTGTCAGGCAGAGGTCGGCGTGGCCGCCCGCCTCGGACCCCCACGGGTCGCCGACGGTTGTCCGCGCGCGGCGGAGCTGCCGCGGAGGGAAGCTGCCCCCGCCCAGCTCCGCCGCTCGCTCGTGCCACCGCCTGCGCTGGTGCGCACACCATGCGCACGCCGGCGAAGTGCTCGCTCGGCCCCGTTCTTGTCAGGCGCGCCACTGACCGCACGTGGCAACGACGGGGGCAGGGCCTCACGCTCAAGCGGACTGTTCGGGAGCGTAGAACGCAGTGGTGGCCTCGACGGCGGCTGCCACGTGAGCAGGGTCGCCGCCGGCGGCCGCATGGGCTTGGCCCCACGCCGCGGCGCTGCGCCGCACGAACTCGTGCCCCACCGGCGAGGTCTGGAACGCCTCGTGATCAAGAGGCTCGCCATCGGCCAGGAACCGCGCCAGGGTGAGGAGATGCAGGTCCCACCCGACGCCGCCGGCGCCCGGACCGTAGGTCGGGAACATGGGTTCCGCGACCGCCGCCGCGTGCACCAGTTCGAGCTCGGTGTCTCCGGCAGGGCCTGGTGACAGCCGTACCTCGACCTCGCTCGTCCCCGGCCAGTCGTCTGCGTCCGGCCCGAACAGCCAGGACACCCGCAACAGGCGCGGCGGCTCGCACCGCAGGATCTCCCCGTGCTCGCCTCCGTCCAACGTGAACGAGCCACCCGGCCTCAAGTCTCCCGTGACCGGCTTCAGCCAACGGCCCAGCCGCTCGGGGTCGGTGACGGCGCTCCACACCTCCTCGACCCGCGCGTCGTAGCGACGCCGCAGCTCCATCGTGTACGCGTCGCCGGCGGGCAGCGTGGCTGCACCCATCGTCCGGCGGGCAGCGGCCAGTTCGTCCAGCATGTCCTTCACGCTGTGTTCCTCTCATCAGAAGGTCGGCCCGGGGCCGAGGCCGGGCCTGTTTGCCGGTCCGTGAGGGACCCGGGTGTGCGCCTGCCTCTGGCCAGCTCGGTGCCCAGGGCGTCGAGACGCTGCTCCCAGAACCCGCGGAACCGGTTCAACCACAGGTCGACCTCGCCGAGCGGCTTCGGATCGATGGCGTAGAACCTGCGAGCTCCCTCGGCCCGTACCGACGCGAACCCGTTCTCGCGCAACACGCGGAGATGCTGTGAGACGGCCGGTTGGGACAGGGAGAACTCGGCCCGTACCACGTCCGTGATCGCCCCGGACGTCTGCTCGCCCTCGGCGAGCAGCTCCAGGATGCGCCGGCGCACCGGGTCGCCGAGAACATCGAATGCGTGCACAGGCCGAGACTGTACCGGCCCGGGCTTATATAAGCCAGGGACGGTATGTTTCGTTCCGGTGCACCGCGCCGGAGCCTCGCGTGTGAGGGGTGGGGCGGTGGTGCCCCAGCGACCGGTTCGGCCCTCCCGCGGGGCCCGAAGCCTCTGCGCGGTGGGTCGGAGAGGGCAGCGGCTGTGTGGCGACGGTCCGCGGTGCGCCGCCGCGGTGAGAACCGCTCCCGCGGCGGTCGATGACCGCCCGGCAGGCTTCCCCGGTCCTGATCGGTGCCGAGGTGAGCGCGGAGCACTCCGAGCCTCGCGTGTGCTTCACCTGCGTCGGCCGCCTGCGTCCTCGCCGTTGGAGCGCAGAGTCCTCCGTGCGAGTTGCGAGATCCAGGCGGAAGCCTCCCTTGGCCATGGACCGTGAGCGCCGGGATGTGGCCGCCGGTTACCGACGTGCGCCGTATGGCCGGAACTCTCGGCGCCAGGTTTCCTCCGACTGCGGTGGGTACCCGCGTGGCGTGTGCCGGTGTCGGCCTGACCGGCGGGAATCGACGTATCTGACGACGGGATGTGGAGCCGGGAATGACTTCGTCGGCTCCACGACGTGGAGAGAGGGAAGAGCAATAGGAACTTCGGCCGGACTCCGTGCGTTTATGGGAGCGTTGTTCTCGGCGGCCGTTCTTTCGCTGGTTCTCGCGCGGGGCGAAGAAGGGGGTGCGAGCGCTGTTTGGTGGCTCCTCGGTGGCGTCACGGCGTGCTGTGCTCTCTGTCTTTCCATTCTCATGTGGAGAGCTGAGCGAAAATGACCGCCACGGGTGACGTCACCGTCGCTCTTGCTCTCCGCCCGTGAGGAGCGCTTCTGGCCGCGTGTGAGGTCAGGGGGCCTGGTCGGTGGGTAGGTCGCCCCGTTCGGGTTGCCCGCCACGACGGCGCATCACGCACGCGGTGACCCGATCGGCAGCGCAACTCATTCCTGCGCTGACAACCGCACCTCCCGCGGTGCCGCACCGCGGGAGCACCGGGATCTACCCTGTTGCGACTGCTGATGTGTGGTGTCGGCTTCCGTGCTGACCTGGCGAGCCACCGCTTGGGTTCCGACAAGCTCAGGGGCATCGCCGCGGCCCTCTCGTCGTGGCCCGTTCTCCCGCTCGCGGCAGGACTGTTCCCGGTGCTGGTCGACGGGATGACCGCCGGCTGACTGCCGGGCGTGGCGCTGATCGCCTCGATGCTCCCCCTGGTCGCGGCCGCATATCTGCACCGCCGCGCCGGCCGCCTTCGCGTGCCGGTGGCGTGACCTCCTTGCCGAGGGGCTCACCGGGCCCCCGGTCTCTCAGCCGGCGGAGGACGGCGGCGAGGTCAGGGGGCGGGAAAGGACCGGCCGGATGCCGAGGTGAGCGCCCGGGCTATGCCGCTGCCTGGGCGAGGAACTCCGGTTCCACCGTTGCCACAGCGCGCAGCAGCTCTCGGACGCCCGCCCGTGCCTGGGGGTAGGGGGTGTCGGAGTCCGTGAGGACGGACTGGGTGTTGGACGACTCCCAGAGTGCCGTGAGTTCGAAGGTCAGTTGCTCCGCCGACCGGTGCGGGGTGATCTCCCCGGCGTCCTGGGCCTCCAGCACCGTCTGCCGCACGAAGGTGCGCCACGCGGTGTCTGCCGCTCGGACGGCATCCTGAACCGCGCCGGGGCGCGAGCTGTACTCGACCCTGACGCGCTGGAAGAAGCAGCCGCCCGGGAAGACCCGTTCCGCGGAATAGCGGAGCCAGACCTCGCTCAGCTCCCACAGGCGGGCCAGCCCCGGCGGCTGGGCGAGGACGGGCTCGATCACGTGGTCCACGTAGATCCGGGAGGCCGCCCGGACCGTGGCCAGCTGCAGCCCCTCCTTCGAGCCGAAGAGGGCGAACACACCGCTCTTGCTCAGCTTCAACTCGGTCGCCAGCCGGCCCAGGGAAAGGGCTTCCAAGCCCTCCGACGATCCGATGCGAACGGTCCGTTCCAGGACCAGGCGTCTGGTCTGGTTCCCTCGTTCGACTCGCCCGTCGGGACGCCGTTCGGTCACGTCGGTACTCCTCGCTCCGCGTGGCGCGCCGCGGGCCTCGCACTGATCGGGCCACCAGGGTACTGACAAAACGATCGTGCGGTAAGTTTCGGCCGCCGTGCCGCCGTGCCGCCGTGCCGCCGTGCCGCCGTACTTGTCGCGGGTCGGTCGGATCGGCCGGGTTGCCACCGCGCCCCGCGGGCCCACCCCTGTGCCGGGTGGGGGAGAGGGGCGGCGAGGGGCACAGGTAGAGCACCTTTGGCGGCCACGTTTCACCGGCTGTCCCGATAAGAAGATGTTATTGGCCTCCGCTCTGAACCTTCTCGTAGTGTCGAGCCAGCCGCCGCGGACGCAGAGCGGTGCCTTTCGGTATTCCGATGTCGGCACGCCTGCGCCTGCTGTTTGTTTCGGCTTCCGTTCTTCATGGGAGGGGAACCATGATTGTCGCGAAGCAGCCCGGCAAGACGCTGGGCGTCACCATCTCCGATTTCGACCCGGCGACCGCGTCGGATGCCGATTTCAGCGCTCTCAAGAAGATCGTCCACACGGAGAAGATCGCGGTCCTCCGAGGGCAGGACCTCACTCCGTCGCAGTACGTGCAACTCGGCCGCCGCCTGGGCCGCGTCGAGCGCTACTACCAGAAGATGTACTGGCACCCCGAGGAGCCGGACGTCTTCGTCTCCTCCAACGTGCCGCACAACGGCGAGCAGATCGGCGTGCCCCGCACCGGCAAGTTCTGGCACGCCGACTACGAGTTCATGCCCGAGCCGTTCGGACTGACCCTCATCTATCCGCAGGTCATCCCCAAGGTCAACCGCGGCACGTACTTCATCGACATGGGCCGCGCGTACGAGGCGCTGCCGCAGCGGCTGAAGGACGCTGTCGAGGGCACGGTCTGCCGGCACAGCGTGCAGCGGTACTTCAAGATCCGCCCGACCGACGTCTACCGGCCGCTTGTCGAGGTCCTCGCCGACGTGGAGGCCGAGACCCCCACCGTCACCCACCCCACCGTGACGGTCCACCCCGTCACCGGCGAGCGGATTCTCTACCTCAGCGAAGGGTTCGCGCTCTCCCTCGCGGACGCCGAGGGCAACGACCTCGACAGCGGACTGCTGCAGGAGCTGCTGGACGCGACCGGGCAGACCGACGACACCTTCAGTCACCCGGGTATCCACCTGCAGACCTTCGAGCAGGGCGACATCCTCGTCTGGGACAACCGTTCGCTCATCCACCGGGCGCTCCACACCTCGCAGCCGGAGCCGACCTCGTCGTTCCGTGTGACCGTCCACGACGAGCACCCTTTCTACGAGGGTATTCGGGTCTGACCGATCAGGACCGGGCCGGGGAGGGGGAGGTGATGTCGGGCGTCGTCCCGTCACCGCCGCCGCGGGAACCTCACGCCGGACCACGGTTCCGCGCCCCGACCGTGCGCGGTCCGGAAAACCGTGAGTGCGCGACGGAGAGCTGCGGTGCGGCAGTACGCCGCCCGTCGCTCGCGGACCGCCCGCGTCAGCGAGACCGAAGCCGGAGCCGACACCGCAGCCGGAGCGGCCCGCGGCGCGGTGGCCGCCGGATGCCTCCCGGGCGCAGCCGCCGGACCTGACGCCGCCCGCCCCCCCGCAACGAGCCGGCCCGGGTGCGGATCTCCGTGCCGCCTCCACCCGGTTGCACCACACCGGCGGCCTGCGGCTCACGGTCGCGCCGCAGGACACCCCGTGGCGTCGCGCTCGCTGCGTCCGCACGCACGCTCAGACCCGCGTCACGCTCACCGTTCCCGAGAGAGGGCGAGAATGACCGAGACGAGATCCGCACCGGCCGACGGCTGCCCGGTCGCGCATCGGACCACCGAACCCGTCTTCGACGAGGCGTACTTCGCCGACCCGTACCCGCTCTACGACCAGCTGCGCACCGCCGGCCCCGCACACCGGGTCACCGCGCCCGACGGCTCGACCGTATGGCTCGTCACCCGCTACGCGGACGTCCGCCAGGGACTGGCCGACCAGCGCCTGGCCCGGCATCCCAAGTACAACAAGGGCGGCTACACGGGCATCCCGCTCCCCGACGACCTGCGGGTCATCCTGGCCACCACCGACCCGCCGCACCACACCCGGCTGCGGTCCCTGATCAACGCCGCCTTCACCCGTCGGCGCATCGAGTCACTGCGGCCGCGGGTCGACGAGGTCGTCGACGGCCTGCTGGACGCCATGGCGGACACCGAGGGCACCGTCGACCTCGTCTCCGCCCTCGCCGCTCCGCTGCCCATCACCATCATCTGCGACCTGCTGGGCATCCCCGAGGACGAGCGCGGTGCCTTCCGCGCCTACACCGACAACATCGTCGGAACCGACCCCGCCGGTGCCGCGCAGGGATGCCGGGACATGGTCGCCTTCCTCAAACGGATGATCGCGCTCAAGCGCACGGAGCCGGACGACGCGCTGATCACCGGGCTCATCGACGCCCGCGACCAGGACGACAGGTTGACCGAGTCCGAGATGGTCGGCATGGCGTTCATGATCCTCATCGGCGGGTACGACACCACGCTCAGCATGATCAGCTCCGGGGCGCTCGCTCTGCTCCGCGACCCCGAGCGGGCGTCGCAGCTGCGCGCGTACCCCGAGCTGATGCCGGCGGCCGTCGAGGAACTCCTGCGCTTCGAGGCACCGGTCCAGAACGCGATCCGCCGGTTCGCCACCGAGGACCTGGTGATCGGGGGAGTGCCCATCGAGGCGGGCAGCGCCGTGGTGCTGTCCATCGGCTCCGCAGGCCGTGACCCCGAGCAGTACGCGTGCCCCGCCCGGATGGACTTCGAGAGGGACGACACCACCCACGTCAGCTTCGGGTTCGGCCCGCACTTCTGCCCCGGAGCGCAGCTGGGACGGATGGAGGTGGCCGTCTCGCTGCGGCAGCTGCTGACCCGGTTCCCGGAGATGGCGCTCGCAGACGAAGCGCTGCGGTACCGCCCGGGCTTCACCTTCCGGGAGCTCTCCACGCTGCCGGTCGTCCTCGGAAAGCAGGCCGACCGATGACCACTGCTCCCCTGCTGCCGTCCGGTGCCGCGCCCGCCGCCGGAGCGGCCGGGCACGCGACCGACGAGGCGCTGCTGGCACGGGTACTGCGCGTCTACCGCCCCGACTGCCGGTACCTCCGGACGGCGGAGGTCGAGGCGACCGAGGACGGCCTGGCCCGGGCGACGTGCACCTTCTCGATACCGGCCCCGTTCTACATCGACGACACCGGCCACTTCAACGCCGTCGAGTTCAACCTCTGCTACAACCAGATGATGTACTACGCGGTCGCCAAGGCCGTCAAAGAGGGCATCATGCCGCCGTTCGCGGAATGGTCCATGGACGACTACTGGCAGCGGCAGCTGCCCGCCTTCCTGATCGTCGACTTCCGCAGCTCCTTCGCGAAGGCCATGGGCTCCCACCGGTTCCACGGCGAGATCACCTTCACCCGCGCCCGCCGGTACAGCGGGGGGCGTGACCGCCGGCCGATGATCGTCGCCGACACGACCTGCCGCTACTGGGACGACGACGGCGGTCACTGCCAGGGAGAGGTACGCCTGGTGGTCACCGACCCGCCGGCACCCGCGGGCGGTGAAGCGCCGTGACCGCCGCCCCCACCGCCTGGCTGCGCCGCCTCGCGGCGACACCGCTCCCGGAGCGCGCCGCACTGCTGGAGGAACTCGTCGTGGGCGAGTTCCGCACGGTGCTGCTCATGGGCGAGGACGACGTGCTGCCCCGGGACGAGAGCTATTTCGCCCACGGACTCACCTCGCTCGGCGCCACCGAGGTGGAGCAGCGGCTGGAGACGGCCATCGGTCGTCCGATCGACGCCTCCGAACTCCTCAACAACCCGACCGTGGACCATCTCCTGGCCCACCTGCGGACCGACGTGCTGTCGGACCACTTCCCCCCGCCCCCCGCGGACCGGGCGTCACCGCCGGACGGCGCCCCCCACTCGGCGGACCGCACCACCCGGCTGCTGGTGGACGACCTCATGAAGTCGCTCTACTCCTGAGCCCGCCACCGGTGGGCCGCACCCCGCCCGTCGAACGCCGTCCGCCGCCGGTGCGGGGTACCGGAGCACCCCCTCCGCCCGGTGCCCCGCACCACCGCCCCCACTCGACCCCATCCACGCGCCGCCCAGCGGGAGAGACGCCATGACTGACTCGGTTCCGGACTCCGACAAGGACCAACTGCTCCGGCGACTGCTGCTGGAGAAGTACGAGCCCATCGCCGTGGTGGGAGTCGGTCTACGGCTGCCGGGGGAGAACACCACCCCCGAGGGGTTCGCGGAGTTCCTCGCGCAGGGCGGGGACGGCACGGGGCCCGTCCCCGCCGACCGCTGGGACACCGAGGCGCTGCACAGCGCGGAGCGCGGCACCCGGGGGCGGATCACCACCGCGGGCGGCGGCTTCCTGCGCGACATCGACCGGTTCGACCCGCAGTTCTTCAACATCGCACCCAAGGAGGCCGCCTACGTCGACCCCCAGCAGCGGCTGGTGCTGGAGGCGTCCTGGCACGCGCTGGAGGCCGCCAACATCGACCCGGCGGCGCTGCGGGGCAGCAACGGCGCCGTCTACATGGGCGTCAGCTCCGTCGACTACAGCCTGGAGATGAGCGCACTGCGGCCCGAGGAACTGGAGGCGGCGGTCGGCACGGGCACCGCCCACAGCGCCGTCTCCGGGCGGCTGTCGTACTTCCTCGGATGGCGCGGCCCCAGCATGAGCATCGACACCGCCTGCTCCTCCTCCCTGGTCGCCCTCCACCTGGCCGCCGGCGGGCTGCGCCGCGGCGAGTGCGACATCGCGCTGGCCGGTGGCGTGAACGCGATCCACCACCCCCGCAACCACATCGTCTTCTCCCAGGCGAACATGCTCGCCGCCGACGGACGGTGCAAGACGTTCGACGAGAGCGCCGACGGCTACAGCCGCAGTGAGGGGGTCGGCGTCCTCGTCCTCAAGCGACTCACCGACGCCCGGCGGGACGGAGACCGGGTCATGGCGCTGGTGCGCGGCTCCGCCGTCCGTCAGGACGGCGAGAGCGGCGGCCTCACCGTGCCCAACGGCATCGCCCAGGCCGCGGTCATGCGCGCCGCGCTCGCCGACGCCGTACTCGAACCGGCCGAGATCGGCTACGTCGAGGCGCACGGCACCGGCACCTCGCTGGGCGACCCGATCGAGATCGGGGCCATCGAGAAGGTCTTCGGAGCCTCCCGCGCTCCCGGCGCACCGCTCCCGGTGGGGTCGGTGAAAACCAACATCGGGCACATGGAGGCCGCCGCCGGTGCCGGCGGCGTCATCAAGACCGTCCTCCAGCTGCGGGACGGCGTCTTCTACCCCCACCTCAACGTCACCGTCCCCAACCGCCACGTCCCCTGGGACGACTACCACGTCGCGCTGCCCCCGGGCGGGCGCCCGTGGACGGACGCGCCGCGCCGCGCCGTCGTCAACTCGTTCGGATTCGCCGGGACCATCGCCTCCGTCGTCCTCGAGCAGGCGCCGCCCGCGCTCGACGGCACGGACGACCGGGAGCCGGCGGAGCCCTCCGCCACCGAGGCGGTGCTCACCCTGTCCGCCCGCGGCCCTGCGGCCCTGCGCCGCCAGGCCGCGGCCTGGCGGGCCGCGTTGGAGGACCTCGACGAACGGGACCTGGCCGACTTCTGCCGTACGGCCAACCTGGGCCGCTCCCACTTCGCCACCCGCGTCGCCGCCCCCGTCGCGGAGCTGGGGCAGGCACGCGCCCTGCTCGACCGCGTGATGAACGCCGACGAGCAGCGACGGCCCGGCGCCGGGGGCGACGAGCTGCGCGACGCCCCCGTCGCGTTCCTCTTCACCGGCCAGGGTTCGCAGTACCCCGGGATGGGACGCCCGCTGTACCAGCGCTACCCCGCCTTCCGCGAGCAGGTGGACCGGCTCGACGCCCTCTTCCACCCCTACCTGGGCCGTTCCGTCCGCGACCTGATGTTCGGCGAGGGACCGGAAGCCGAGGCGGACATCCACCGCACGCGGTACACGCAGTGCGCCCTCTTCACCCTGGAGTACGCCCTCGCCCACCTCTGGGCCGAGTGGGGAGTGCGGCCGAACGTCCTCCTCGGCCACAGCATCGGCGAGATCGTCGCCGCCACCGTCGCGGGCCTCTTCGACCTGCCGGACGCCGTCCGGCTGGTCGCGGCCCGCTCACGGCTCATGCAGTCCGTCACGACGCCGGGCCGCATGATCGCGATCCGTGCCGCGGCCGACGTCGTCGACCCGTTCCTGACCGACATCCCCGACGTCAGCTTCGCCGCGGTCAACGCGCCCGAGCAGTGCGTCGTCTCCGGCGGTCGGGACTCCGTCGACCGCCTGCAGCAGCAGCTGCGCGAGCACGGCCTCGACGTCAAGGGGCTGCCGGTCTCCCACGCCTTCCACTCCCCGCTGATGGCCGAGGTCTTCGACGCCTTCCGCGCGGAGATCGCGGACATCGCCTTCCGCGAACCCACCGTCAGCTTCGTCTCCAACGTCACCGGCCGGATCGCGGAGTACGACGAGGTGGCGACGCCGGACTACTGGGTCCGCCACATCGGGGAGCCCGTCGCCTTCGCCGCCGGCGTGCGCACCGTGCAGCAGCGGGGGCGCCACGTCTTCGTGGAGGTCGGGCCTTCGGGAGCGCTCACCGCCATGGGGCGTCGCAGCCCGGACGCGGCCGCCCACCTCTGGCTCCCCAGCCTGCTCCCCGCGGACACCGACGGCAGCACGCTCCGCACCGCGCTCGCCCGGTGCTACACGGCCGGGCTGGCGGTCGACTGGGCCGGCCACCACCGAGGCCGGCCCGGCCGGCTGCTCGACCTGCCGACCTACGTCTTCGACACCAAGCGGTACTGGCTCCCCGTCGACGACCGCCGCCTCGGCGTCCCCGGCGCCCCGTCGCCCGCGGCGACGCTGCTGGGAACCGAGAGCACCACCGACGCACAGCGCGCGGCGGGCACCACCGAGTTCCGCGCCCTGATCGGACCGGACGCCCCCGCGCACCTCGCCGACCACCGCGTCATGGGACAGGTCGTCTTCCCCGGCGCCGGGTACGTCGCCCTCGCCCTCGACATCCAGGACGCCGTCCTCGGCGAGACCTCCCGCCCGGTGCGGCAGTTGCGCATCCACGAACCGCTCTTCCTGCCCGAGGGCGCCGCCACGGAGCTGCGCACCCGGTTGACGGCCGACCCGGCGGGTGGCCACTCGGTCAGCATCGTCAGCGTCGCCGAGGGCGGCATCGAACGCCTGCATGCCACCGCCACCCTCGCCGGCAGCACCGCGAACCCCGCCGCCGACGCCTCCGCCCGGGACGCCCGGCAGCTCCTGGCCCAGGCAGCGGACGCCGACCGGCACCACCCGGCGGACGAGCTCTACGCCGACTTCACCGAGGTCGGGCTCGCCTACGGCCCGCACTACCGCCGGATCGAGCGGGTACGTTCCCGCCCGGGCGGCCTCGCCACCGCCGAGATCCGCGCGGCGGGGATCGGCGACGGCGGACGCCTCCACCCGGCCGTCCTGGACTGCGCGATGCAGACCCTCGCCGTCGTGGCACCCCCCGGCGCGACCTACCTGCCCGTCGCGTTCGACGAGGTGGTCCTCCACAAGAACCCCCGCGGCACCCTCACCACCGTGCTCCGCCTGCTGCCGCAGGAGAACGCCGACGAGCTCGCCGCCGACCTCTTCGCCCTGGAGGGCGACCGACCCGCCCTGACCGTGCGAGGACTGCGCCTCAAGCGCGTCACGCAGACCGGTGCCGCCCGCCACCTCGTCCACGAGCCGCGCTGGACCCGGCGCTCGCTGCCCGCGGGTCGGCCGGCGCAGGAACGCCGCGTCCTCGTCCTCGGCGCCGTCCCGGCGGAGCTGCCGCCCGCCCCGGACGGCGTCACGGTGCGGACGCTCGACACGGCAGCACGCACCGACGGCGGTCCGGTGCCGGACGCGCTGCCGGCGGACATCACCGACATCTGCTGGTTCTGGGACGGCGGCGACACCGCCCCGGCCCCGGACGGCCCCACGGCGGAGGCAGCGGCGCTCCGAGAGGAGAGCCGCCGCAACTACACCGCTCTGCTCTCGCTGCTCGCAGCCCTCGGCGACCGTGCCCCGCGACTGCTGCTGGTGACCCGGGGAGCCCAGCGGCTGCCCGAGGACGACGCCACCGAGCCGCTCCACCCCCGCAGGCTGGCGGCCGCGTCGCTGTGGGGCTTCGGCCCGGTGCTGCTCAACGAACACCCCGCGCTGCGGGCCGCCCTGGTCGACCTGCCGGCGCAGGATTCGCCGGCGGACCTCGCGGCGCTGTGGCAGGAGTGCGCCGCCGGCGACACCGGCGACCACCGCATCGGCCTGCGGGCCGGTGCCCGCCGGGTGCAGCGCCTGCACCGGACCCGCACCGACGGCGTCGACGGCACGGGGACCACGGTCGAACTCACGATCCTCGACCACGGGCGGTTCTCGGGCATCGCCCCCGTGCCCGTCCCCGACCGGGCCCCCGAACGCGACGAGATCGAGGTGCGCGTCCACGCCGCCGGCCTGAACTTCAAGGACGTCCTCAACGCGCTGGGCATGCTCCGCCGGCACGCCGAGGAGACCGCCACCGAGTACGTCCCGCTGCCGCTGGGCTTCGAAGCGTCCGGTACCGTGCTGAGCGCCGGGCCCTCCGCGGAGTTCGCCCCCGGTGACGAGGTACTGCTGAGTCACCTGGGCTGCATGCGCTCTCGGGTGACCGTCCCGTCGGCCGTGGCGGTCCGCAAGCCCTCCGCACTCGGGTTCGCGGAGGCCGCCGCCCTCCCCACCGCCTACGTCACCGCCTGGTACTCGCTGCACGACCTCGCCGGGATCAAGCCGGGCGACAAGGTACTGATCCACGCCGCCGCGGGCGGAGTCGGACAGGCCGCGGTGCGCATCGCCCACCTCGCGGGAGCCGAGGTCTACGCCACCGCGAGCCCCGGCAAGTGGCCGCTGCTGCGGCAGGCCGGAGTCCGACACCTGATGAACTCGCGCACCCTCGCCTTCTCGGAGCAGGTCCGCGAGGCGACGGACGGCCGGGGCGTCGACATCGTCCTCAACAGCCTCAACAAGGACTACGTCCCCGCCGGGCTCGACTGCCTGGCCGACGGCGGCCGGTTCGTCGAGCTCGGCAAGATCGGCATCTGGTCGCCCGAGCGCACGGCGGAGTACCGACCGGACGTCCGCTATCACAACTTCGACCTCAGCGAACTCCCCGAGGCGCAGCTCAACCGGCTCAACAAGGAGATCCTCACCCGGGTCGTCGCCCACATCGACGCCGGAGACCTCGGCGCGCTGCCCACGACCGCGTACACCCTGGACGAGACCGAGGAGGCGTTCGGCGTCCTGAGCCGCGGCGCCAACGTCGGCAAGCTCGTCCTCACCTTCCCGACCCCGGAGCCCACGCCCGACCCCGTGCGGCTGACCGCCGACGAGACCTACCTCATCACCGGCGGCCTCGGCGCCCTGGGCACCGTCGCCGCCCGCAGGCTGGTGCGGGACGGAGCCCGCCACCTGGCCCTGGTCAGTCGGCGCACCGTCGACCCGGCCCAGCTCTCCGACCTGGCCCGCTCCCTCGGGGACGGAGTCACGGTCCGTGTCCTCACCGGCGACGTCGCCGACCCCGCCGATGTCGCCCGCATCGTGGCGGAGGCCGACACCGCGACCGCCCCGCTCGGCGGCGTCCTCCACGCCGCGGGCGTCCTCGCCGACGCACCGATCGGGCGGCAGGACTGGGAAAGAATCGACACCGTCCTGCGTCCGAAGGTCTACGGGGGCTGGCTCCTGCACCGGGCCACCGCCGACCTGCCCGGCCTGCGCTTCTTCGTGGCCTACTCGTCGGTCGCGTCGGTCATCGGCTCCGTCGGGCAGAGCAACTACGCCGCCGCCAACGCGTTCCTCGACGCGCTGATGCACGAACGTGCCGCCCGCGGCCTGCCCGGACTGAGCGTCAACTGGGGCCCCTGGGCCGAGGTCGGCATGGCCGCCGGCCTCACCGCCCAGCAGATCCGGGCCATCGAGGGGCGCGGCCTGAAGTTCCTGACACCCACCGACGGCATGCGTCAGCTCACGCGCGCCTGGGACCGCTCCGCGCCCCAGGCCGTGATCGGCGAGTTCGACTTCGAGCGCCTGCTGTCCGGCCCCGCCGGCGCGGACGCCTTCTACACCGCCGTCCGACCCCGGGCCGCCACTCGGGAGGACGAGATCGACCTCGTCGAACTCGCCGCTCTGCCGCCCGCCGAGCGAACCCGGGGCGTCACCGACATCGTGCGGGCCAAGGTCGCCGCGGTGCTGCACTTCGAGTCCGGCGACGACATCGACCCCGCCGCGAAGTTCCTCGAACTCGGCGTCGACTCCCTGGCGGCCGTCGAACTCAAGAACGCGCTGGAGGGCGCCTTCCGCACCGCGCTGCCGACCTCGGCGCTCTTCGACCACCCCACCGTCGCCGACCTCGCCGGGCACGTCGCCGCCCGGCTCGCCCCGGAGGCAGACTCCCCGGAAACGGCGGACACCGCGCAGCCCGAGGGCCCGCCGCCACCCGCCGCGCCCGCCGACCTCACCGATGAGCAAGCCGACGCCGAACTCGCCGAACTGCGCGCGCAGACCTTCTGACGGGGAGGCGAGGAGAGACCGTGAACGACTACATCGACCAGCTGGCCGGACTGACCCGGAAACAGCTCATGGTCCTGCTGGCCCGGCGCCACCAGGAGAGCACCCAGGGCATCGCCGTCAGCGGCATGGGGTGCCGCTTCCCGGGCGGCATCGACACCCCCGACGCACTGTGGGAGGCCGTGCGCGACGCCCGGCCCGTGACCGGCGCGGCATCGCAACCGCCGACCGACAGTCGGGGCCGCCCACGCTGGGACACCACCGCCCCCGACCTCGCCCCGCTCGCCGCGACCCTCGCTGCCGGCGCCTACCTCGACGGCATCGACCTCTTCGACGCCGAACGCTTCGGCCTCACGCCCGAGGAGGCCGAGCACCTCGACCCCCAGCAGCGCCTGCTGCTGGACGTCACACTCCAGGCGCTCGCCGACGCCAACCTGACGCTCCGTACCCTGCGCCGCCGCCGCGTCGGCGTCTACGTGGGCATCAGCACCGCGGAGTACAACTTCGCGGGGCTGCGCAACGGCATCGGCAAGGACGACCTCTCCCCGTACATGGGCACCGGCACCGCACTCAGCGCCGCCTCCGGGCGCATCGCCCTGGCACTCCGGGTACGGGGGCCCGCCCTCACCCTGGACACCGCCTGCTCCTCCGCGCTCACCGCGGTGCACCTGGCCGCCGGAGCGCTGCGCGCCGAGGAGTGCGACGTCGCCGTCGTCGGCGTGAGCCACCTGCTGCTCTCCCCGTTCACCAGCGAGGTCTTCGCGCAGGCCGGCATGATCTCACCCACCGGCCGGTGCCTGCCCTTCACCGCCGAGGCGGACGGCTACGTCCGCGCGGAAGGCTGCGGGGTACTCGTCCTGGAACGCTACCGCGACGCCGCGGCCGACGGACGGCCCCCCTACGCAGTCGTCCGCGGCAGCGCCGTCCACCAGGACGGTGACCGCGAGCAGTTGGCCGCGTGGTCCGCCGCGGCGCAGCGCACCGTGATCGACCTCGCGCTGCACCGGACCGGTGCGTCGGCCCACGACGTGCGGTACGTCGAGGCGCAGGCCAACGGCTCCCGGGTCGGCGGCGTCGTCGAGGCGGAGACCCTCGCCGCTGCGTACGACCGGCGCGGAGCCGCCGCACCCGACCTCTACGTCGGCTCGGCCAAGGCGAACCTCGGCTACCTGGAGACCGCGTCCGGGGTCGCCGGCATGATGAAGACCGCGCTGGCACTGGCCCACCGGGAGATCCCGCCCCAGCCCGGCGCCGACCACCCCGACCCCGCCATCGCCTGGGAGCGCACCGGCCTCCGCCTGGCAACCGCCCCGCGACCCTGGCCCACCACCGCCCGCACCCTCGCCGGCGTCAGCGCCACCGGCTTCACCGGCACCGCCGCGCACGTCGTCATGGAGGCGCCGCCGCCCCCCGGCTCCGCCCCGCCGGAGCACGGCGGCCCGGCGCTGCTGCTGCTCTCCGCCCACACCCCGGCAGCACTGTCCGCCACCGCGCAGCGCCTCCGAACGCACCTGGCCGCGCGAGACGACTGGAGCCACGGCTCGGTCTGCCGGACCCTGGCCGAGCGCCGCGACCACCTCGCCCACCGCCACGCCGCCGTCGTCCGCTCCGACGAGGACCTCCTGACCGCACTGGGGTGTGCCGCGACCACCGACCCCCCGGGCGCTGCCCCTTCAAGCACCACCGGGGTGCTGCTGGACCTGCGGCGCGGTGCGCCGACAACGGAACTGCCCGGCCTCGACGCCCGCCCGCCCGGGGGCGACAGCACACCGGGGGAGGGGACCGGTGACCGGACACCCGCCTGGCTCGCCCGGATCTGCGGCGCCGGGGCACCGATCGCCGGTGTCGTGTGCCCCGCCGCGCTCGCCGCGCCGCTGCTGGCCGTCCTCACCGGGGACGGCGCCACCGGCCCCCCCTGGGAACGGCACGACGACGCCGACACCGTCACCCTGCGCCGCACCGGCACGGCGGCACTGCCGCTGACCGACCCGGCCGCGCTCGACGAGGCCGACTGGTGCGGACTGCTGGCCGCCGCCTACCTCGCGGGGCACGACGTCGACCCCGGAGCCCTCACCCCCGACCCGCCCCCGCTGACCCGGCTGCCCGGCCCCGCCCTGCTCGGCAGCCGCTACTGGACCGACGTCAACATCTGGCACTGACTGCGATCGGAACAGGACCCACATGTACTTCCCCGAGCTCCAGACGGTCACCGACACCGTGACGTTCCACGCCCGGCGCACCCCCGAGGCCACCGCTGTGGAGTGCGAAGGCCGCACGGTCAGCTACCGCGCGCTGGACCGGGAGAGCAGCCGGGCCGCGCACGCCCTCCTCGCCGCCGGACTCTCGGCCGGGTCCCGGGTCGCGTACCTCGGCAAGGAGTCCGAGCTCTACTACGAGCTGCTGTTCGCCTGCGCCAAGAGCGGCACCGTCCTCGTCCCGGTGAACTGGCGGCTGACCACCCCCGAGATCGACCACATCCTGCGGGACTCGGGCAGCGAACTCCTCTTCGCGGAGCAGGAGTTCCTCGACGCCGTCCCGGAGCGTGCCGCGCTGCCCGCCCTCCGGGACGTCGTCCTGGTCGAGGCCGGCGGGCCGCCGGGCACCGGCTACACAGCCTGGAAGTCCCCCCACCCCGAAGAGCCACCCGCCGCGGCGACCGGACCGGAGAGCCCCGTCGCACAGCTCTACACCAGCGGCACCACCGGCCTGCCCAAAGGCGTGGTCCTCGCCCACCGCAGCTTTTTCCGCATTCGGGACGCCCTCGCCGGCGCCGGCCTGGACTGGGTCGACTGGCGACCCGGCGACCGCAGTCTCATCGGTATCCCCGGCTTCCACGTCGGCGGCCTGTGGTGGGCGGTCCAGGGGTTCAGTGCCGGAGTCACCAACGTCTCCCTGCGGATGTTCACCAGCCACGACGCGGTCCGGCTCATCCGCGGCGCCGGCGTGACGACGGCCTGCGTCGTCCCGGCCATGCTCCAGATGATCCTGGCCGAGCCGGGCATCCGGCCCGAGGACTTCCGCACCCTGCGCAAGACCGTCTACGGCGGGTCGCCGATCTCCGAAAGCCTCCTCACCCGCGGCATCGAGGTCCTCGGCTGCGAATTCGCACAGATCTACGGGCTCACCGAGACCGGCAACACCGCCGTCTGCCTGCCCCCGCAGGACCACGTCGTGGGAAGCCCCCGGCTCACGGCGGCCGGACGCCCCTACCCGGGCGTCAGCGTACGGATCGTCGGCGAGGACGGCACCGGGCTGCCGTCCGGAGAAGTCGGCGAGGTCCACCTGCACACCCCGGCCGCAATGCTCGGCTACTGGCAGCTGAAGGACGCGACCGACCGGACGCTGGTCGACGGCTGGATACGCACCGGCGACGCCGGCTACCTCGACCCCGACGGCTACCTGTACATCTGCGACCGCATCAAGGACACCGTCATCGTCGCGGGGGAGAACGTCTACCCCGCCGAGGTCGAGAACGCCCTCTGCGCCCACCCCGCCGTCGCCGAGGCCGCCGTCATCGGCGTGCCCCACGACCGGTGGGGCGAAGCGGTGCACGCCTGCGTCGTGCTGCACCCGGGCCGGCAGGCCACCGCCAGGGACCTGATGCTCGCCTTGCGGGACCGCGTCGCCGGGTTCAAGATCCCGACCTCCTACGAGTTCATCGACCGGGTACCGCGCAACCCGAGCGGCAAGACGCTGCGGCGCGCACTGCGTGAGAGGTACTGGGCCGACCGGGACCGGCAGGTCAACTGAACCGCGGCGGCAAGCGGCCGGAGAGCCGAGAGAGGAGACTGTGGTGACGACGACCGACGGCGTGCCCGGCTGGTTCCCCGGCGGGCCGCCGCGCCCGACTGCGGGGGTCCGGCTGTTCTGCCTCCCCTATGCCGGGGGCGGAGCGTCCGCCTACCACGACTGGCCGGAGGCGCTGGGCCCGGAGGTCGACGTCGTGCCGCTCCAACCGCCGGGGCGCGGGGAGCGCCGCGACGAACCCCCGCACCGGGACATGGCGCGGCTGGTGGCGGACGCCGCCGAGGCGCTCGCGCCGCGGCTGGACGGGACGCCCTACGTCCTGTTCGGGCACAGCATGGGCGCACTCGTCGCCTACGAACTGGCCTGCCGGCTGCGGGAACTGGGGACCACCGCACCCGAGCAGCTCATCGTCTCCTCGCACCGCGCCCCGCAGGCCCGTTGGCCGGGCTACACGGACGACACCGTCTCGGAGACGCAGGCGGCCGAAATGCTCCGGCTGTTCGCCGGTCCGTCGCCGGATGCTCCCGGCCCGGCCGGGCCGGTCCGACCGCTGCTGATCAGCGACCTCACGCTCTGCGCGCGCTACCACCACCACGACCACGACCCGCTGACGATGCCTCTCACGGCGCTCGGTGGGGCCCGCGACCCCCTGGTGCCGCCCGCCACGCTGGCGGCGTGGCGGGTCCACACCACCGGCCCGTTCCGCCGACGACTGCTGCCCGGCGGGCACTTCCCGCTCCGGGACCGGCTCGCCCCGGTCCGCGAGCTGCTTCGGACCGCACGCCCCGCCCAGCCGGCGGGCCGACCGCCGGGCGAGCCCCGGCCCGCCACCGCCGCCGGCGGTACGCGCGGCCCCCACCGACACCACGCCGCCCGGCGGACCCGGCCGGCCGAGGAACACGACAGGGCAGGAGGAGAGAGATGACCGCCGCAGTACTGAGTGGGCTCGGAGGGTGGCTGCCGCCGCGCGTCGTCACCAACGAGGAGGTGGGGCGCGAACTCGGGGTCACCGACGAGTGGATCCGCCGAAGGACCGGCATCGGGCGGCGCCACGTGTGCGACCCCGGCACCTCCACCTCCGACCTGGCAGTCCGGGCCGGTGCCCGCGCCCTCTCGTCGGCCGGCGTCGAAGCCACGGACGCCGTCGTCCTGGCGACCGCCACCCCCGATCACCAGATCCCGGGCACCGCGCCCGCGGTCGCCGCCCGGCTGGGCATGACGGGTGCCATCGCCTTCGACGTCAACGCCGTGTGCACCGGCTTCGTCTACGCACTCGCCACCGGCACCGCGCTGGTGCGCGGCGGCCTCGCCGAGAGCGTCCTCGTCATCGGCGCGGACACCTTCTCCACCGTCCTGGACCCGGCCGACCCCGTCGTCCGGCCGCTCTTCGGCGACGGCGCCGGAGCGGTCGTGCTGCGGGCGGGCACCCCGGAGGAGCCGGGTGCGCTCAACGCCTTCGACCTCGGCAGCGACGGCCGGCACGAGGACTTCATCATCGTGCCCTCGGGGGGCTCTCGCCAGCGGTCCGGCGGCCGCCCCACCGACCCCGTCGGCTCCTACATGACCATGCGGGGGCGCGAGGTCTTCCGCGCCGCAGTCAGTCGCATGGCGGAGTCCTCCCGCACAGTCCTCGCCGAGGCCGGCCGAGACGTGACGAGCGTGGACCGCGTCGTCGGCCACCAGGCCAACATCCGCATCCTGCGGGCGGTGGCCGACCGTCTGGAACTCCCCGAGGACCGGCTGATCAGCAACATCGACCGCGTCGGCAACACCTCGGCGGCCTCAATTCCGCTCGCGCTGGCCGACGGCCTCGCCGAAGGCGGCGTGAAGGAGGGCGCCACCGTCCTGCTCACCGCCTTCGGCGCCGGGCTGACGTGGGGTTCGACCGTCCTGGAATGGCCCGAGATCCTGTTGAACGAGGGAGAGATGACACCGTGAGCACGAACCTGGAGCGCGTTCGGAAGGTTCTCGCCGGGCACTGCGAGTTGCCACCGCAGGGTATCGACGCACAGACGTCCCTCGTGGCACTGGACCTGGACTCACTCACCATGATGGAGATCGGCTTCGGACTGGAGCGGGAGTTCCGCACCAGCGTCGACGACGACGCCCTCTCCGACGTCACCACCGTCGGCGACCTGGTCCGGATCGTCGAGTCCTGCCTCTCGCCCGGCTGACGTGAGCCCCCGACCGCCCGGCCGAAGCACCGCGCCGGCCGGGCGGTCGGGGGCTCGCGCCCCGGTCACGGACCGGGAGCGGCGGGGACGCACACCGCGGTGGCGACCAACGACCCGAGCAGCGCCCAGCGGCCGTCGAAGTCCGTCGGACTGTTCCCGTCCCCGGGCCCCACCCGGAGCCGCGCCCGGAACCCGCCGTCGGCGCGACCGTCCCAGGACTGCCCCAGCACGACCTCCGCGTCCCTGAACCCCAGCCGACGGAGAGTCAGAGGGAACCACGCCTTGTAGACCGATTCCTTAGCGGAGAAGAGCACCTTGTCCCATGGCACCTGCGGAGCGCGCGCCAGCAACTCCCGTACCGAACGCAGTTCCCGGTCCCCGGAGCAGACCCGCTCCAGCACGCCCGGTCGCAGCCGGACGGCGGGCTCGGCGTCGACACCCACCGCCAGCAGATCACGCCGACGGGCCACGGTAGCGCCCCGGTACCCCGTGCAGTGCGTCAGGCTCCCCACCACCCCGGGCGGCCAACCAGGAGCGCCCCGTACGCCGGGCAGGATCGCGACCGGCGGCAGGCCGAGCCCACCGAGGGCGGCGCGAGCACAGGCCCGCGCCGCGGCGAACTCTCCCGCCCGCCGCTCCGGGAGCAGCGCGGCGAGTGCGGCCTCCTCGGGCGGCAGCGCAGCCAGATGCCCGGTGTCGCACGTCTCGTCGGCCTCGACGGTGCGACAGGCGGCGTGCACGACCCGGGCGAGCAACCCCTCAGACGCCCGCACGGACGGCCGCCAACGGAGTGGGGGACCCCTGCGCGAGGTGCCGAGCGAGCGAGACCAGCCGGTCGACCTCCGCGGGGCTTGCCCACTCCGGCCAGCTCAACCGCAGCGGGTAGGGCGCCGCGGCGCTCGCACCGCCCGGCGCGGGGAGGACGACGATGTCCGCGGAACCCAGTCCCCGCACCCCCGGTTCGCCGTCCGCGGGGCATATCCCCAGCACTGCCCGTCCCTCGCGCAACGCCCTGCGGTGCTCCTCGTGGCTGTGCCGGGCGATCCGCACCGTGGAGCGGAACAGCTGCTCGCCCAGTGCGGCGCCGAAGTCCTCGACAAAGGACCCGAGCCCGCCGTGCGCGTGCGGCACATGACTCAGCACCAGCGGCAGCCTGCTGCCCGCCCGGCGCCGGGTGGCGTCGGTCGTCTCGTCCAGCGCCCGGACGGCCGCTCGCGCGCCCCGGAGAAACTCGCGGCCCGCCGGGGTCAGCCACACCGACCGGTTGGTGCGGCGCAGCAGCGGCGTGGCCACGTCCTTCTCGAGCCGGACGAGCTGCTGGCTGAGTGCGGGCTGGCTGATGTGCAGCCGCTGTGCGGCGCGGCCGAAGTGCAGTTCCTCCGCGAGGCAGATGAAGGAGCGCAGGCGGCTGAGGCCGAGGTCTGCCGACGGCTGTCTGACGGCCCGCCCGGATGGTGCCTCTCGTTCAGTGTCGGTGATCGACATTTCGTTCCCCCACGAGTGGTGATGAACGCCTCTGACCTGCTGCGGACGAGAGCCGGAGGCGGACGGGACCAGGCGTCGGCGCGATCGGGTCCGCGTCGGTCCGTCCGCACGGTGGCTCTTGGGTCGCCGGGCGGGATCGAGACGCCGTGCTGCGATCTGAGTTGGTGGAAGCGCTCCGGAGCGGCCGGATCGTCGCTCGGGGACGGTGGCTGTGCAGAGGGCGAGAAACATCCGCTCGGGCTCGGAACCAGCAGCGCCGCGCCTACTATGCGAACGTTCGTGCGCATAGTAGGGTTCGCGACTTCCCGCGTCAAGGAGCGGCCGGTCACGCACGGGGCGGGCTGCGTCGCTCGGGGCGTCGCGGTCGGGGGAGTGGTGGCGCGCGGTCCGGGAGAACGGGGCCGCCCGCGGTGGAGGTCTCGTCGGATACTCACGAGGGAAGGGCAAAGGCAATGGTGAGAAGTTGGCGGGTGGAGGTCGATCGGTCGCGCTGTGTCGGCTCCACGATCTGCGTCTCCACTGCTCCCGGTGTGTTCACGCTGCGGGAGGACGGTCAGTCGCGCGTGGTGCGCGCGGAGGTGGCGCCGGATGCGCGAATCCTCCGCGCCGCGGAACTCTGTCCATTGGAGGCGATAGCGGTCGTCGACGGTGTGAGCGGCGATCTCGTGGCCCCGGTGGATGGCTGATCACGCCCCCCGCCCGGGCAGTTCGGACGTGAGGTGATACCCAACAAGAAGTGCGAACGATCGTGCTACTATCTCGCTGGCGTGAAGCGCTCCAGAAGGGCAGGACGATGGACCCGACCGTTGTAGTGAGTGCGGCCCTGAATGTCACGGCGAAGGTCGCCCCGGGACTCGCGGGCAAGGGCGCGTTCGCGCTCTTCCGCCGCCCCATCGGCAAGGCCCGGGTCCGCCCCGCCGACGCTCCGCTGCTCGAGCGGGCCGATCGGGGGCGGCTGACCGTGGCGGGCAAGGGTGTGGAGACCTACCGCTGGGGGGACGGTCCCCGACCCGTCCTCCTCGTCCACGGCTGGGGATCACGCGGGATGCGTTTCGGTGCGCTGATCGCCGAACTCCGGGAACGCGGACACAGCGTCATCACCTTCGACGCCCCCGGGCACGGCGAGTCCGGCGGCAAGAGCACCACCATCCTCGAGTACGCCGACATCATCCGCGAACTCCAGGACGAGCACGGCGTCTTCGGAGCGACGGTCGGGTACTCCTTCGGCTCGCTCGCCACCTTCCTCGCCGTACGGGAAGGCGTGAAGACCGAGGCACTGGTAGGGATCGCGGGGGTCAGCCGCTTCGACCACCTGGTCTCCGGCTTCATCGAGGAACTCCGCCTCGACAGCCGCCTGGAGCAGCACCTCCGGCGCCACGTGGAGCGCGACCTCTTCCCCGAGGAGCCCGACCTCTGGCGGCGCTTCGCCGTTCCCCGCGCACCCGAGGAGGTGGCCGTCGAACGGATTCTGCTGGTCCACGACGAGGACGACCGCCGGGCGCGCGTCCACCAGTTCCACGAGACCGCCGAGGCCTACGAGCCGCGTGCCGAACTTCTGCTGACCCAGGGTCTCGGGCACCACCGCGTCATCACCGCTCCCCAGGTGATCACCCGCGTGGCCGACTTCATCGACGGGGCGCGCGAGCCGGGCGCAGCGGGCTGACCGCGTGCCGAACGCGCCGGAGCCGACTCCCCGCGGCACGGCGCTGACACGCAAGGAGAGCTGCGCCTCCGCGTGGCAGGCGCAGCTCTTCTCGCGTGTCACCGAAACCCTCCTCGGAGAGGTCCGGGAGACCTCCGCGACCCGGCCGGCAACCGTGCAGGGCGGCTGCGGAGTTGCCGGCGGGCGAGCGCCCGGGGTCGGGACGTTGGCTGGCCGGCGCACCTCTTCACTCGGCCGTGCTCGCGAGCGCCGGCTCAGTCCGGGTGCTGTCTGTCGTGACGCCAGACTTCCGAACCGTTCTCGGCTGCGGGCGGGGTCGGCAGGATCCGCCCGGCTCACCCCCTCGGCAATCTCAGACAGTCACAGCCGGCAGACGGTGTCGTCGTCCGGCGTTTCCAGGTCGATCAGGTAGGCGGAGGCGATGTCGTCGACGCACGCGTTGGTGCCGGTCGCGACGATCGTGTGCTGTTCGCCTTCGACGGTGAGCATGGTGCCGCCGAGCGCGTCGGCAAGGCTGATGCCGCTCTCGTACGGGGTGCTGGGGTCGCCGGTGATGGAGACGGTCAGGGTCTGCGGCAGGCCGTCGATGTCATCCGCGTACGGGTAGCCGAGGGTCGGCTCGACGGGCCAGAACTCGCAGCCGTCGCGGCTGCCCTCGCTCAGGTCGATTCCCGGGTCCATGAAGGGAGCGGCGTCGAAGACCGCGGCACGCAGGTCGGCGGCTTCCGCGGGGGTCTTGCGGTCCTCGTCCATGCAGTTGATGGCGAAGTTCGCTTCGGAGAAGTTGTTCCACCTGCCGTCGGCGGAACGGCCCCCGAAGGAGCGGGCCAGCGCATGGAGGGTGTCTCCTCGTCCGTCGTTCTTCAGCTCGGCGATCCCTTGGATGACAGCCGGCCAGGCTTCCTCGGAGTAGAGGCCGACGACGACTCCGCCGGTAGCCGTATCGAAGTCGAGCTCCCCGTCCTCGCCGGCCGGAACCGTTTCGTCGAGCAGTGGGCGGATGAGGCTCTGGAACTCCTCGGTGGCAGCGTCGGGGTCGGTGCCCAGCGGGCACTCGGCCTCGGCGGCACAGAACTGCGCCATCTGCTCGAAGGAACGCTGGAACGCGCTGTAGGCGCCCACGCGGAGTCCGGCAGTGTCCTGACGCGGGTCGATGGCGCCGTCGAGGACCATGGCCCGCACCCGGTCGGGGAACGTCTCCGCGTAGACGGCGCCCAGACGCGTGCCGTAGCTCTGCCCGAGGTAGCTGAGGCCGTCGTCCCCCAGAAGGGAGCGGAGCACGTCCATGTCTCGGGCCACATCCCGGGTGCCGAGGCCGGCGAGCGCGTCCCCGCCACCGGAACCTTCGGCGCAGCGCTCGACCAGGCGTCGGGTGTCCTCCTCCGTCCACTCCACCACGGTGCCGAGGTAGGAGAGCGTGTTGTCGCCGCTGTCGGCTTCCGCGTCGGAATAGCAGTCGACGGCCGGCACGGACGCGCCGACGCCACGCGGGTCGAAGCCCACGAGGTCGAAGCGTTCGGTGATCGGGCTCTGCGCGAGCGCCGGGGCGGTGACCGCGGCTTGGACCAGTCCGGAGCCGCCCGGGCCGCCGCCGTTGAGCACCAGCGAACCGATCGGCTCACCGCGCGCCGGTACGCGCATCAGGGCGATCTGCGCGGTGTCGCCGTCGGGTTCGTCGTAGTCGAGCGGCACCTCCATCCGAGCGCACTCGAACGCGTCGTCCGAGGTGAGAAGCGTCTCCTCGTCCCCGGTCGTCGCGTAGTCGGCGCACCCCTCGAACGAGAGCTCCTGCTCGTAGAAGCGCTGCAGCCCGGCCGGCTGCTGATCGGACCGGTCCTGGTCCTCGCCGCCCGAGGACGGCGACTCCCCGCCGCAGGCCATGGTCAGCAGAAGGGGCGCGACTGCCACGAGGGCCAGCGCCCGCGGGCGGATCTTACGAGTCGGCATGAGCTCCTCACTCTTCGGGGCGGCTCGCCCCTTGCTCAGTGGATCGTCGGTTGAGTAAGGGGACACTCGGCCCCGGGGGCAGACTCAACACCCCAGGGATGTGGCGTGAGTCACAGGTTTGAGCCTGGCGCCGGCCACGGGCAGGTCGTGCTGGTGAAGACGATCCTGACCCGGAGTGTCGCACCTTCTGCCCTCTCTTTGCCGCCCGCCGACCCAGGCGAGGAGCTCACGGTCTCCGGGCCGGCGACGGCGCGTACCGCGATCTCGTACACCGCCCGCGCCGAGGACTGCGTCGAGAAGCGTGACACGGCGGTCAACACCCAGGTCCCCGGCACCGACACCGTCCTGTACGCGCCTTTCGCCAACGCGAACGGCTTCGTCGTCTGCGAAGGGACGGTCGCGTACGGCCAGATGTACCCCGGTGGCATCTGACGACTCGCCGGAACCGGCCTCCCCTCGGCCTCTTCGGGCGAGCGGAGGCCGGTCCCGTTCCGCGTCCCGCGATCACCGGCCTCTGCCGCTCCTTCCCCGGAAGCAGTACGAAACCGGTTGACGTCGCGTGCTCGGTCGGCCGACGACCAGTGGCATTGCGAGAGCGCAGCTCCGGCACGCGGCGGCTGTTCGGCCGGGGCGCGTACCGGTGTGCTCGGTGCCGTGCGAGGGGAGCGGGGGAGCGGCTGTCATCGGTCCTGTGCCGACCACCCTGCTTCTCACCCGGACGAGTACGCAACCCCCCGCTCATAGCCGGTCTCGGGGGTGGCGCTCAGCCTGCCGCGCCAGGCGCGGTTCCGGGCCTTCGTTGTCCGGACAGTCGGCCCGCCGGCGTGCGAACCGCGAAGGTCCGGGCGGATCGAGCGCCGTGTCCGGGGTGTCAGGTCCGGCCGGTGATGGCTGCGGCGACCCTTCGTCCGCTGCGGAGCGCGCTCTCGACGTAGCCGCAGATGATCTCGGTGTGTTCTCCGGCCAGGCGCAGCCTCCCGTAGGGCTCGCGCAGGCGCCGGAGCGCGTCGAGGTCGCCGGGGCCGTGGACGGAGTAGGTGCAGCCGGATTCGGGTTCCTGGCTCCACCAGGCGGTGACCGGGACGCCGTCCGGTGGCCCGGCCTCCGGGAACAGTGCGCGGACGGTGTCGAGGATCTCTTCGGTGGAACGCGGGCGGTAGCTGTAGGCGGTGAGGATCCCCGCGCTGCCGGGCTGGTCCTGGGGGGCGTTGTCGTACAGGAACTGGAAGGGGCTGCCCTGGGCGCGGCCACTGCCGAGGACGGTGTCGCGTCGGGCGGGGGTGGGGATGAGGAGCTTCCCGCCGTGTCCGTGCTTCTTGCTGGGCACGAAAACCTGCGGGGTGATGCGGATGTGCTCCAGCGCCGGCAGGGGCAGGGCGAGGACAGCGTGGTCGGCGCTGAGGTGGTGCTGGTCGGTGCGGACCGACACGCCTCGGCCGTCGTGCTCGATACTGCGGACGGGTGTGCCGAGGTGGATGCGGTCCTCTCCGAGGTCACGCGCCATGGCGTCGGTCAGTTCGGCGGTACCGCCCTGGATGCGGTAGGCGGTGTCGGTCTCCAACTCCACCGACAGAGCCAGGCTCAGTTCGGAGAGCTCGTCGGGTTCGACCATGTAGTCGCTGCGGATGTACGCGGTCAGCCAGCTCCTCTGCTGCCAGGACAGCCCGGCGGTCGTCATCCAGTCCTCGGCGCTGCGCCGGTCCATGGCGCGCGCGACGGGGTCCCGCCAGGGCCGCTCAAGGTCGGTCAGACGGCCCTTGAGCGCGCTGAGAGCGGACCACACCGCGGTCGCCTCCTCGGATGCGTCGTCGTGCAGCGATCCGTCGACGAGCAGCCCCTGGAGGCCGGTGTCGGGGCGCAGGCGCAGCGCGTAGCGCTCCGCGAGCCCGCGCGCGGTGTGGTGTTCGGCGTTGATCCATTCGGCGCCGGCGTTGGCGATCCGGCCGTCGGGGAACCGAACGGTGTGCACACGTCCGCCGACGCGGTCGCGTGCTTCGAGGACCGCGACGTCGTGGCCGGCGGCGGACAGGTCGAGGGCTGCCATCAGCCCGGCGGCGCCGGCGCCGATGATGATGACGTCCTTTGTGGGCATGGGGGCGGTCTCCATACTTCCTGAGGAGGGGGTCGGTTCAGCGGCAGGCCCCCGGAGGTCGGTGGCGCTGTTCGGCGGGAGGCCGGCGGGCGGGGTCGGGGACCGAGGTGGCGGCTCGGTCGCCGTCCGGGGCCAGGTCCGGTGCGTTGGCGGTGTGCCGGGAGCGGCGGAGAGAGAAGTCGGGTGGCGCGGGTTGTGGCGGCGGGCGCCGCCCCCGGGACGAGCCGGAGCCCAGGGGCCGCGGACGGCGTCCGCTGGCGTCAGTGGCCCTTGGTCAGGTCGAGGTCCTTCGGGGTCAGGGTGAAGACGACGACCACGGATGCCAGCATGACCGCGGCTCCGATGACGCCGACGAGGGTGAGTCCGTCGGTGAAGGCGGCCTGGGCCTGAGCGGCTGCGGCCGCGCCTGCCGCGCCCAGGTCGGACAGCACGTGCAGGGCGCCACCCAGCGATTCCTGCGCCGTGGTCACCTGGGTCGGGTCCAGCCCGGCGGCCGTCAGGTCGGCGGCGGGAAGTCGGGCGCGGTACAGAGCCGCCGCGGCGCTGCCGAGTACGGCGACGCCGAGGACGGCACCCAGTTCGTAGGCGGTCTCCTCGATGGCGGCAGCGCTGCCGGCGTGTTCGGCCGGGGTGCCGGACATGATGATCGCCGAGGCGATCGCCAGCGAGCCCATGCCGGCACCGAGCAGGGCCAGGAAGACCGCGACGGGCCCGTAGCCGAGCGGCTCGGGGGCCAGGGCCAGGATGGTGAAGCCGGCGCTCGAGAGGGCCAGACCGCCCACCAGGACGGCGCGGGCACCGATGCGCTGGGCCAGGTACGGAGCAAGTGGCGAGACGACCGCGGCCGCGATGGCCAGCGGCAACAACCTGACGCCCGCCTGGAGCGGCGACAGCCCCTGCACCAACTGCAGCCACTGCGCGGCCAGCAGCAGTGCCGAGCCCATGGCGAGCGTGGTGAACAAGGCGGCCAGTGTGCCGGCAGTGAAGGAGGGGATGGCGAACAGCCGTACGCGCAGCAGCGGGGAGTCGCTGTTGCGGCAGCGCATCACGAACCAGGTGAGCAGGGCGAGCGCCGCGAGCAGTGTGCTGAGCGCCATGAGGTCGGCAGGGCCTTCCTTGGCAATGCGTTTGATGCCCCAGACCAGGGCGACCATGCCGGTGATGGACAGCCCGGTGGCCAGAGCGTCCCAGCGGCCCGGGCGCGGGTTGCGGGCCTCGGGAAGCAGGAGCACGCCCGCCACCAGAGCGGCCGCCATGAGCGGCACGTTGATCAGGAAGGCGGCGTGCCAGGAGAAGTGCTCCAGCAGCAGCCCGCCCACGATGGGGCCCACCGCCGCGCCCAGCGAGGCCACCGCCGCCCAGATGCCCAGCGCCTTGGCGCGTTCGGCTGGGTCGGTGAACAGGCTGCGGATCATCGACAGTGTGGCCGGCATGATCATCGCGCCACCCACACCCAGGAGGGCGCGTACGGCGATGACCATGGGCGGGGACTCCACCACCAGGATCGCCAGCGAGGCGGCCCCGAAGATCGCGAAGCCGGTCAGCAGCATGCGTTTGCGACCCCAACGGTCGCCGAGCGTGCTCATGGTGACCAGCAGCCCGGCCAGCACCAGGGCGTAGATGTCGACGATCCACAGCTGCTGCGCGGCGGTGGGCGACAGCGCGGCCGATATCTCGGGCAGGGCGACGTTGAGGATCGTCATATCCATGACGACCACGAGCAGGCTCGCGGCGAGCACGCCCAGAGCGGCCCAGCGCCGACGGGGCGAGAGGTGGTCCGCGGTGGGGCCCGGCGCCTGATCGGTCTGTGTCGGACTCACGGGTTCTTCTCCGGAAACGCGTTCATCAGTGCGGCGATGGCCGTGCACAGCTCGGCCTCGCCGGTGGGACGTTCGGTGATCAGGGTGTGCAGGACGACGCCGTCCATGTAGAGAGCGGTGGCCTGCGCTGCGGCCGGCGAGGTGTAAGCGGAGAGGATGTCCGTCATGCCCTCGATCCAGCGCCGTGCCAGCGGACGCATCTCGGGCTCGTACACCCCGGCGTGGTACAGCACGTTCTCGGCCTGCAGCAAGGAGTGGTCGCTCAGATAGGCGGCGAACTTCGCGGCGATGCCTTCGGGGCGGCCACCGCAGGCCTCGAGGGCCTGTGCGGTCTCACGCAGGTCCTCCTCGGTCCGGGCGACGAGCACGTCCAGGGCGCTGGTGCGCAGGTCGTCCAGGGAAGTGAAGTGGTAGGTGGTGGAGCTCAGCGACACCCCGGCCCGCTCGGCCACCCTCCGGTGAGTCAACGCCTGGTAGCCGTGGTCGGCCATCTCCTGTGCCGCGACCTCGAGCATGGTGCGCCGGCGCCCGTGGGGGTCCTTGCGGCCGCTCACGGCCGTTCTCCACGCCGGTGCACTCCGCTGATCAGCAACCTCATGCGTCACTCCCAAGAAGTAGTACATTCGTACTGTACAAATGTACTGCACGGGATGCGGGCTGCGAACGTGGCGTCGACCACCCCGGGTCACGGTGGTGAGCTGGTTCGTCGGCGATGCCGATCAGGTGCCCCGTCGCGATGCTCGCGGATCGCGTACGGACACGCGTTGCTGCCGGCGGTGCTCCCCGGGGGGTGCGGCTGTTGTGCCTCGCACCTGGGGGACGCGGGGTGGTGTCCGGTAGGTGGTGACAGCTGAGATGTATGGCCGTGTGATTCTCCATTCAGATCAGTTGACAGTGTTTCGAGGGCTGTGCCAGAGTCCCGGATGTCAGCTGCTGTTGGTGAGTGTGCATCAGGTCATTCATCTCAGCTGATAGTCCGGGGATCAGGGGGAGAGTTCACGTGCGCAATCCGTACCGCTTCGCCGTCGCAGATCAGGACTTCTACTCCCCGCTGCATCTGGCTGTCGACCCTTCCGGCGAGCTCCGACCCGCCGCCGTCCCGGACGGCTGGGCCGAAGGCCGCCGCGGCGTCTGGACCACCTGGATGCCGGCCGACCGGCCCGTCGCCGAGTGCGGGTGGAAGGTGCACGTGGCCCCCCGCGCGGACCGCCTCGCCCCGGTACTGGAGCGCGCCGCCGCTGTCTGCTTCGACCTCGGCATCGGCTTCAAGCACGTCACCTCCCCGCTGCTCCACCGAGTGCTGCACCAGAAACAAGGCGCCCGCGAACAGGTGGGCAAGTTCCTCGCCGCCTACCCCGACGACGTACCCGCCGCCCGACGGCTCATGGAGCGCCTCGCCGCCGAACTCGACGGCGAGGAGGGCCCGTACGTGCTCTCCGACCGCCGCTTCGGCGACCGCGGCATCGTCTTCTACCGCTACGGCGCCTTTCGCAGCAGGCAGCTGCTGCGCGCCGACGGCACCACCGCCTCCACCGTCCGCGACGGCGCGGGCCGGCTGGTCGAGGACATCCGTCGCCCCTCCTTCCGGCTGCCCGAGGGCATCACCGACCCCTTCCGCGCCGAACAGCCCCCCGCCGGCACCACCGGCGCCACCGCCCACACCCTGCGCGGCTACACCTTCGAGCGGGTACTCCGTTTCACCACCTCCGGCGGCACGTACCAGGGCCGCGAACTCGCCACCGGGAGACAGGTCTTCATCAAGGAGGCCCGCCCGCACACCGCGGTCGGCCCCGACGGCCGCGACGCCTGCGCACGGCTCCGCCGGGAAGCGGAGACCCTGCGTCTCCTGCACAGAGCGGACCCCGGACTCGCCCCCGAGCCGCTGAACTGCTTCCAGGAGTGGGAACACCTCTTCCTGGTGACGGAGTTCATCGAGGGAAGCAACCTGATGACCTGGGGCGCCCGCCACAACCCGGTGATTGCCGCGCTCTCCGGGGCCGAGGAGATCACCTCCTACCTCGCCCGCGCCGAACGGCTGATCGCGCGCATCGAATCGGCGGTCAAGCGACTGCATGCCACAGGACACGTCTTCATCGACGTCAGCCCTGGCAACGTCCTCGTCGACGAGGACGACCACCCCCGGCTGATCGACTTCGAAGCCGCCAGCCCCACAGCCGGCCCGCTCACCGCCATCACCACCCCCGGCTTCACCCCGCCCGCCGCCCTCGTCGGCGACGACCCCACCGTCTTCGACACCTACGGTCTCGGCGCCCTGGTCCTCTCCCTGGTGATGCCTCTGCACCAGGTCCTCCAGCGCGACCCCGGCATGCTCGCCCACCTCAGAGCCGACCTCCAGCTCCGAGCCCCCTTTCCCGAACCACTGTGGGAACGCCTGAGCCGCTACCACACAGAGGACCGCGTGCCGCCCGGCTCGGTGGCTCTGCCCACGCCCGCCGAGGTCGCCGCAGCGCCGGCCGCCGCCCTGGCCACTCTCCGCGACCGCACCGCCGATGGCCTGCTCGCTCTCGCCGGCCGCCGTGACGAGCGCGTCTTCCCCACCGTTCCCGAAGGGCTGCTCAGCAACGGACTCAGCGTCATGTACGGCACCGCCGGCGTGCTGCACGCCCTTCGCCGGGCCGGGCGCACCGCCCCCGACGAGGTGCTGCAGGAGTTCCGCCGCGAAGCGCTGGCGTCCCCCGGAGCCCTGCCGCCCGGGCTGCACACCGGACTGGCCGGGGTCGCCTGGGTCCTCGCCGACCACGGACTGCTCGACGAGGCCACCACCCTGCTGGACACCGCCACCACCCACCCGTTGCTCGGCACCGACGCCACCCTCGCCTCGGGCGCCGCAGGCGTCGCCCTCGCCCACCTCGCCCTGCACGGCCACACCGGCGATCCGCGCCACCTCCGCCGGGCCGGCGAACTCACCGCCGCCCTCGCCACCGCACCCGACCTCATCCCGCTGCTCGGACCGGACGACGCCACCGGACTGCTGTACGGGCGATGCGGCATCGCTCTGGCTCTCCAGCAGTTCGCCGCCGTCAGCGGCGAGTCCGCCCCGCTCCGGGTCGCGGTCCGCCTGCTGCACGCGGAACTCGACCGTGACCCCGACCCCAGCGCACCCACACTGGCCTTCCCGGTCTCCCGTACGGACCCCCGGGTGCTGCCCTACCTCTACAGCGGATCGGCGGGGATGACCCAGGTCGTCACCCGCTGCCTGCGCCACACCGAAGACGACCGTCTGACCGCCGCGCTGCCCCGGCTCACCGCTCGTCTCGGCCACCGCTTCACCGCGATGACCGGCCTCTACCAGGGGCTGTCCGGACTCGGCCTCGCGCTCAGCGAGCACGCCCACCTCACCGGCGACCCGGCCACCGCCTCGGCCGCCCTCGACGTCGGCCAGGGCCTGTTCAAGAGCGCCGTCCGCCATCCCGAGGGCGTCCGCTTCCTCGGCGACCAGATGCTCCGCTTCAGCGCAGAGCTGTGGAGCGGCTCGGCCGGCGTCCTGCTCTTCCTCGCCCAGCTGCTCGCCCCGGCGCCCAACCCGTTCTTCACGGTCGACGCCGACGCCCCAGCCGCGCGCCGCGGCTGAAATCGCCGGGCGCCGCGCCGTTGCGCGGGACGGCCCCGGCCCCTCGAGTGTCCGGGAGACGCGGTGGTCCCCACCCGTCCCCCGGCAGTTCCCCACAGGTCCGGCGCGGAACGACCGCGCCGGTGACGAGAGGAGAGGCCCATGGAGGCCCAGAACACCGTTCTCGCCCTGCAGGACATGGTCGAGCAGCACAACGAGACCCAGCCCGGCCTCGGCGGCAGCTCCGTGAGCCTGTTCCAGTGCGCCAGCGACTGGAGCTTCGTCGCCTGCTGAAACCCTGCGGCCCCGGGCGGCGGTACGCCGCCGCCCGGGACCGCCGGCAGCGACGCACCCGCCCGACGGCCCCCGGCCGGCCGGTCAGAACGCAGCGGCCGCGCCCCGCGCGGACGGGGAGGAGCAGCAGTGGGAGAGGCAGTACCCGTGGACCGTCCCCGGCAGGCCGTCCGAGCCGTCCGCGCCCGCGGCGCGGACCCTGCGGACCCCCGCCCCGAGGCCGTACTGGACACCCTTGCTGCCGCACAGCGGAACGGCGGCTCGGTCCTGCTGGAGATCGCCGGCGACCCCGGTCTCGGCAAGACCCGGCTGCTGGACGGACTCGCCGCCCGCGCCGGCCACCGCGGCCTGCGGGCGGTGCGGCGTCCCGCCGGCGCCGTGCCCGGCGTCCTCAACTGCCTCGACGACCTGCACCGCTTGGCCGGTGCCTCCTGGGACCCGGTGCACCGGCTGCTCGACCGCAGCCCCACTGTGCCCACGGTGGTCGCCTGCGCCGTCCGTCCCCGCCAGCTGACCGCCCGTCACACCCTCGCGCTGACCGCGGCCGACCCGGCCTGGCACACCGAGCGGATCACCCTCGGACCGCTGAGCCCCGCAGAGTTCGACCCGCTCCTGCCGGCCGCCACCTCCGATCCGCGCCGCGAACGGCTCTACCGGCTAACCGGGGGCGTCCCCGGCTGGCTGCCGCTGCTCACCGGACTTCCCGACGCCGAACTCCGCGAGCTCACCCAGACCGGACGCTTCCGCGGCCCCCTTCCCGCCGACCCGGGAACCGCACTGCGCCGTGAACTCGCCCAGTTGAGTGCGGCTCAGCTCGCCGTGGCCCGCGCCGCGGCCGTTGTCGGTGACACTTTCGACCCCGCCGTCACCGCCGCAGTGTGCGGCCGGGACACCGAGGCGGTCCTCGGCGAGCTCGACGCCCTCGCCGCCCTGGACATCGTCCGTGCCGAGGCCGACGGGCCCTGCTTCCGCTTCCGCCACACGCTCCTCGGCGCGGTCATCCACGCCCGGACCCCGCCCGGCTGGCGCCTCGCCGCACACGCCCGAGCGGCCGACGCCCTGCTCGGCGCAGGCGCCACACCCACCGACCGTGCCCCGCACCTGGCCCGCTCGGCCACCCCCGGTGACCACGCGGCAGTCGCCGTACTGCGCGCGGCCGCCGACCACGACCTCCCCGTCGCCCCCACCCGTGCCGCACGCTGGCTGGACGCCGCGCACCGGATCGCCCCCGGGTCAGGCGACGCAGCGGCCCGTCGCGCCGTGCTGCTCGACCGCTACCGCGCCGCGGAACGCGTCGGCCGCCTTCGGGTATGCCGCGAACTCCTCCCGGAACTGAGAGTGCTGCTGGTGGAGGCGGACCCCGCGAGCTGGGCCGAGGTGGTCACCCTGCACGCCGCACTGGAGCAAGGAGCCGGCCACGGCCCGGAGGCCCGCGCGCTCCTGGAGGCCGAGCAACCCGTGCTGCCCGCCGGTGCCCTGGACGCACCGCTCGCAGCTCTCGCCGCCGAACGTGGCGACTGCGCCGCGGTCACCGCACTGCTGCCGAACGGTCCGCACACCGAACCGCCCGGCCCATGTCTGGACACCGCCGCCAGCGAGGCACTGGCCGCCGCGCTGGCCGGAGAGCCCGCGCCGGACGCGGCCCACCGCGCCGGGCAGCTGCTGGAGCGGCTCGGCGACGCGGCGCTCGCCGCCCGCCTGGACACCGCGGAACGGCTTGCCCGTGCCTGGCTGCACGAGCAACGGTGGGCCGACGCCGAGCGCCTTCTCGGCCGCGCGGTGCGGGCCGCCGAACGGTGCGGCCGCAGCGGCCGCCTGCCGATGCTGCTGACCGCCCGCGGTCGAGTGCTGCTCGGCCTCGGCCGACCGGCGGACGCTGTCGCCGCCGCCCGGACCGCCGGCCTGGCCGCCTTCGACGTGGACCGACCCGACCTCGCAGTATCCGCCCACGACCTGGAGCTCCTCGCCGCACGGTGGACGCGCGGCCCCGGTGCGGGCCAGGCCACCCACGACCACCGGTGCGGACCGGAGACGGCCGCTCTGATCCGCCTCGCCGAAGCGCTCGCCGCACCGGGCGGACCGGAGGAGCACACGCCCGGACCGCACGAGAGCGACCGGTACGCGGCCGGAGGCGCAGTGCTGCTGGAGTGCGCCGCCCGCCTGCTACGGGCCCGTGCCCACCTGGCCGCGGACCGGCCGGCGGACGCGGAACGCGAGACGCACCGCGCGAAGTCCCTCGCCGAGCGGACCGGCTCCCCCTGGCTCACCCGACTGGCCGCCGACCGCCAGCGCGCCCTCGGCGCCCGCCGCCGGCGCCGCGGACCGGAGCTCTCCGGCCGGGAGCAGGAGATCACCGACCTGGTCCGACAAGGCTTGCCCAACCGAGAGATCGCCGCAGCGCTGTTCGTCTCGGTCAAGACGGTCGAGACGCACCTCACCCGCATCTTCCGCAAGGCCGGCGTCCGCTCCCGCGCCGAGCTGACCGCCGTGCTCGCCGCAGTGCGCTGACCGCACGCGGCCCAACAAGCCGCTCATCGCCCACCCCCACGAGCGACATCGGCGCCGTCTCCACCACCCCGACCGCGGCGACCCGGCGCGCCCCCGCTAGGCGTGCGCCGGGTCGGCCGTTCGCCCGGCGGGCCCGGTCCGCGACACCGTCGGCTCCTGCGCCGCCCCGGCGTTCCAGTGACCGACCAGCGCCGCGTACGACGGGCTGGCGCCGAGCAGTTCGGCGTGCGTGCCGCTCACCGGCCGGTCACCGTCGAGCAGCAGCACCCGCCGCGCCCGAACAGCCGTGCTCAACCGGTGCGCGACCACCACCAAGGTGCCGGGCCGCTCCGCGAACGCACGCTCGGCCAGTGCCTCCGCCCCCATGTCCAGCTGGCTGGTGGCCTCGTCCAGCACCACCACCAGGGCCGGCGAGGCGTGCACCCGAGCCAGGGCGATCAGCTGCCGCTCCCCACCGGAGAGTTCACCGGCCGGGTCCGCCAGCTCGGCGTCCAGCCCGCCCAGCCGGTGCACCAGCGCCTGCGCACCGACCGCCGCCACACTCCGCTCCAGCCGCGCGTCCTCCGCACCGGGCACCAGGTATCCGAGGTTCTCCCGCAGCGTTCCCGGGAAGACGTACGCCTCCTGCGGTACCAGCGCGACCAACCGGCAGCGCAGTGCCTCCGGCAGGTCCGTCACCGGCCGGCCGCCGAGCAGCACCCGGCCGCCCCCCGGCCGCTCCAGCCCGGAAAGGAGACCCGCGAGCGTCGACTTGCCGACGCCGCTGGGGCCCACGATCGCCAGATGACCGCCCTCGGGTATCCGCAGATCCAACTCCCGCAGCACCGGATCGGCGTGCGGACCGTACCGGAACGTCAGCTCGCGGACCTCCAGGCCGTGCCCGTCGGGCGGCGCGGCCGCCGCGGTGGGCTCCGCAGCGGGCGGCGACGGAACGGCCGTGGCAAGCGCCAGCCGGGCCAGCAGCACCCGCATCTGGCACCAGTACCCGGCGACCGTACCGGTCATCATGCGCAGCGCCGGAATCAGATAGGAGGTCAGATAGACCACCGCCCCGACCATCGCGCCGCCCGTGACGGTGCCCTGACCGACCAGTGACGGGCCGGCCAGCAGCAGCGCAACCATCGGCAGGTAGCCGCCGAGCAGCAGCACCGGCAGCCGCAGCGCTTCCCCCCACGCGACCGTGACCGAGGCGCGCAGCGCCGCGTCGGCGGCACCGGCCACCTCGGCCTGCGCCCGTTCCTCCGCGCCGAGTGCCGTGATGTCGCGGCCGGCCGTCAGCACCTCGCCTCCCGTGGCCGCGAGGCCCTCCTCGGCGAGCAGCAGAGCGAGCCGCCGCCGCAGCAGCGAGCGCATGACCAGAAGGAAGAGTCCCACCGACAGCACCAGCGGCGGCATCACGATCGCGGCCAACACCGGCTCCAGCGCCGCGAGTCCGGCCGAGGCGGCGAACAGGGTGACCACCAGTGGCCGGGCGGTGCGCAGCAGCGCTCCGGTGATGCCTCGCACACCGTCGCACTGGGTGGTGAGCCGGGAGACCCCTGCGGCGTCCACCAGCCGGGTCCGGTGCACCGCGTGGTGGAGGGAGCCGTGGACGACCCGGCGGACCAGCACGTCGCGCAGCGGCTCGACTGTCTCCGCCAGCGGGCCGAAGACGGCGCGCTCGGCCAGGGCCCGCAGCGTGTAGAGGACCACCAGCAGGGCGAGCCAGGCGAGGCCGACGCCGGCGTCGCCGGCGAGGAACCCGCGGTCCAGCGCTGTCGCGACCACGGCACCCGCCGCCGCGGCGGGCGCTGCCTCCAGCAACGACCACGCGGCGGCGCGGCGCAGCTGCGGGGCGCTGCCGCGCAATCCGTCGCGGAGCAGCCGCAGGGCGGGTCCGGCCGGTATCTCCTCGGTCAGCGCGCGGGACACGCCGCCTCCTCCCCGGTGGTCGGTGCGTTCTCGGCGGCGTCGCCCTCTCCGGCGCCGAACACCGCGCGGTACTCCGCGTGGCGCCACAGCTCCCGGTGCGGCGCCAGCTCCCGGACTCTGCCGTCCGCCAGCCAGGCCACCAGATCGCAGCGGGCCGCGGTGGCAACCCGCCGGGCGACCACCAGCCGGGTCCGGCCGGCCAACGCAGAGGTGAGGGCGGCGCTCACCTCGGCCTCGGTGACGGTGTCCAGCCCGGACGTCGCGTCGTCCAGCACATAGACCCGGGCGTCCCGGGCCAGGGTGCGGGCCAGCCCCAGCCTCTGGCGTTCACCGCCGGACATGGGAGCGTCGGCGAGCGGGGTGTCGTAGCCCTCCGGCAGCAGCCGTACGAAGCGATCGGCCCGGGCGGCGACGGCGGCCGCGCGGACATCCGGCGTCCGCCCGCTGCCCTCCTGCGCGCCGTAGCCGAGGGCGTCGGCGAGGGTGGCGCCGACCAGCCGCGGCTCCTCGAAGGCGTAGGTGACCGCGGAACGCAGCGCTGCCCGGCTCAGTTCCCGGACCGGCACGCCGTCCAGCAGCACCTCTCCGGCATCGGGATCGGTCAGCCGGCCCGGTAGCCGGGCCAGCAGGCTCTTGCCGGAGCCGGTCAGCCCGACGAGGCCGACGGCGCTGCCGCCGGGGATCTCCAGATCCAGTCGGTCGAGCAGCGGCGCGCCGTTCCCGGAGCCCGCGTCCGTGGCCTCCCCACTGTCCGAGCCGCCGCCTTCCCCAGCCGCGGTCCGTTGCCCCGCGGCCAGGACGGTGACGCTGCGCAGGCTCAGGGCTCCGGGCCCGGCCGGCACCGGGCGGTCGCCATAGTCGACCGCGGGAGCCGAGAGCGCCCGCGCGATCCGTCCGGCGGCGGAGCGCGCCATGGCCAGCCCGTAGAGGCCCTCGATCTGCTGAACGCCCTGGAACGCCAGGGCGAGGTAGCCGATGACGGCGAGCATCGCGCCGGGGGAGACCCGGCCGTGGACCACCCCCAGGCCGGCCACTGCCAGGACGGTCGCCTCGGTCAGCGAGGCGAGCAGCGTCAGCTGCCAGACCACGTTCCGCTGGAGCCCCCACATCCGCCGCCCGGCTGCGGAGACGTCGGCGAGCGGGGCGAGCACCCGCTCGTTCTCGGCCTGCAGGGTGCCGCAGGCGCGGATCGTACGGGCTCCGGACAGCGCGGTCATCAGCCGGGTGGCGATGCCTGCCTGAGCAGCGAGATAGGCGTCGTGCGCCCGGACCGCCCGGCCGACGAAGAGCTTGGCGAGCAGCACCACCACGGGCACCGCCACGGTGAAGGCGAGGCCGACCTGCCAGTCGATCAGCCAGAGCGCCACGAAGCCGCCGAGAGCACCAGAGAGGCTGACCGCCCAACTGACCGCGGAAACCGGCAACGACCCGGCCTGCGGCGCGGCTTGAGTGAGATGGGTGACCGCCTCGCCCTCCTGCAGCGGGGGCCGGGCCCCGAGGCCGAGGAAGTGCCGCATGGCGCGCAACCGCAGCCAGCGGGTGCCGCGTGCGGAGGCGGTGGCCGCCAGGGGACTGAGAAGCGTTTCCAACACGGCGCCGCCGACCAGCACGGCGCCGCACAGCAGTGCCGGCCGCAGCGAACCGCCGGTCAGCATCGCATCGACAGCCGTGGCCAGCAGCGCCGGGGCGGCCAGCGCCAGGCCGCCGCGGACCAGCATCAGCACGGTGAGGAGCAGGAGCCTGCCGCGCGCCTGGCGGGCGCCGCCGCTCAGTAGGGCATTCGCGGTGACCGGTGGCGGCCCGGCGACCCCTTCGGCAGCGGACTGACGGGCGGTCATCGCAGGACCGCCTCCCCGGAAGCGGACCCGGTCACCGGGCCGGTGCCACCGGAGGAGGCTGCAGTGGTGACCGTGCCCGTGCCGCGGTCGGCGACCGCCGCGGCGGCATGTCTGAGAATGGCGGGCCAGCGCGGCATCCCCGTGGCGATCATGGCCTGCTGGTGCACCGAGTAGGCGGGCTCCATCGGCACCACCCGGTGGCCGTCCTCAGCCAGCAGCGCGAGGTTGCGCTGCACCGAGGGCCGTACCGCGGCGGCCTCCGGCAGGCTCGGCGCGATCACCACCGGGGCCCGGGTCGAGAGCACCGCGGTCAGCGCCAGGCTGTCAGCCATGCCGTGGGCCAGTTTGGCGAGGAAGTTCAGGGAAGCAGGGGCGACGATCACCAGATCCGGCCAGGCGGCCAGCTCCTGATGGGGGACCACCCCGCGCTCGGTCTCCCAGGAGGGGCCGTCCACGGGGGAACCGGACACGGCCGCCAGAGCCCGCCGAGAGACCAGCTGGTCCGCCGAGTGGGTCAGACACACCCGCACGGTCCAGCCGAAGCGGGCGCGCAGCATGGAGATCCACTCAGGCAGGCCCACAACGGTGATGCTGCCGGTCGCTGCCAGCAGCACCCGGCCGCGCGCGAGGTCGATCCGCGGCTGTCCCGTCCCGGCGGGCTCCGGCGTCGTCATTACAGCATGGGCTTCTGGTCGCCGGTCAGCATGCAGGTGCCGCCGCCCGAACAGGTCCCGGAGTCGCCACACGTGACGGTGCAGGCCGCGGTGACGCCCTCGAACTGGGCGGGCATTTCCTGGAGCCTGTCGAGATCGGAGGTCATGGTGTTCTCCTTACGATGGGTGGCGCGTAAATTCGGACAGTGCAGTGGGTGCCCGGCCGGGAGCCCGGGTGGCCGGCTCCCCGGTGCCGGTGGCACCCGCGCCGCCGCAGGTCGTCCCGGTATGGAGACCGGGGCCACCGTGCGGCGCCCGGGCAGGAACCGGAGTGCCACCGGGCAGATTCCGGCGGTGGGCCCCACCCGTGGTCACTGGGTCGGGTAGACCGTGACCAGGCAGGTGAAGCCGCCGTTGCACGTCTGCTCGCAGACGCCCGGGCCGGTCTCGTTGAACGACGGCAGCTGCTGCAGGGCGTCGATGCTGGTCTCGATCGGGGCCTGGATCTCGGAGTTCATGGGCTCTCCCTCAGTTCGGCCGGAGCCCCGAGGACGGGGGACCGGAGGCGGTAGCGGTCCTGTCGGACAAGCCGGGCGGCGAGGCCGAAGGACCGATGACCTGTGGTGCTGCCGGGCTCATGCCCGGCTCCCCGCCGCCGCCGGGCCGGCGGACCCCGCCCCGACGGACGGCGCGTCGGCCATCCAGGGGCGGGGGCCGCCGTACTCCAGGCGGAGCAGGAAGTCCAGGGAGCCGGCCATTCCGGTCTGCGCGTCGGCGCGCAACCCGAGGCCGGACTCGTCGGGGATCACACGCAGACCCTCGCGCAGGGCGTGCCGAGCATCCAGGGCCAGCGCCATCTCGCCCGCCCAGCGGCGGTAGGGACCACCGGGCACCGCCTCGGCGAGGTCCAGCAGGAACTGACCGTCGCCGGCCAACCCGTGGCAAGCAGCGGTGGTCGAGTTCCAGCGTGCCCCGTGGCAGGCAGCGCCCGCCTCCTCGGCGAGCCGCAGCATGTCGGCGTCCCCGGTCGAGGCGGCCAGCCGGACCAGGAACGTGCCGACCCCGGACGCTCCGCTGCACCAGTGGTACAGCATGGTCTCCCCGTGCTTGTCGCGGACATCCGCGCGCCAGCGGGCGCCCCACGGGCCCCGCTCGGCTTCTGCGGCGAGCGTCAGTCCGGCAGCCAGCGCCAGCTCGCGGTAGCGGTCCTCCCCGGTCGCCTCGGCCGCGGCCAGCATGAACGCCCCGATTCCCGCGACACCGTGCGCGAAGCCCAGATAGCGGATACCCGCCAACTGCGAGTCGACGGTCTGCGGAACCTCCCACATCACCCGGTCGCCGTCCCGTTCCGCAGCGAGCGCCAGTCCCTGTGCGCACTCGGCAGCCCGGTCCAGGAAGCTCTGCTCGCCGGTGGCCCGCCACAGGTGCAGCTGCGCGAACCCGGATCCGGCCGCGCCGTGGCAGACGTCCGGATTGGGCCAGCGGACCGGAACCGCGCGGCCCAACTCGGCTGCATGCGAGGTCAGCCGCTCGTCGCCCAGCAGACGCCCTGCGTCGTACAGCGCCCAAGCGGTGCCTGAGCGGCCGAAGTACAGGCCGGGCAGCAGCCGCGGGATCGTCTCCCGCCGGACATCGATCCACCCGGCGATCCGGGCGCAGACCTCGCGCAGGCTCCCGCCGTCCGCCCCACCGACGGGACCGTCGCCCGACAACGCGGCGGCCCGCGTGAACGTGGCCAGCACTCCCGCCGCGCCGTGCTGCACATTGCACGGGTCGGTCCGGCCGCCGAAGTCGTCACTGGGCCAGAGCCGCTCGGGCATCCCCGGGGTGGCCGTCGCGTCCGGCGCAGCCATCGCACGGACCAGATGGGTCAACCCGTCCGCGACCAGTCGGCGGCCCAGCCGCGACTCGTAGGCCACCCGCGACGGGTCCGTGGCGCCCCCCTGGTCCGCCCGATCGCGCACAGCACCTCGCAGCGCCCGCATCACCCGTTCCGTGCTCCACCGCTCCTCCGGCTCGGCGTGCAGGAGCCCACGGATCACCGGAGTGAGCGGAACCAGCGCCGGGCGGTCCGGTGCGAGCAGCGCCGACACCGGCTCCAACCGCTCCAGCGGGGCGCGCGGGTCCGGGTCGTCCGGCGGCAGCAGTGGCGCCACGCCGGTCGCCACGAACCACAGCACCGCGCCCAGTCCGAAAAGGTCCACGGCCTGCCCGGGGCCCGGACCGGGGCCCGCAGCCCGGACCTGCTCGGGCGCGCCGTAGCCCGGTGTGTACACGCGGTTGGTCCAAGCGCCGGGGGCGCTCGCCCACTCGGGGTCGATCAGCCGTACGTCCTCATCAGGCGTGACCATCAGGTTGTTGGGCGAGATGTCCTGGTGCACCAGACCGGCGGCGTGCACCGCGGCCACCAGCCCGGTCAGCTTCCGCGCGAGCCGGACCGCGCGCGCCGGGGAGAGCCCGCCGTCGTCGGCGTGGCGGTCCTTCACCCAGGAGTTCAACGTCTCGCCCGGCACCAGCTCCTGCGCCAGAAAGAGATGACCGTCCGCCTCGAAGGAGAGCACAACCGCCGGGCAGACCGCGCCGAGCGCGCGCAGCGCGGCCTCCTCCCGGCGCAGCCCGTCCCGGGCGTCCTCGGCGGGCAACCCGCTGTGGACGTGGGCGCGGGCCTGCTTGATCACGACCTCCGCGCCGGTTCGCTGGTCCTGCGCCCGGTAGACGCCGCCGCGGGCCGAGTGACGGATCGCCTCGCGGACCACGAACCGCCCCGCCAGCAACACCGGAGCGGGCGAGGCCACCGCGGGCGGACGTGCCGCCGCTCCCGGAACAGGGAGCTCCGCCCAGGACGGCGGGCAGAACCACGGCTTGCGCACGTCCGGAGCGGTGCCGCCGTCCGGCGTGCGGAGCCGGCCCTCGAAGACCCCGTCGTCGGTGAGCACCGGCACCCCCCGGAACGCACCGAACCGGTAGGAGACCAGCCCGCCGCGCCGGTACGGGCGGTCAGAGAGCACGGCCGGGCCGGGCAGCCCCGCCGTCGCCTCGTCGAGTGCCGCAGCCAGCTCGCGCAGGTGGGCGTCATCCCGCGGGTAGGCAGTCAGAAACTTGCCGCACTGCGCCCGGTCGTAGCGGGCCCCGGTCATCTCCTCGACGATCCGGGTGTTCTTGGCGAACTTGAAGGAACAGCCACCGGCGATCAGCACCCGGGCGGACCGGTGCAGAACCTCCGGCGCCGAGAGCCGCGTCGCCGCCACATGGAGTTTCCAGCCCTGTACGCGGTCCGGCGCCCCGGGCGCAGTGACCCGGTACCAGACCTCCTCCTCGTCGGTGCCCCAGCCCTCGGCGTCCTCATCGGCCAGTAGCCGGTCGAGCAGTACATCGAGTGCGAACGCCTGCATGGTTCCCCCTCACAGCCGGGTCAGCCCGCCGCCGCACGCCGGGAGCCGGCGCGGACCGAGCCACCGTGCCACCGGACGCGCAGCCCGAGCATCGGGGGAACCCCTACAAGGGCCCCCGGGGTCGCTGCGCCGGATGGCGCGACGACGGCCTCGGGAAGGCCGACGCGATCATCGTGCGCTCACGCCCCAGGCGCGCACCGGGACCCGCCAACGGCTGCCGAGACGGCCTGCCCGAGCTGAGCCCTGATCACGAGCGCGGATCCGGCTGACGACGCCGCTCGGCCGCCACCCCACCAGCCGGGCGCTACACCCCGACGCCGGCGGCACCAGCCGGACCGGCCGTCCAGATCGTCCACCGTCCGCTGGGCTGCCAAGCAATTCCCGACTCGGGCACTGGCCTCCGGACCGGACGCGCCCGGTTGCGGTCACCGGTCGAGGGCGGCGATCCCGGCCTCGAGGGCCTGTTGCGCGCCCAGTGCGGTGCTGCCGGGTGCGCCGATGCGGGCCAGGGCATCCCACTGCGCGGGGGTGACCATCGCGTGGACCTTCGTGTCCTCTAGCGGGCCGACGGAGCCGTCGGGGCGCGCGCTGAACTCGGCGGTGCGCCTGGACCACATCTCGGTGAGCTGTTCGAGCATGCGCTGGTGCCATTCTTCGGGCAGGGGCCCGTGCTGTTCGGCAGCTGCCTGGGCGATCACGTGCGCGGCGGCGCCGGAGGGCGGGGTACCCAGTTCGCGGACGATGAGTGCGAGGCGCTTGGCGAGGCCGTCGAGGGTGGCCGCGTACGGGTCGCTGCCGCTGTACAGCGCCTCGTGCACGTCCCGGTGCACCTCGTCGCTGATGCTCTCGGCTGCGAGCTCCTCGACGGGCCGCTGCTGGATCTCGGCCGCGCGGCGCAGGCGCCCGGCGCTCTGGCCGGTCAGGCGGACGGTCACGGTCAGCTCGGCGTGCTCGCCGACGGAGTCGTCGGCAGGGCGTGGTGCGGGGGCGTCCACGGGCGCTGACCGTAGTACCCGGCCGCCCTCGCGCGCAGCGCCTTCGGCCACCGCAGAGGGCTCGACATGCTCCGCGGTCACTGTCCTCGCGCCGGGATCGGGCATGTCGGGTGCAGCGGTGGCGTCCGGCTGGGGGCTTGGGAGGCGTTGGTCGAGCCAGTCGCGGGCGGCCGGGGTGCACACCCGCGTCGGATCACCTGCTCGTCGGCTCCGACGCGGGTGTGCACCCCGATGGTCCGGTTGATGCGGGCGTTGACGTCGCGGTATGGGGTGCCGGTGGCCGCGACGATCTGGTGCACCATCGCGGTCAGCCGCATGCGCGGCTCGGGCCCGGTGTCGATCTCACCGCCCCAGACCGCGTCCGGCTCCTGGTCCATCTCCGACTCGAACGCCGCGCACCGGCCGCAGAAGTCCAAGATGCCGTCGACTTCGGCCTCGCCGCAGGCCAGGCACACGTAGCCGTCGCAGGTCGCGCACAGGCTGGAGGCGCTGTCGGCGTCGCGGCCCCAGGCACGTTCCTGGGAGACGCACTGGCCGGTGCACGGCCGGGGGACATAGCGTGCCACGGCCGGCGCAGGCTGCGCCTGTTCGCCCTGTTCTTCGTGTGCGGCCGCCTCCGCTGCCCGGCGGGCGGACCACTCGGCGTTCGCCCGGGCGCGGGCTTCCTGGCAGGCGGCCCATTCCGCCGGCGTGAGGTGGCTGGCGCACGCCACCACGGGGGCGGCGAGATCGTTGTAGCGGGGCCACTCGGCGGCCTCGCGTCGGCATAAGCGCCGGGTCGACTTGGCCCGGCGGGTACACGTCGGTATCCCGCACCTCCCATGTGATCGCATGACCGCGCATCAGCGCGGTGCCCAGCGGTTTCCTTGCCTGCGGCAGCATGGAAACCGGGACTGACAACTCTTCCCGGAATCAGGAAAGTTCGCTGGCCTGATTGCCGCCGTCGGGGGGCATCGCACCAAGGTGCGGGGAGGGAAGAACCGGCAGCGCACCGGTCCGCGGCGCTCACTTGTACGCCCGTCCGGATTCGGCCGGAACTGGCTACCGAACGTATGACTGTACTGACGTTTGGTCATCGACTGGTCCAGCCTCTGGGGCTGCGGTACATGAAGCCGCGCTTCCCAGAGAGGAATTCGTGGCCATGGAGCCGACGAAGGAGCAGCAGGCTGCCCGTGAGGTGTTCGCCTCCGGCCGGGACCTGGCCCTGGTCGCAGGTGCCGGGACGGGCAAGACGTCCACGTTGATTTTGATGGGCAGCGCGACCCGCAAATGCGGGCTGTACGTGGCGTTCAACCGGGCGATCGCCGACGACGCCCGCGGGCGGTTCGGGCCGAATGTGGAGTGCCGTACCGCGCACTCCCTGGCCTTCAGGGCTGTCGGCCACCACTACCGTGAGCGTCTGGACGCCTCGGCGAGGATCCCCGCCAAGCACACCGCCCGCCTGCTCGGCATCACCCGCGACCTCAATGTCAACTCCCGCCAGATCGAGGTCACTCACGCCGCGCGCCTGGTGATGGGCATGGTCCGCAAGTTCTGCTACACCACCGACCGGCGGGTCATGGCCCGCCACATGGAGCCGGTCAACGGCCTCGACGGCCCCGGCCAGGACTATCTCGCCCGCACCCTGCTGCCCTACGCACACCGTGCGTGGGAGGACATCTGCTCGCCCGTGGGCCGGCTGCGGTTCGAGCACGACCACTACATGAAGCTGTGGGCGATGACGTCCCCGCAGCTCGGGGCGGCCTTCGTCCTGCTGGACGAGGCCCAGGACACCAATCCCGTCCTGGAGGAGGTCTTCCTCGCCCGGGACGCGCAGCGGGTGTGCGTCGGGGACCCGGCCCAGCAGATCTACGGCTGGCGCAACGCGCGCGATGTGATGACCGGCTTCCCCGCCGAGCAGCTGCACACCGCCGACCTCCGGCACGCGGTCCGGCGCGCGGCGCGCGAGCTGTCGTTCGCCGCCGGTCGCCTCGCCGCCGACGATCCGCGCGAGTCCGAGCGCCTGATGGCGGTCGCCGGTGACCTGGAGGCGCTCCTCGCCCGGACCGCCCCGCGCTGACACCCGACCGGGCCGATCCCGTCCGAGCCAGGGCCTCCAGGGGCGCCCCGAATGCACGTTCCGGGGGCAGCGGGCCGCTACCGCGCGGGCGCTCCCTCGTCCGTGGGGACTTCGCACACCCCGCCCGGCTCTGCCGTCCCCGCCCGGTCCAATAGCAAGAGCCAGAACCACCAGGCCACGGACACCACAGAACGGAGCCACCACGATGAGCTTCATCCAGACCGGCAAGATCGACCTGCGGTCCGACAACGCGATCGAGACCACCGGCGGCAACACCTCCACCTTCACCCGGGTCACCTTCCCGACCCCGTTCCCCGCGGGCAGCGACGTCGTGGTCTTCCCGCTCACCCAGACCTTCAACGGACCCGAGACCCCGGGTATCCGCATCCACGAGGTCACCACCACCGGGTTCCTCATCCGCATGAACGAGGTCTACGCCGGCGCCACCAAGAGCGACGGCAAGCACACCACCGAGACCATCGGCTGGCTTGCCTCCACCGTCTGACACCCCACGCTGACGGCCGGCCTTACTTCCGGAGCCGGCCGTCAGGCCGTCAGCGCACCCAACCGACCAGCGCGGCGACCGCCTCGGCGCGCGCCACGATCACCGGCCCGCCGTCGCCGGCCGACGCCGCCATCGACCCCTGCCTCGTTCCCGTCCCTGCCTCGTTCCCGTCCCTGCCTCGTTCCCGTCCGGACCGGCGCCCCGGCCTGCCCCCTGCGCCCATCACTCCTGGAGCCGGCCTCGGCGGTATCGCCTGCATCCCTGACCCGCCGCCGCCCCTGACCGCCGGCGGGGTGGCCCGGTCGCCGGGGTAGGGGGCTCGGTCAACTGCCTGCGCCGGGTACGGCGGGTGTGTGAACCTGGCTTCGGTGGGACTGGTCTACGGGGGGGTGCTGTGAAGCGAGAGCATGCGACGTTGCTCATCGGGGAGATGCTTGACCGGTTGGAGGAGCAGCAGTGGCCGGTGGGCCTTGTCACCGAGGTCCATCTGTTCGGCTCGTACCTCCGA